>NZ_VOZP01000008.1:0-198492 GCF_013419735.1 Acinetobacter sp. YH12064
CTCCAGAGGAGTAAATTTATTTGATGAGAGAATGATAGAACAAACCATTAAATAGGTGAAACGGTTTGTTTTTATAAAATTAATCGGTTTTACAAATCAAATGATTAAATTTCTTTCTAAATCATAAGAATATGCTGATGTGAATGCAGTCAATATTGGGCCATTATCGAGAAATTCAAGTTAATTAGTGGAAAAATAAACGAATTCATCGCGCATTAAGCGAGAGAATGCTAGAGTCAATGCTATTGTATTGAGAACATTTTAGGGAAATGGCATGCAGGTTAAACGAGGAATTTATCAGCATTATAAAGGTCAGTTGTATCAAGTCTTTCATGTTGCAACACACAGTGAAACGCGTGAAAAAGTTGTGGTCTATCAGTGCTTGTATGACGACTATTCCATGTGGGTCAGACCCTTAGAGATGTTTATGGAAACCGTCGAAATTGATGGTAAAGTAATACCACGTTTTAAACTGATCCAAGAACCCCACTAAGCAGATATTTAGTACTTTAATCTTTAAATATGAAAGAAATAACAAAAGGACAGAATCATGAGCATGGATGCAAATTTTAAAAACTATATGCAACAACTCTATGCAGACTTTAGTGCTCACGATGCTGCGCAAAATAACCGACTTGCGCGTTACCGAAATATTGAGCCTGAGTCTGCACTGTTTTTGGCTATGCAAATTCGCTTAAAACAAGCCAAACAGATCTTGGAAATTGGAACATCTACAGGCTATTCCACGCTGTGGTTGGCAGATACTGCCCAGTCTACACAAGGGCGAGTCGAAACCATTGAAATTGATGCAGCGCGTATCGAACAAGCTAAACAGCATGCGGAAAATTTAGCTTTATCCGAATACATTGAATTTCATCATGGCGATGCGCTGCATTTTTTACAGCAGTTAAATCAGCGTTATGACTTCATTTTATTGGATGCAGAACGTGATGCGTATATCGCGTATTGGCCATATTTAGCTGAATTGATACAAGTTCAAAGTGGCGTGTTAATCGTGGACAATGTGCTATCACATACCAATGAGGTCGCTGAATTTATCCAACGTGTTGAAGCGGATGACCGTTTTATCAGTACGATATTAAATGTGGGCGCAGGGCTCTTTATGGTGACTTGGCGCAACTAGAAATCAGGGCATTCAGCCCTGATTTGATTGAAAATATTTTTTAATTAATAAAAATACTGTTGCTATAGCACCAAGCTCGTAGCGGTTTAACCCTGTAAGCTTACGCGTGAAAAATGTAGATCATATTCTAAGTATTTGTGGACAAATGCCGTTTTATCACTACATCGAAGTAAATTATCATAAATAAAAGGTGAAACTGGATAAAAGAGATCCCCAGAACCATTCGCATAAAATATTTTTAAGTAACGTGAAGAAGAACTGTATTTCCAAGAAGTTACAACAGTTGTTGTCATAAGCCACCCCCTTATTGCGTTGTTATAGTCATACTGCAGTTAAAGGTTTATCTCATTTGAAATTAAGATAAATTCGGGGCATGGAGTATTGCAGAATTGTTAAAAAATAATGTTTTATCTCACATTTTTTTCATTTCTTTATCAACTAATTTGATAAAAATAATGCCAGTTCAGAGAAATGCCATAAGCGTCATTCTCACTTGTTGGTGTCGGGGGAGTTAAAAACTACGGCATTGTTCTGATTTATTGCCTTTGACTTGGTTGTTACTGCCATTAATTGAAAAAGCATTTTCAAGACAAATCAAATTACCTGCGATTTCATTATTATTTAGAACAATATTGCCGTTATTTTTCTTTAATTTCAGGTCGCCTGAAATTTGGTTATTGAGGAGTTGGATGTTTTTCCCTGTCGTAAAATCGACATTGCCACTGATATTGTTATGATTGGCAATGATCTTGGTAAAATTTTTATTCGATTCAATATTGCCTTTGATATGGTTGTCATGCAGTTCAACACTTGCGCCATTTTCTAAAATAACATTGCCATGAAGAATTAAACCTTCAAGCTGACAATTTTTTTTGACTTTAATATCTTCACGAATACTTTGGTTTTTAATTTCACCTTCGCAGTTCACGGCAGCAAAAGTTGTAAACGAACATAAAATTAAAATGATCGAGACGAAATATTTTTTCATGGGCTTACATCTTCCTGAAATAAGCAATTGACCTAAAATTCATGTTAAAAATACTGAAATACTGGCAAAGATGTAAGCCTAGACACTCGGGTTTGCGGCGCATTTTTATTATATTTGTGTAAGCTCTAACTTGATGAATATCTACAGATATGTGGAATGTGCTTGAGCGTTAAAGTTGTAGGAATAAAGTGTGAACTGCGTAGGGTATATAGAGGTACATACTCTCCAATAATAGGCATAAAAAACCACGCTAAAAGCGTGGTTTTTGAATCAGTTCAATCTAATACAGATTAGATTTTACCAACTAGGTCGATTGAAGGAGCAAGAGTTGCGTCGCCTTCTTTCCATTTAGCTGGGCAAACTTCGCCTGGGTGAGCGTGTACGTATTGAGCTGCTTTAACTTTACGAAGAAGTTCTTGAGCATCACGACCGATACCACCTGCGTTGATTTCAACGATTTGGATTTTACCTTCTGGATCGATAACGAAAGTACCACGATCAGCAAGACCGTCAGCTTCGATTAATACGTCAAAGTTTTTAGCAAGAGTCCAGTTCGCATCACCAACCATTACGTATTGGATTTTTTTGATTTCTTCTGAAGAATCGTGCCAAGCTTTGTGAGTGAAATGAGTGTCAGTAGAAACTGAGTAGATTTCAACACCTAGTTTTTGGAATTCTGCATAGTTGTCAGCAAGGTCACCAAGTTCAGTTGGGCAAACGAAAGTGAAGTCAGCTGGGTAGAAGAATACAACAGACCATTTACCTTTAAGATCAGCTTCAGTTACTTCGATGAATTGACCATTTTGGAATGCTTGTGCTTTAAACGGTTTAACTTCAGTATTAATTAAGCTCATCATTGTCTCCATGATTGAGGTTTGTTTTTGATTTCCAATAGGGTACAGAAATTTTTCTTATTGCTGAAATAGTATTTTTACATAACTAATATCGGAAAATCCGAATTAGTACACTCCAGAACTATTTCAGCAATAACGATTATTTATCATTATTTCATTCGATATAAGCCATATCAATGCCATATAAAGTTGAAAGTAAAATGACAAAATCATCTTTTCAAAGTCTGTAACCAACATGATGCTTGTGGCATAAGATTTCAAGGGTGATCTCTAAAAAAGTTATAAAAAATATTTCAAATTATAGAATTTGTTCATATAAGATGGCATGAACATAAAATGACTCCAGATTTGATCAGGTGCTTAGTCAATTTTTTCGTATCATTGCCATTCTCAGTCTTGCACTTGCATCACTATGTATTCTTAAAGTTGAAGACACAGGTACAAATTTATGTATCTATGAATACTTGCAACCTCAAAAAGCGACCTATTTTAATGAACTATTAGGAACTTCATCAGATGATCCTACGCTATTGAGTAGCATGGGAATCGTTGGAATCTTCTTTTTTTTCCCACTGTTGCTATCATTTAGACGTGCTTGGTATGTGGTTATATTATGGCTATATGCGATTTTTCAATTCATCATCATTTTAATGATAGAAACTGCTTCAATTTCAAAAATTATCTATGACAGTATTGTTTATTGTCATAATGGTTGGTTGTTCACATGGGTGATCGGGCAGAGCATATTTATTGTTTTTAGTTTCGTTTACATTTTCTATGGCACTGAAACTAATGTATAAAGCTTTCAAATGGATTGGCTTGAGTTGCCTATTCTAGTCAGCATGTGGCTTTATTATTCTGTACTGGATGAATCAAGAATGTGCTTTCATTTCAAGGTGCTAGCCCGAATCAAATTAATTATTATGCTGAAATGAATGGTTCTTCATCGGATGAACCTCTTTTATTTATTTTTATTGGGTAGATTTGCATTTTATTTTCAATTTTTTTGTGCTTAGCAAAATCTGTTCATCATTTCTTGATCATCACTTTCACTTTATTGATGTTTTTAATTGTGCCATTGAGTATATTCTATACAGTGTCATTTTATCAGCCATTACATGGCAGTATTGAAGCATGTGGCAATTATTGGCTATTGGCCGCAATTTTAGTTTTTTATCATTTTATTCTGTTCGGCTTTACCTATTGGTTTCAGGCACGCAAAAAATAGATTCATCTTTCACTATTTTTACATACAGCGTAAAATATTCGGTTCTATTTTAATTATTAGGATAATGCATCTGTGCCAAGTCAGTTAAATGTCGATCAATTGGTCATGGTTCGTGATCGCCATCGCTTAAGTCGGCTGAAAAAAGGCAAAGAAGCCAATCCTGAAAAATTTCAAGATTTGTTTGAAAAGTCGAATGCGAAAGTGCGCGAACGGATTGCCCGCATTCCCAATATTAAATTAAATCAAGACTTACCTGTTACGCAGTATGCGGACAAACTAATTGAAGCGATTCAAAAGCATCAAGTGATTATTGTGGCAGGTGAAACGGGTTCGGGTAAAACCACCCAGTTGCCTCAAATTGCCATGCTTGCAGGTCGTGGTTTAACAGGTTTGATTGGTCATACTCAACCCCGTCGACTAGCAGCGCGTAGTGTTTCGCAACGTATTGCAGAAGAAGTGGGCGAAAAGCTGGGGGAGTCGATCTCCTTTAAAGTTCGTTTCAATGAACAAGGTTCGCAAGATTCGATTGTTCGTTTAATGACCGACGGTATTTTATTGGCTGAACTGGCCAATGACCGATTCTTAAATAAATATGACACGATTATTATCGATGAAGCGCATGAACGTTCGCTGAATATCGACTTCATCATGGGCTATCTCAAACAGCTCTTGCCACGCCGTAAAGATCTCAAAGTCATTATTACTTCCGCGACATTAGACGTAAATCGCTTCTCGAATTACTTTAATGGGGCCCCCATTTTTGAAGTCGAAGGTCGAAGCTTTCCGGTAGAACTCCGTTATCGTCCGATTTCAGAGCTGAGTATTGTTGGCAGTGATGACGATGAGTTTGATGATTTTGAAGAAAATCTACCGCGTGCCGTTGTTTCGGCAGTAGAAGAATGTTTTCAAGATGCACAGGAAAAAGGTCATCCTGAACATGCCGACATTTTGATTTTTGCCAGCACTGAACAAGAAATACGTGAGTTACAGGAAACACTGCAAAAGTTTGGGCCAAAACATACCGAAGTTTTACCTTTATATGCTCGATTGGCTTTGGCAGAACAGCAAAAGATCTTTAATCCATCAGGCGGTGGGCGACGGATTATTATTGCCACCAACGTGGCAGAAACTGCCTTAACTGTGCCAAATATTCGCTATGTAATTGATAGTGGCTTTGCACGTATATCCCGTTATAACTATCGCTCACGTGTACAGCGTCTACCAATTGAGGCTGTATCACAGGCGGCAGCAAATCAGCGTAAAGGTCGTTGTGGTCGTATTGCACCGGGTGTGTGTATTCGACTGTATTCAGAAGAAGACTTTATGAGTCGTCCTGAATTTACCGAACCGGAGATTAAACGAACCAACTTGGCCTCGGTTATTTTGCAAATGCAAAGTTTGGGCTTTGGTGAATTAGAAGACTTCGATTTTATTGAGCCGCCAGATCATCGTTTGGTGAATGATGGTCGTAAGCTGTTAATTGAATTAGGTGCTTTAAAAGAAAAATCGGCGTATGCACCGCAAGTTGCTTCGGAAAACCAAGCAAAACAAGGCACAAAACATGCGAATAATAAAAATGGTGCTTTAACCAAAATTGGTCAGCAAATGGCGAAAATGCCGATCGACCCACGTCTTGCACGGATGATTTTGGGTGGAGCGCATTTTGGCGTATTAAATGAAGTCTTGATTATTGTCGCTGCTTTAGCGGTACAAGATCCACGTGAACGTCCTGCGGATAAACAAATGCAGGCCGATCAGAAACATGCTTTGTTCCGTGAAGCTGACTCAGATTTCTTGTTTTATATCAAGTTGTGGGAAGCTTTGGTTGCTAACCGTGACATGAGTGAAAATAAGCGTCGTACATTTGCACGCAATCATTTCCTCAGTTGGTTACGTCTTCGTGAGTGGAAAAAAACCCATGAGCAATTGGTGGATTTAGCTCAGGGCTTGAAACTCTCTTTTAATGAAAAGAAGGCCAATTACGAAAATTTGCACCGTGCGCTTTTAACAGGGTTGCTTTCATTTATTGCCAATAAAACAGATGAACGCAATGTATTCATGGCGGTGCGTCAGCAAAAGGCACGCATTTTCCCTGCATCAACTTTGCATAAAACCAATACACCTTGGGTCATAGCTTTTGAGATGGTGGAAACCTCTCAGGTATATCTTCGTACATTGGCGAAAATTGAACCTGAATGGATTTTATTGGCTGCAGGCGATTTATTGAAGCATCATTATTTTGAACCTCATTGGTCCAAAAAATCTGGTGTAGTCAATGCCTATGATCAAATTTCTTTATTTGGTTTGATTATTGAGCCACGTCGTCAGATTAATTATGAAAAAGTGGATCATCCGGCGGCGCATGAAATTTTCCTACGCGATGCGTTGACGACGGGACATTTGGGTATTACGCCGCCGTTCTTAAAACACAATTTATTAAAACTCGAAGAAGTTGAGCGTGTTGAAGATAAACTGCGTCGTCGTGATTTAGTAGTGGATGAAGAAACCATCTACCAATTTTATGCTGCAAAAGTGCCTGAAGAGGTGGCAAGTCGTCGTAGTTTTGAAGACTGGCGTGCAACTGTAGAACCGAAAAATCCACGGTATTTATTTATCGATGATGATGCGCTTTGGATGAATGACCGTCCAACGACCCAGCAATTTCCAGACTACCTACGAAATGGTGAACTGCGTTTGGCTGCAAGTTATCGTTTTGACCCAAGTCATGATGAAGATGGTGCAACGGTCAAAATTCCAGTTCAAGCTTTGCCGCAAGTGGATGAAAATATTTGGTCATGGGGCATACCCGGTTGGCGACAAGACCTGATTGAAGCCTTGCTTAAAGCCCTGCCTAAGGATAAACGCCGTCACTTGGTGCCAATACCTGATACGGCTCGTAAATTGATGGATCGTGTCGATGCCATGCATTTGCGCGAGCATATTTTTAGTTTCTTGGCATACCAACTGCGCGGTGAGCAAATCACAGACAAAGACTTTTCTTGGGAACGCGTTGAGCAATATCTGCTGCCTTTAATCAAAGTCATTGATGAAAAAGGCCGTGTGATTGAGCAAGGTCGTGATCTAGATGAACTCAAAGCACGCTGTCGTACGGAAACTCATAGCCCAGTCAAACAGTTAAAAGGTGAGTTTAAAACCTTCCCTGATAATTTTGTGTTCGAAGCATCACAAAAAGTCACGGGTGTGGTGGTGAAACAATATCAAGCGCTTGTTCCAGTCAAAGGCTTTGCAGAGTTGGATGCCAAAGACGAATCTGGCGTGGTGATTCAGACCTTCAATGACCAATTTGAAGCAGTCAAACAACACCGCGAAGGGATCATTCGTTTGGTTCATATGCAATTGGGTGACTTAGTTCGTCAGTTGAAAAAACAGATTTCTAAACCCTTGGCATTGGCTTATTCACCGCTAGGTGACAAAGCCAAACTAGAGCAAATGTTAGTTTATGCCACACTTCAGCTTGCAATAAATGAGCTACCTGTCAATGTGCAGGAGTACCAAAACCTGATTTTAAATGTAAAGAAATCTTTCTTAACCCATGGGCAACAAGCATTAGCCGTCTTAACCGAAACCTATATTCAATGGCAGGATATACGTCGGAAATTGTTGGTTTTAGATGATTCTGTGTTTGGAAAGAACATTGATGACATTGAAGATCAACTCGATTTGATGCAACTTTCAGATTTTGTTTATGGCAAAACTTCCGATGTGTGGCTCGAATTTCCAAGATATTTGAAGGCATTAGTCTTGCGTTTAGACCGCTTGCCAAATAACCTACAAAGGGACAATTCTGCCATTGATCAAGTTGACCCATGGATGGAAAAATTATTTAAGTTTAAAAATGACACTCGCCTTAAAGAATTGTATTTCATGGTTGAGGAGTTACGCATCTCTATTTTCTCTCAACCAATGAAGACCAAGATGCCAATTTCTCCATCCCGCTTGCAAAAAGTATGGGATAAGCTCGGAATCAGTTAAGATATAGGTATTTTCTAAAAGGAGTTTTACATGGGCATCCGCATTACGGGTACAGGTCTTTATCATCCAGAAGACGTAATTACTAACGAAGAGTTAGTTGAAGCTTTAAATGCTTATGTGGAACAGTACAACAGTGATAATGCTGAAAAAATTGAAGCCGGTGAGCTAGAAGCGCGCCGTGGTTCAAGTGCAGAATTTATCGAAAAAGCATCTGGCGTGAAAGCACGTTATGTTGCTGAAAAAAGCGGTATTTTAGATCCAAAACGTTTACGTCCAGTATTGCATGAACGTTCAAATGATGAATTGTCTATTCAAGCGGAATGGGGCGTAGCTGCTGCTAAACAAGCGATGGAAAATGCAGGCGTGACTGCAGAAGACATCGATGTAGTGATTTTGTCTTGTTCAAATATTCAACGTGCATATCCAGCCGTTTCAATTGAAATTCAAACTGCGTTGGGTATTCAGGGTTATGCCTATGACATGAACGTTGCATGTTCAGCTGCAACTTTTGGTATCAAGCAAGCCTATGACGCGATCAAATCAGGCGCTCGTCGAGTGTTATTGGTAAACGTTGAGATCACATCTGGTCACACAGATTTCCGTATGCGTGACTGTCACTTCATCTTTGGTGACGTTGCAACGGCTTCGATCATTGAAGAAACTGAAACCAAAGCTGGTTTTGAAGTGTTGGATATTGACCTGTTTACTCAGTTCTCAAACAACATTCGTAACAACTTCGGTTACTTAAATATGAGTGAAGTCGATGCTGACATCGACAACAACCGTTTCCGTCAAGACGGTCGTAAAGTATTTAAAGAAGTGTGTCCATTAGTGGCGAAAATGATCACTAAGCAATTGGATGACAATAAAATTGCGGCAACAGATGTAAAACGCTTCTGGTTACACCAAGCAAATGCCAGCATGAATGAATTGATTCTGAAACTGGTTGTGGGTAAAGAACATGCTCAGCCAGACCTTGTTCCAATCATTCTTGATGAATTTGCCAATACTTCATCAGCAGGTGTCATTATTGCATTGCACCGTACTGCGAATGAAGTAAACCATGGCGAATATGGCGTACTTTGCTCATTTGGTGCAGGCTACTCAGTAGGTTCTGTACTTGTTCAAAAACATGATGCTGCCTAAGGTCAGCACATTTGCAGGTTGAACATGATGCAAAATGGATAAAGCGTTTAAGCGCTTTATCCCGCATGTATTTCACGCCGACCTTTTTTGGCGCTGAATATATTGATGCATCAAAACCTGCAATGTATGTAGGGAATCACACAATTTACGGTGTACTCGATTCACCGGTGATTATTGATTATCTCTACAATCAACATAAAGTGGCTGTGGTCAGTATTGCTGATCATAGCCATTTTTATTTGCCTGGTTGGCGTGGCATGGTCAAAAAGTTCGGTGCAGTCCAAGGTATTCAGGACTATGTCAGAACAGTGATGCAACAAGGTTATTCCATTTTAGTTTTTCCCGGTGGTGGTCGAGAGGTTTTGAAACGCAAAGGCGAAGCCTATCAACTGATTTGGAAGCAACGTTATGGCTTTTTAAAACTGGCGCAAGAATTTAATTATGACATCGTGCCTTTTGCCGCTTTAGGTGGGGATGAAGTCTTTGAGCTGGGCTTTGATGCCAGTGTGATCGTTGAACATCGTTGGTTTAAACAACTATTAAAAATACAAAAACTCGATAAATTATTACGCCATGGTGATGTGATTCCGTCTTTACCCAAACGGATTATCCCCAAGCGCATTCCGTTCTATTTTCAATTTTTACCCCGTCAAAGTTTAAGTCATATTCAGAGTGTGGAGGATTTAAAGCGTTATCGAGAGGCTCTACAACAAGATATTTACACTGCGATAGAACAGCTCAAAAGAATCCGTGCAGAACAACATTCTACAAATCAATAATAGTAACTACTCTTCAACTTCATCCATTTTTATTCGTCACAGCTCAAAATTGTAGAGAAATGAGTCACAACAATAGCTTTTAGATTTTTTTATTGAACGCCTTTGTATTGACCTTTTGTGCAGCTATTTGGCTGATTAATGGCAGTAGTCGGAGCATTAAACTTTGACTATAGTGAAGGTTGAAAAATAATCAACGATCGTTAGGGCGGAAGATGGAAAAGAAAAGCTTGACCCCGCAGCTTGAGCATATTGCTCGGCAACTTATTCGAATATCTCCAAGTTTAAAGCAGTTGTATCAAGAGCAAATGGATCTTGCTACAGCACTCAATTCACAAAATATCTTTAAAATTGAACAAGAGCAGCACCGCATTCAACTGTGTAATGGACTGTGGACCTTACAGCTACAAAGTCGTGAATCGATTGGCTATCAGTTTCCTAGAAGTCCATTTAGACCCATCAAAATTGTTGAATTGCATTTGACCGTGCCATGTATTGAAGTAGTAGAAGATTTCTTATTTCATGAATTGTATTTTTTTACTGGCGACCTAAAGCCGCAACATTCACTCTTGCTCAGAGAAAAAGCACAGCAATTTAGACAATTGATCTTACAGTCGGTTTTTCTACATCTAAATGGGCCAGCGCGTGTTCAGCAGTTTTTAGCACAGATGACAGCAGTTGAAGCGCAAATTTTTGATCAGTTGATGCAAGAGCAGCAGATTTATCAGACACCGCTATTACAAACGTATATCGAATGCCAAATCTGTCTACCACATTGGTTGATGCAAAAGATTGAGCAGATGTTCGCACTCAACTCACTTACAGAAGCTGAAATATTGCCGATACAGCTCTTGATGGATAGTTTGGACGAGATTTGTTTTGCTACAGCACAATTTTTAGATCCAACGATTTACCGGATCATGAGTTTGAGTTATGAAGATCGGTTCAATTTACAAGAATTAAATGAACATATAGAAGATATTATTTTGTTGCTCGACCATGCATATGAGCGCCCCAATTTGCTGGGTTTTATTCGTTTGATGCATCGGGATGTTTGGGCAGAGCAGGACATATTAAGCCATAGCAATTTTGTGCAAGCCACAGCTATTTGGCAAAAAAAATGTGGAAAACTCCCTTTACTCGATAACAATCGTGCAGTGCGATGGATGTTCAAGCAGTCAGCCGAAGTATTGGATTGGCTGAGTCGTAATTTTCAACACAGTAATGTACGAGTGACTGTGACGGCATTAAGTTTTGTCGATACACAGCAAATGCATCCCACATTGATTCTTGCGACCTTACAACATTTTCAATTTGTTGCAGCGCGCTTATTTATTCAAAATTGCCATACGATTGCGCATGAACATGATTGGTTTAATCATGAAAAAAATCTGCAGTTTGTTTTACAGCGAAAATATCTGCAGCATGATGACCATCGTGTAGTGATCAGCCCATCGATTTTGTATTTAGATGAGTGGTTGATCTTAATGCGACAGGTGTTAGGCGCGGAGGATCAGGCCATAAAAAAAGTCTATCTACCTTTGAGCCGTATTATGCAGGCCTATCTACAACATTTAGTACGTTGTACGCAGCATTTACCGCAGGCTTTGATGGATTATATCCGTCCAGAAACCCAAGAAAATCGCCAGTTTTTAAGTATGTTACGACAGCATAAAATTCAACTGCAGGATTTTCGAAATTTATTTTATTTAAAGCATGCTAATTTAAGAGTATCTGTATTTGATGCCTATGTGCGTGATTATGTCAGTGCGACTTATTCTACAGGTCATACAGTCCCTAAAAATATTACCTGGAATGGAGTCTTTCATCAGGCGGTACATTGGCATGCCAAGCAACAAAAGCAGGAAGTGTTAACTCAATTAAAGCGTCAATTTGCGACAACGGTTTGGCAGCCATTTACAACAAAAGACAAAATCTATTTTCAAGAGTGGGTCTTTGAAGAGTTAAAAACCATCGATCGAATTATTGATGAATCTATTCAATTGAAACATTGTTTGGCATTAAGTTATAGCGCCAGTATCATTGCAAGAGTATATGTAGCTTTTCATATGTACCATCCCATTTTGCATGTATCGATGACTTTGGGCTGTCATGTGCAAAACCACATTTTGGTTTTTGATCAACTTGAGTATTCAAATAATACCCAAGCAGAAATAGAAAAAGTAAATATCGCCAAAGAATTTTTAAATAGGTTCAATAGCTTAAAGTAAGATTGGCGAAATACGGATTTAGTAAACTGTGTTGTGCGCTTAACTTTTGAGTCAAAAATCGTTAGGCTATAGCCGTTCTTTTACGGTATAGGTCTTATGAAACAAGAAACTGCACTCAAGCTGCTCAAAGCAGGCGAAAATGTGTTTTTAACAGGTTCGGCTGGTGCAGGTAAAACTTATACTTTAAATCAGTACATCAATTATCTAAAAGCGCGCAAAGTGCCGGTGGCAATTACGGCTTCTACAGGGATTGCTGCAACCCATATGAATGGCATGACAATTCATACATGGGCAGGGATTGGGATTAAAGATGCGATTTCCGAAGATGAGTTAAAGCGCTTAAAAGAACGTAAATATTTAAAAGAGCATTTGGAAAATGCCCAAGTTTTAATCATCGATGAAATTTCGATGTTGCATGCCAAGCAATTAAACTTGGTGAATAAAGTTTTAAAATTTTTTAAAGACAGTGAAGATGCTTTTGGGGGGATTCAAGTCATTGTTGCAGGTGACTTCTTCCAGTTACCCCCTGTGGGACGCAAAGGTGAATTAAACCGTGACAAGTTTTGCTTTATGTCTGAGGCATGGGTAGAAGCGAAGTTTCGCGTGTGTTATTTGACCGAACAACATCGTCAGGGTAATGACTATCTCAATGATATTCTAAATGCGATTCGTGCTCAGCAAATTACTGGCGATCATTTGCATGCTTTAAGGCAGACAAGTTCACAAAATATAGGTGAAACCTTTACGCGCTTGTATACCCATAATATGGATGTAGATAGTATTAACTATAAACATCTAAATGAAATTGAGCAAGAATCTCGCCAGTTTGAAGCCCAATGTGATGGTAATGATAAACTGATCGAAACCTTAAAATCTTCAGTGCGTGCGCCGGAAACTTTGACCTTAAAGAAAAATGCCAAAGTGATGTTTGTAAAAAACAACTTTGACGTGGGCTATATCAATGGCAGCCTCGGTGAAGTGATAGGTTTTGAAGAAGATGATGAATATGGCATCTTGCCTAAAGTAAAACTCACTGATGGCACGACCTTGGTGGTAGAACCTGAAACATGGTCTGTCGATAATGATGATGGTAAAACCATTGCCAGTTTCCAACAAATTCCACTGCGTTTGGCCTGGGCGATCACCATTCATAAATCTCAAGGGATGACCCTTGCAGCGGCTGAAATTAACTTGACGCATACTTTTGAAAAGGGTCAGGGGTATGTGGCATTGTCTCGTTTAAAAACATTAGATGGTCTGCGTTTACTTGGCTTTAATGAACAATCCTTAGAACTCGACAGTTTGGCGATTAAAGCCGATCGACGCTTTCAGGAACTCTCTGACGAAGCGGAAACCAATTTTGCAGAGGCCGATTTAACCGTACAACATAAAGCTTTTATTCGTCACTGTGGCGGAACACTGAATGAAGTGGAAATTGAGCGCAATGAAAAGAAAATTGCCAAAACTGGTGCGAAACAAAGCTTTGCCACAGCGACTTTAGATCAAACTCGTGAATTGTTTGAAGAAGGTTATGAAATTCAAGATATTGCAGTGGAGCGTGGTTTAACACCAGCTACGATTATTAACCATTTGGCTCGTCTGCAAAAAGAGCAAGGTTTAGATATCTCGGTGGCACATCCGGGAGAAGACGTGGTTGAGCAGGTGCGTAAAATCTATAAACGTTTGGCGAAACGACAAGACCCAGCACATTATAATGATGACGGCACGGTTAAGCTGCGTCCAATTGTGGAGTTGACCAGTCCACGCATGGGTTATGACCAAGTTCGTTTGGCTTTATTATTTGTGGAATAACACATTCTTTGGATTACATACATTTAAAGCCAGATTGATCAATCTGGCTTTTTTAATAAGGGGCATCGTGTTTATTTTCATCCTTTGCATCTGCTTAAAAACGATGAATTGGTGATTAAAGTTCCAAATAAAACTTTAAATGAATAAAACTTAATAAAATAATGATAAGATGAGTATAATTCATTAATGCTTTGCGAAAACTATTCGATTGCAAAGTTGCTCCCAAGTTTAGTTGAGAACAATCATGTTGGAATTACGCCATCTCAAAACCTTATTGGCACTCAGAGAACACGGTTCTTTGGTCGCTGCATCTAATGATCTGTGTTTAACGCCTTCTGCACTTTCACACCAGTTGAAAGAGCTTGATCATTGGTATGGGGTAGAGGTGGTGAACCGACGCACACGTCCTGTGACTTTTTCGAATGTTGGGCAACGTTTACTACGCCTTGCCGATGACATTTTACCGCAAGTTCAAATTGCGCAATCGGACATTACACGGATTGTGCATGGTCAAACCGGCCGAATTATTTTTTCTTCAGAATGTCATAGTTGCTTTGACTGGCTGATGCCGTTATTGAATGTCTACCGTCAGCAATACCCTGATGTAGATTTGGACTTTGCTTCTGGCTTTGAAGCCAATCCGCATGAACTATTACAAACGGGCGAGTTTGATCTTCTGATTACGGCAGATCCGATTAATTTAAAAGGTGTGGAATATTTCCCAATCTTTGAATATGAGTCTCGTTTGGTATTGTCAAATACACATCCATTGGTTCGTGCGACAAATGTGACTGTTCAAGAATTAGCAGAAGAAACGCTGATTACCTATCCGGTTGATAAACATCGTTTAGATATCATGGCGAAATTATTTTTACCGGCCAATATTCAGCCTAAACACGTCCGTACGACAGATTTGACCCAGATGCTGATTCAGTTGGTTGCAAGTGGTCGTGGTATTGCGGCATTACCAGATTGGGTGGTAAATGAATATGAACAAAAAGGTTGGGTGACCTCTCGACGTTTAGATTGTGTTTCACCTGAAGGTTTAAGACGGACCTTGTACGCAGGCTATCGTACCGAAGAGGCTGAAAAAAGCTATTTTGAAGGCTTCCTAAAACAGTTGGCGAAATTCTCACAAAAGCGCAATCAATATTATTCCAACTAAGGAGGATCTATGACACAGAGTCTTTTTGTATACGGGACATGACGTCTAGGTCAGCCCAATGATCACGTGATGGACCGCATTGGTGGCGAGTGGAAGAAAGGTGTGGTGTGGGGTGAATTAGAACATAAAGGCTGGGGTGCGGCGATGGGCAGTCCGGGCATTCGTTTATCGAAGGCAGGTCATGCGATTGAAGGCTATGTTTTTTTCTCTGAAAACTTAGCAGCTCATTGGGAGGCTTTAGATGAATTTGAAGGGGCTGAATATCAACGTGTGGCTGTCGATGTGCAATTGGAAGGTGGAGAATGGGTGCAGAGTGAAATTTACGCATTGAAATAATATCCAGGGGGAGAGTCGGAAAATACGTGGGTCATCCAAACATCATGACTTTCCCCAACCTTCGATATGTGTATCGATGATTCCACTTGCTCTGTTGTTTCCTTGAGTGCATTTTCTTTTAAAGCGCAGTATCTCAATGAGTTGTATCTAAAGTGCATGAATGCACAGAAATCACTTTAAGATCGCTATACAAGTGAATGAATAATTTCTAGAATTGAGCTGTATCTCACACTGAACCCTGTTTGAACTCAATCATGCCAAATACTATAGAACCCTCACCAACTCAACTCATGTCTGTGATTCAAACTCAGACAGCTATTGCTAAATTGGGTTTAGATCTAAATGCAGTGATGACCGTGGTCGCAGAACAGGCGCAGCAGATTACACATGCTAAAGGTGCAGTTGTAGAGTTGGCTGAAGATGGTGATATGGTCTATCGTGCAGTGTCTGGTGGGGCGAGTCATTTATTGGGTTTAAGACTTCATATTGAAAACAGCTTATCAGGTCTATGTATAGCGCAAAAACAAACACTGTATTGCCAAGATTCGGAAACAGATGCGCGGGTAGATCGCGTGGCATGTCGACGTGTCGGGTTGCGTTCGATGGCTGTGGTGCCATTGATTCATTGTGATGAAGGTGTCGGTGTTTTAAAGATTTACTCTGACCAAGTCGATGCCTTTCAGGAAGCCGATTTACATATATTAAGTTTGATGTCTGAGTTGATCGCTGCGGCGATGTACCATGCGACACGTTTCGGTGCGACAGAGTTATATAAATTGGCGACTCAAGATAGCTTAACCGGCTTAGCCAATCGGGCTTTGTTTGTCGACTTTTTACGCCAAGGGATAGAAAAAGCACGTGCGCAGAAAAAAGTGTTGGGTATCTTGATGATTGATATGGATGGTCTGAAGCCGATTAATGATCAGTTTGGACATCGCATTGGGGATGCTGCACTGAAAGAAATCGCGCAGCGCATTTTGCGTGAAACGCGTCAAGATGACTTGGTCGCACGCTTGGGTGGAGATGAATTTGCTGTGATCTTAACCAATATTGCCAACTTAGAACGTGCGCAAACGGCGATGAATCGAATCGCAGAAAGTTGCGGACTGCCGTTTGTATTTGAGCAAATGAGCTTGAAAATTGGTGCCAGTATAGGCATGGCTTTATTTCCAGAAGATGCTCAATCTATTGATCAATTGGTCGAAATGGCAGATTTGAAAATGTACGCCAATAAGCGTGAACGGAAACAAATCAATCCTGAATAACTCACTGCCTAAATATCTCACTGCTTAAATAATTCACTCATAGTTATGCAGGTAAATTCGTTCACTACCTTCATATTATCTAAAGTATCGCAAAACGTTTTGATGAAAACTTGTCCTGTCTCAAACAATTGCAGATGACATGACTAAGTATCATTGTTTAATTTAAATCAAAGTGCGCTTAGCATGTGACGGTGCAAGATGATTAAATAATTGAAAAATCATCTAAGGTCATTTGTTTTTTGACTCAAAATAATATTTTGAATTGTTAAGCTGTGCACTATTGCATGGCGAAAAGAGCATGACAATTCAATGAAAGGGATGTCAAAAGATTTATTCATTATTGCGGCAGGTTTTATTGCTGCAATGCATATCGGGAAATTACCGCCCGCGATACCTGTATTACAGCAGCAACTTGGTATTAGCTTTATTCAGTCTGGTTTATTGCTTTCATTGGTACAGGGCGCAGGAATGTGCTTTGCATTGTTGATTGGCAGTTATATCCAAAAAATTGGATTTAAACTGTGTATCTTATTGGGCTTAAGTCTATTGACGATGGCAAGTGCATGGGGGAGTTTTGCACAAAGCTTTGATGCCTTGTTGCTTCTGCGTGTCATAGAAGGCTTTGGCTTCTTATTGGTGACACTCACAGGGCCTGCATTTATCCGTCAGCTTGTACCGCTACAACACATCAGCGCAAAGATGGGGCTGTGGAGTGCTTATATGGGCGGAGGTATGGGCATAGCCTTATTGGTGGCGCCATTTCTAATTGCTCAATATGGTTGGAGTGTGGTTTGGCTCAGTTTCGCTATGATCACTGCGGCATTACTACTCTGTATCGCCATGTTTATTCCTCAGCCTAATGTGGCGCTGAATACAACACCTATTATTGGTCTCATTCGAGATACTCTTAAACATCCAGCAGCATGGCTTTTGGCGCTCATTTTTGGGACATATGCAGGGCAGTGGTTTGCATTGGTGGGCTTCTTACCGATGATTTATGCCCAAAACCAAATTTCAGCAGAACTGGCGGGTGCTTTAACAGCCAGTGTTGCCGTTGCGAATGCTGTGGGCACATGGGGGTGTGGACTGCTATTACAGCGTGGTTTTCAAGCTAAAACTTTAGTCCAACTGGGTTTTGCAGTTTTGATCATTTGCTCCTTAGGGTTTTATCTCTTTAAAGATGCGTTACCGTTTTTACTGCAATATTTAACGGTGTTCAGTTTTTCGCTTTTTGGAGGCTTAGTTGCTGCGACGGTTTTTGCGCAAGCACTACATTTTGCACCTTATCCTGCGGCAATCAGTACGACGGTCGGCATGATTTTACAATGCTCTGCCATATCACAATTTGTTCTGCCACCTGTGATTGCCACTGTGGTTTCACAAACTGGAGCGTGGTTTTGGGCGGGTATATTGATGTCAGCATTATCATTCGTTGGAATCATGCTTAGTCGACGTTTATTTCAAATGCAGCATGGCTCAAATTAAAATTTTGTTAAACCGCTATGTCAGCAACGGCCTTATTGTTTAATCCCAATCAGTAGCGACAAGATGCCTGCTGCAATGAGTGGGCCGACAGGTACACCACGCAGCATGGCAACACCTGCGACTGTCCCAATTAATAGTCCGGCAACTACATCTGGCTGATTGGACATCAGTTTGACACCACGTCCGCCTAGCCATGCTACAAAGATGCCAATGGCGATTGCGACGAGGGATTTCCAACTTAAAAAGGATTTTAAAATCGAATCACCAGGAATTTTTCCGCTAGCGATCGGCGTGAGTACGCCAATGGTTAAAATAATAATGCCAATGTTTAAGCCATATTGTTGCAGATAGGGGAAAAATTCACTTAAAGGCGTGATGCGGAAAACAATCAAGACACCTGCTGCTATGGTGATCGCTGTATTGTGGCTAAAGATGCCACAAGCCAATAACACCAATAACACGATCAGATTTAAATCCAGCTGAGACATAGGATATTCGTGAGAAACTTCAATAAATAATCAATAGTGTAGCGCAGAAACATTAAAAACTGGCGTTCAAGATCATTTCTGCTATTTTTCCTGCAAGTTGGCTCGTTGTTCAGTATAAAATAGCAATATATGGTGTTTATTAGGTTGTTCTATGTTTTTGGATAAAATGCTGCAATCACAAGGTTTTGGTTCGCGCAAATATTGCCAACAGTTGATTAAAAATGGTGCGGTCGAAATACACGGTGAGATTGTAGATAATCCAAAGCAAAAACTGGACTTGAATGATTTAACTTACAGTGTGCATGGACAGGACTATACCTATCGTGAGCATGTTTACATTGCGTTAAATAAACCCCAAGGTTATGAATGTTCGCATCAGGCAACCCATCATTTTAGTGTTTTTGAATTATTTGATGATGTGCTGTTAAATCGTGGTTTGCAATGCGTCGGGCGACTGGATCAAAACACCACTGGACTGTTGCTGCTCACGGATGATGGTCAATATCTACAAGCGCTGACACACCCTAAAAAGCATGTTGCCAAAGTATATTCAATGCATACAGCAGATCCTGTGACGCCTGAGCAAATACAACAATTAGAACAAGGCGTGGAGCTGCGAAACGAAAAAGGCATCTTTGCTGCAACCGACGTACAGCTATTAGCTTCACATCAATTGCAAATAACTGTTCATCAAGGGGTATATCATCAAGTGAAGCGGATGTTGGCGGCTGTCGGCAATAAAGTTGAAACTTTACATCGTGCTCAAATAGGACAATTAAAGCTTGAAGATCTCGCTGAGGGTGAGTGGATCTATTTGAATGCAGCGCAAATTGAACAATCGAAATTTCGTGAAAATTTTAATCCACAGTAATAGGTACAGGGCTTTGATAGGTCATCATTTGAAGGATGAATGTGCGGTATTAAAGCCCATAAATATGTCTGCTAATTATTTAAAGATGCGTTTCTAATATGCGTTGATGATGTTTTTAATGCCTAGCAGAGCATTAGCGAATAAAGTAATGATAGGTTTGAAATTCATCATCTTTAATGAAGCCCATCGATTCATAGAGCTGATGCGAGTGATAGTTATTTTTTTGAGTTTCGAGGCTGATTCGAAGCGCACCTTCATGTTGTGCAAAGAGAACTGCGGTATCGATCAATTGTTTGGCTGAACCCTGACGACGATATACAGGGCTGACATAGACATCATCTAAAATATAGTAGGTTGAACAAGCCACAGATGAAAAGCCTAAATACAGTAAGATAAACCCAGTAATCACATCATCTTTTAGACAAATAAAAATTACGCTTTCATTATTTTCAAAACGTTGTCTTAGAAATTTATATGAGATATCAAGATTAGAAGAGGTGCCATAAAATTGGCGATATTCATCAAATAAAACAGCAAGTGGATGAAGGTCTGCTTCTGTTGCGCGTCGAACGATCATTTTTTCTATACTCCATGCTATTTTTATCAGTCTTGCATGAAGCATATCGAAATTTCGAAATTGGTTGATTTATAAATTGTTTATAAATGCGACAGTGTTAAGTTTTGTCACCTTCACCCAAAATTGCATTGAGTTCTTCAAACAAGTCGAGATGATCATCATCTAATAATGGATCATTATTTAAAATTTCTAATTCAGCAGGGCTAATTTCAATGGTTGAAATAGCTTGGGCTTCTTGTTGTTTTAATTTGCGTAACTTAATCAATTGTTCAATATTGATATTTTGGTTTTCAATAGAGAAGGGGATCGATTTGGTTAAAACAACTTGTTTAAAGAATAGACGTACAGCCTGTGCAGGTGTAATGCCTAATTGTTTAAAAACGGCAAAGGCCTGTTTCTTTTCCTGTGAATCGAGACGGATTTGGTAGACTTCAGTTTTTCTCATATTCTTAGAAAGCTTTTAAATACTTAACTTTTCGCATTTATTCTAATCAAAACTGTTATAAATTCAAGAAAGTTTGGCAGTATTTTATCAATTTAATGTAATGACAATAGATTTACAGTGTCAATTCATAGGCAGAACTGAATTGAAAAGCCTGCTCTGTCACAGGATCGATAAACTCAAGCTGTTTCGCAAGTAGTTGTAAAGGTTGGCTGAAATCGTCATCTGCCTTATGTTGTACTACTGGATAAAAGGGGTCATTTTGAATTGGAATGCCCAAAGCATTTAAATGTACACGAAGTTGGTGTTGCTTGCCGGTATGGGGATTTAATTCATACTTTGCATGGTTTCCATGCTGCTGGAGGAGCTTAATGTATGTTTCACTATTAGGCTCACCATCTACCAGTTGCATGGTATAAAATGGCTGACCTTTTTCCATACGATAGCGAGTTGTGATTGGGAAATTTAAGTCATCTCGATAAGCTGCAATGGCATGATAGGTTTTTTGAACTTGCCGCTTGGCAAACATCTGTTGATATAGCCCACGGCTTTCGACACATTTGGAGAAGAGCACCACGCCGGCAGTTTCACGATCTAAACGATGAATCGGTGTCAGGTGTTCAAGCTGCGTTTGTTTTTTGAGTCGAACCAACAAGGTTTCTTGTACATACTGACCGGTCGGACTCATGGTGAGAAAATGCGGTTTATCGACCACGATGAAATGATCATTTTCAAATAAAATCTGATGCTCAAAGGGAACATGGATTTCATGCGCTAAGAATCGATAATAATAAACATGACGATTTGCTTCAAAAGGACTGTCTATCGTTAAAGCGTCACCATCTGCAGCATAGACTAGACCATCCTTAAATCGTTGTTGCCACTCCACTGCTTGGATATGAGGAAATTGCTCACACAAATATGCATAGACCGTTGTGGCTTGTGTGTGTTGACCGTCAAGGAAGACTTTGCTGGCACTGACACCATTGATCATCGGGGGAGTAAATTCAAAACTATGCATGAAGAAAGATCTAAAAACTGAGCAAATAAAGCAGAGAACACATCATGAAAAATGCTCAATCTATAGTGTGAACATATCCATTTTAGCCAGTGCGATGCTATCATATTTAATTCTTATGTACATGTTGTGAGTAATATGCAGTATTCATTCAGTCTGGAACTTAATAGTGAAGTCGATACCCAAAACTTAGCTACCGTACTGGCGACGCATTTTACGACGGGTGTAGCGTATTTAATTGGTGACTTGGGTGCAGGAAAGACCACGTTAACACGTTATTTTTTACAACACTTGGGTCATCAAGGTGCGGTAAAAAGTCCAACCTATACATTGGTTGAACCTTACAATATTCAAGGACAAGATATTTTTCATTTTGATTTATATCGTCTGAATGACCCCTATGAGCTTGAACTTATGGGTATCCGTGATTATTTAGAAACGCCGAACGCCCTATTTTTATTTGAATGGCCATCTAAAGGGGGCGACGAAATCCCTGCGGCTGATTTAATTATTAATATTGAAAAGTCTACGGATGAAACCACTCGTACAGCGACTTTAAGCTATTCTTCAGAAACTTTGCAAAACGCTTTGGAGCAGAAATTTAACCATGCTGAATGAAATCAGTGCCCGCCGCATTCGAACGCTTGATCCTGCTTTAGCCAACCAAATTGCCGCAGGGGAAGTGATTGAACGTCCCGCTTCTGTGGTCAAAGAATTACTAGAAAATGCCATTGATGCAGGGGCGACTGAGCTGATTGTTCGTATTGAACAAGGCGGCAGTACACTGATTGAAATTATAGACAATGGTCGGGGTATTCACCCTGAAGATTTACCTTTGGCGGTCATGCGCCATGCCACAAGTAAAATCCAAACTGCTGAGGATTTACATGCCATTGTAAGTCTGGGCTTTCGTGGGGAAGCCTTGGCTTCGATCGCTGCGGTGTCTCGTTTGACATTGACCAGTAGCCAAAATGATGACGGTGTAGGCTATCAGGTCGAAGTAAATGGCACTGCATTTGATTCACAAGAAATTCAGCCTGTGGCAGCGACGCAAGGCACCACCATTCGTGTGCAAGATTTATTTTTTAATGTGCCTGCACGGCGTAAGTTTCTCAAAAAACCGGGGACTGAGTTTGGACATATCGAAGAAATTGTCCGTCGTTTGGCACTGACCCATTTTGATATACGTTTTGTCCTTGAGCATAACAATAGCATTAAGCTGAACTTGCCTATTGCAGATAGTGGCGCGCTGCGTTTTCAGCGGGTGCAGCAGTTACTAGGCCGTCAATTTACTGAAAATGCGTACTGGATGGATGCTGATAGCGTCAATATGCGTCTCAGTGGTTGGTTAGGCCATCCTTCAGATGCACGTGCGCAGGCCGATATGCAATACGTCTATGTGAATGGACGTATCGTAAAAGACAAGACAGTTTCACATGCACTTCGCATGGCTTATGACGGTATTTTGCATGGACATCAACATGCGGCTTATTTGTTGTTTATGGAAGTCGATCCTGAAAATATCGATGTGAATGTGCATCCGACGAAGCATGAAATACGTTTTCTAAATCAACGTGAAGTACATGAGTTTGTCCGCCATTTTGCCAAATCGACATTAGCGCAATTTCAAACCGCGACCGCCGAATTGTCATCTGCAATGAAACTTGATGGGCAGGCACACGAAAATATTATTCCGCAGCCGCGTCATCAGGAACAATTTTCATTACATCAACCTCAGCCAGTTGCAGAGCAAGGCACAAATTTTGTCAGTCCAGAGATCGCAGGCGGGCTTACTGATTTTAGTTCGCCAACTGCTGTGCAATATGCGTCAAATCATGCGTCAACAGGGCAAGAAGGGTATACACAGCAAAATTCAAATATATCGATCAATAGCGCCGGATATCAGTCAAATATAGCGGGTTCCAGACAGCTCAATAATGCATTGCAAAGTTATTTAGCGCCTTTACGTCAAACTGAGTCGTTAAATGATCCGGATACCGCTTTAGCTGAACATATTCAGCAGAAAGTTGATGAGCATCCTTTGGGGATTGCCATTGCGCAATTGCATGGTATTTATATTTTGGCCCAAAACACCGAAGGTTTAATCATTGTTGATATGCATGCTGCGCATGAGCGCATTGTTTTACAACAAATGAAAACGGCTTGGGATAAACCTGAGTTTTGGACATCACAGCAGTTGCTGATTCCTAAAGTCGTCAGTATCAGTCGGATGCAAGCGATGCGCGTCGATGAGCTCAAAGAACAATTGGCACGCCTAGGTTTAGAAATAGACCAATATGGCGATGAGCAAGTCATTGTCCGAGGTGTTCCTGCCATTTTGCATAAAGCAGACTTTGATGCGCTGATTCCAGATTTATTAAATGATTTAGACCCAAGTGATCAGGTTGCAGGGTTACTACAAAAGCGTGATCAAATATTGGCAGGCATGGCCTGTCACGGCGCTGTACGCGCACACCGTATTTTAAGTCTATCTGAAATGAATGCATTACTGCGTCAGATGGAACAAACTGAATTTGCCAGCCAATGTAACCATGGGCGTCCGACGTGGCGTGCGTTTCCATTGGCACAGCTAGATAAACTTTTTGCTCGGGGAGAGTAGTTTTACATGTCAAATCAATTGCCGGTCATCAACTTAATGGGACCAACTGCAAGCGGTAAAACTGCCTTGGCATGTGAGTTATACGAGCAAGGTGGATTCGAATTAATTTCAGTCGATTCTGCTTTGGTTTTTCAGGATATGGATATTGGTACGGCCAAGCCAAGTAAAGCTGAGTTGGAGAAATATCCACATCATTTGATTGATATTATCAGTCCGCTAGAAGTGTATTCGGCAGCGAACTTTGTGGAAGATGCGTGTGTGCTGATTGATGATATGCATGTACGAGGTAAAACACCGATTTTAGTCGGTGGTACAATGTTGTATTACAAGGCTTTATTGGAAGGGTTGTCTTCAAACTTACCAAGTGCAGACTATGCTGTACGTGCTGAAATTGAAGCCAAAGCTGAGTCGCAAGGTTGGGATGCTGTATATGCAGAACTGTGCAATGTAGACCCATTGGCAGGTGAAAAATTTAAACCGAGTGATAAGCAACGAATTATCCGTGCGCTCGAAGTTTTTAAATTAACAGGTAAACCCATTACGCAGTTACAAGCTGAGCAACCTAAAAACGTACCATACCGTTACAATTTTCATAATTACGCATTATTGCCAGACCGATTAGAATTACATGAGCGTATAGCTCAACGTCTAAAAACAATGTGGGAAATTGGATTTTTAAATGAAGTGAAAGCTCTCATTGAAAAATACGATTTAGATGAAAATTTACCCTCTATGCGCTCAGTTGGATATCGTCAAGCTTTAGATTTTTTGAAAAATAGTGATCAAAGTAGCGAAAAACAGCGTGAAATGGAGGATAAGGCACTTTTTGCAACACGACAACTTGCAAAACGTCAATATACTTGGTTAAGATCTTTGCAAGAAACGCATAAATTTACTACATATTTAACTGCGCAGCAGGCTCAAGAAGACTTGCGAAAGTGCTACGGATAAAGCAAAATTTACAGACTACCTTTTTGATAATTTTTAATTGAAAAGTAAAGGTAGCTTTTGCGCTGATTTTTATTATTTTTTGGAGTTATAACATGTCTAAAGGTCAAACTTTACAAGATCCGTTCTTAAATTCTCTCCGTAAAGAACGTATTCCTGTGTCGATCTTCCTTGTCAACGGTATTAAATTACAAGGTCATATTGAATCTTTCGACCAATACGTTGTTTTATTAAAAAATACTGTAAGCCAAATGGTTTACAAACACGCTATTTCAACTGTTGTTCCAGCACGTAACCCACGTCCTGCTGGTGCTCCTGCTGGTGCTCAAGGCGCTGCCGGCTTCGGTGGTCAACAAGGCGGCTTCGGCGGTCAACAAGGTGGCTTTGGTGGCCAAGGCGGCTTTGGTGGTCAAGGTGGCTTCGGTGGTCAAGGTGGCTTCGGTGGCCAAGGTGGCTTCGGTGGTCAAGGTGGTTTTGGCGCTCAAGGTGGCTTCGGTGGTCAAGGTGGCTTCGGTGGTCAAAGTGGTTTCGGCGGTCAAAATGCTGGTTTTGATGGCGAAACTAAATTTGAAGATGCTCAAGACGACGAAAACAACAATCGTTAATTGAATTAAAAAAACCTCCCAAATGGGAGGTTTTTTTGCCTATAAAAGAGTAGATTATTTTCATAACGGGTATGTAATAATTACTAAAGTGCTGAATGATGATAAGAATCGACATAAAAAAACCAGCCGAAGCTGGTTTTTTGTTTATTCACTTATTTCTTTTTACGATCTAGAGTAGGATCTTTAATTTCAACATAGGCATTGTTGCGAATTTCACGTAACCAGCTGTCCAGTTCGGTGTCAAATTGACGCTCACCTAAAATCTGACGGGCCATACGTTCTTGTACTTCATGTGTCATATCTTGTTGACGTGTATCGGTCACTTGAAGGATGTGCCAACCAAACTGTGACTGAAAAGGCTTGCTGATTTCACCTTTCGCTGTTGATTTCATCATTGCTTCAAATTCTGGAACCATAACACCTGGGCTAACCCAACCTAAACTACCACCATTGGCAGCAGAACCAGTGTCATTCGAGAACGTTGAAGCCAAGACCGCAAAATCTTCACCCTTTTGCAGGCGATTATACAAGTTGTCGATCATTTGCTTGGCATTTTCAGGACTCACGACCTCAGATGGTTGAATCAGGATATGGCGAGTTTGGTATTGAGGAACAATGGCTTTTTGTTCGCCACTTTTACGGTCGACCAATTTTAAAACATGAACGCCATCACGTACTGAAATTAGTTCAGTGGTTTGACCAACTTGCAAAGGTGCTACACGTGCAGCAAGTTCATCTGGAATATCAGATAAGTTGCGGAAGCCCATATCGGCACCGTCAACTTTAATGTCTTTGGTACTGTATTTGCTAGTAATCGCTTTTACATCGTTGCTTGCTGCAAGTTCTTTACGAATGTCTTCCGCGATTTTAACGGCATTATCACTGCTAGCTACACGTACATGTAAGACATGAACTTGATTACCTAACGCAGCTTGACCTTGTGGTGAGCTTAAAAAGTTTTTCACATCTTGGTCACTGATTTGAATGCGAGAAGTGACCAACTGTTGGCGTAGACGTTGTAAAGCGATGTCTTCAGCGATGCGTGCACGTAAACCTGCATAGGTATTTGGCGCAACAGCATCTAATTTTTGCTGAAACGCTTCTAAGCTTGGGGAGCCTGCGTCTTTTGCAACTTTAAGTACAGCTTCATTGAGTGATTTTTCATCCGCTTTGACATTATATCGTTTAACTTGTTCAAGCTGTGCTTGGCGCGAAATCAGCTGTTCTAAAGCTTGTTGCCGCAAGTATTCTGTCGGTGGGACGGTTTGTTTTTTTGCTTGAAATTGGTGAGTGATCTCGGCAATGCTTTGATCAAGATCACTACGTAGAATCACGCTATTGTCAACGACAGCTACAATTTCATCTTTAGGTTGCGCAGCAGCAAATACAGATACAGAAGTCGATAGGCAAAGTGCCAAGGCTGACGCTTTAAAAATTTGTTTTAACTGTTTTGTCTTCATTAACGTTCTGTCCAAGATTGATTAATATTGTTAAAACCCAACACTCGGTTTTCAAGCAAAGAGGTTAATTTATTGTTGAAGCCACCTAAACCTTTTAGAGTGAACTCCGCCATAATGGCACGTTTTGGTTTAACATCTGAAGATGTTACATCATCTAAATCGTTATAGTACGAACGACCATAAACTGAAACACCCCAGCAGCATGACTCGTAGTTCACACCCAGTAAATATTCACGCGCAATACTGTTGTCGAGGTCATATTGTGCATGACCAATAATACGCCAGTTATTGTGTATAGGTTGAATAAACGATGCTACTGCTTGGTCATAGCTGTCTTGGCGATTAGGAATGTCTTTACGATAGAAATAACCGACATTGTATAAATTGCCTTTATTTCCTGTGTAATACATTTGAATATCGCGCTGAGCATTATCACCATTCGCCATCCATGCTGAATTGGCATTCACACTGATGCTGTCAGATAATTGGCTAGAAATACTCACGACAGGGCCGGTATGGCGTTCGGTATCAAATTTATCAGAGACGTTGTTCAGTGTGACACGACGGTCTTCAAAATAGAAACTTTGACCAACGCTAGCTTTTAAACGCTCAAGACCAACATCATCAAATAAACTATAGCTCAAGCCTAGAGATGCGAAGTTGTTGTCTTCTAAACGGTCATTACCATAGAACCGACGCGGACTAAATAACTGGTCATAATTAATTGACGCTGTGGTTGAGTCAAAGTTCGGGTTGGTGTCTTGGTTTTTGTATGGAGAATACGCATAGAAAAAGCGAGGCGTTAAGGTTTGTAGATAACGACCTTCGCGCTCCATCACAAGACCCGCATCTAAAGTGAATTGCGGTACAACGACCGATTTACTTTCATTTGATGAACTAATGTTTTGTGCATTAACGGTGTCTTGATCGTAAATCGTGTTGACGTTACGAATAGACACTTCTGGTATTACAAAAGACCATGGGTTACGATAGTTATAACGCACACTAAAGTCGTTATAAATACGTGCACCACTTGGCTCATACATTGGCGAATCGCCAGTATTGCTTGGAATATTATTACTACGTAAGTTCTTTTTGAAGTAAGCCGTATCATTGTTAAATTCGTACTGTAAGCCGAGCGGATTACCAGTCTTGTAGTTCAGTAGGAATTGCGGCAAGCGCGCATATGGTCGGTCTTCATCACTGACAGTTTTATCCAGTGTTTGGAAGTCTTCCACTTTAAGCTGTGCTTTTAGGCCAGGGATACCATTTTTATAATTGAGTTCCCATGCACGGCGTAAGTTCAGGTCAGTTTTTGAGTTTGGATTATTATTGAGATCTGAGAAATAGTCTTTATCAGATGCATAATTGTATTCTAAATTGGTTGTAAATTGGTCGTTAATTTTCCAGTTGTGGAGGAAATGTAAGTCTTTACGATCCTGATCATCATACTTTTGGTCGGATGGTAAATAACCACCCCACACCATCCCTGAACCAAAGTTTTCAGTGAGATAGCGGAATTCGCCTTCCATCATTGGACCGCGGTCTGCAATGTAACGTGGTGTGACCGTAGCATCATAGTTTGGCGCAAGGTTTAGGTAAACCGGTACCGCAAGCTCAATACCACCGTCATTGGTAAAGCCAAAGCTTGGGGTTAAAATACCTGTGGTACGGCGGTCATCAATCGGGAAGTTGAAGTAGGGTACAGCCATGACAGGAACATCTTTTACATAAAGTGTTGTTCCTTTGGTTTCGCCACGACCGGTTTCTTGATTCAGCTTAATTTTGTCTGCTTGAATTTTCCAAGTTGGTTTTTCATCGGGTGGACAGGTGGTATAAACCGCATTTTCTAATTCGAGTGTTTCGGTTGAAGTACGTGAAATTTTCTCAGCGCGACCGTGTGCATGCTGCTGTTCAGCAATAAAGAAACTGTTATTTAAATCACCCTGTTGGGTTTTTAAATTGTAATCAATCGAATCACTTTGCGAAATCAGCCCAGACTGTGCCATTTGCACGCGGCCAGAAGCATTGGCATAGGTTTGGGTTTTATCAATTTTGATTTGATCGGCACGAATTTGACGACCTTCTTGGTCAATCAGAACATTACCTTCAAGAATGGAGTCGCCATTCGGGTCAAAATGACCATAGTCTGCGGTAATGGTAGAGGTTGCATCTTCAGGTGCGACTGCTTTCGTTGTTGGAGCAACTGGGGTAATCCAGGTGCCTGTACAAAACGCAGAACTTAATTGATTGGTGTTGCGAATCTGTGCTTCAGGTGCAGATTTATCGACATAATATTGTTCGAAGAACTGCTGCCCCGGATAAGCTTCTGAAATGCTTTGTTTGAGTTGTTCTGTATCGTCATCCGTGGACGGGTTTGAAACAGGTGCTGCATAGCTTGGTAACGAGCTACCACATAGAAGGGTTAAGATCGCAGTCGCTAAAGGATTAAATTTAAACTGATGCTTCATTTGTCTCATTAACCAGGTATGCTTAATCGCAATTAATTATTGTCGCATCATAGAGAAAAAGTTGATAAGTAGCTACACTTAGCACTTTAAAAACTCAGCCTGTATTAGAATTTATCGCAAATGAATACACAACGTGAACAATTGATACAAACATGGATTTCATCTGTACTCGGTTCAGATCAATTTGAAATTAACTTCTTAGCAGGCGATGCAAGCTTCCGTCGTTATGCACGAATCAAATTGAATAATAAAACATTTATGCTCATGGATGCACCACCAGAAAAAGAAGATTGTGGTCCTTTTGTGTCGATTGATGAATTTTTTGATGCACATGGCGTGCGTGTACCACATATCGTGGCCAAAGACCTCGATCAAGGCTTCTTATTGTTAGAAGATTTTGGTGATGTTTTATTGTCTACGTTGTTGAGTGATCAAACCGTAGACGCACATTATGCTCAAAGTTTTAAACAGTTGATTCAATTGCAGTCAATTGATGGAACTGCTCATTTTCCTGCATATGCCTATGAAAAGCTGATTTCTGAAATGGAGCTGTTAACCGATTGGTTATTGCCATCTCTACAAGTGCAGCCTACTGAAGAAGAATCGGCACTGATTAAACGTACCTTTGCTATCTTAGCCAATGCTGCATTGGCTCAGCCTCAAGTGATTGTGCATCGTGATTTTCATAGCCGTAATTTGATGGTACTTGATGGTGAGCAAGATCAGGGTGTGATTGACTTCCAAGATGCTGTGATTGGCGCAGATACTTATGATTTGATCTCAATCACACGTGATGCCTATGTGCAGTGGAATGCAGATCGTGTTTATGCATGGTTTAAGACGTTCTATGATTTGCTACCTGCATCGGCTAAAGAAGGTCGTAACTTTGAGCAATTCAAACAAGACGCTGACCTGATGGCGATTCAACGTCATATCAAAATTTTAGGTATTTTTGTGCGCTTATTTGAGCGTGATGGTAAGTCAGGTTATCTCAAAGATTTGCCTCGTGTGATGTGGTATTTACTTGAAGAAAGTAAACCATATGCAGAATTACAACCTTTTATGCAATTTATTCAGGATAAAGTATTGCCGAAATTTGAAGCCAAATACGGCACTTATGAGGTTGTTGCATAATGAAAGCCATGATTTTAGCTGCGGGTCTCGGAAATCGGATGCGCCCTTTAACATTGTATAAGCCAAAGCCTTTGCTTGAAGTGGGTGGAAAACCACTGATTGTTTGGCATATAGAAAAGCTAAAAAAAATTGGCGTAACTGAAATTATCATCAATTCTGCATGGCTTGCAGATATCCTGATTGGTACTTTGGGTGATGGTTCGCAGTTTGGTGTGAATATTCGCTGGACACGTGAAGCGGAAGGTCTGGAAACAGCTGGTGGCATTATTAATGCTTTACCTTTGCTTGGGACAGAACCGTTTATTTTGGTGAATGGTGACGTTTGGACGACCTACGATTTTTCAGCTTTGCTCAATATTGAGCTAAAAGATGACTTGGCACACTTGGTCTATGTGACTAACCCAACGCAACATCCAAAGGGTGATTTTATCTTGGATGCTGGGCGTAGTTATACCTTTGAGCAAGAACATGCAGGCGAGGCACTCACCTATAGCGGAATCGCAGTTATACATCCAAACATGTTTAATGGATTGGAAGCTGGCAAGCGTCCGCTCGCACCTTTATTGAAACAAGCTATGTTGGATGGAAAAATTTCTGCAGAGAAAATGCAAACTGCGTGGGTTGATGTTGGCACACCTGAGCGTTTAAGTGATCTAGATCTACAGATTCGCCAAGGCATGTACGATTAAGTGCATATTCGCTAAGCGTTAGCTACTGTTCCACGGCTTAGAAATCGGTATACTTCAGTTAATTTTTATTGAGATGTCTTCTTTATGCATCCTTTTTTTCAAGACTTAAAGCAAGGTAGTCAAAAGCTTGGCTTAGATTTGAGTGAAGAAGCATTAAATCTATTGCTGAAATACCAAGATGCCCTAGTGCTGTGGAACAAAGCGTATAACTTGACTGCTATTCGTGATCCTAAAGAAATGTTGGTTAAGCATTTATTGGATAGCTTAAGTATCCTAAATGATTTGCCTGCAGGTCGTTTATTGGATATCGGTACGGGTGGTGGCATGCCGGGCATGATCATTGCACTGTGTCAGCCTGAACGTGAATGTGTGCTTTTAGATGCCAACGGTAAAAAAATTCGATTCTTAAAACAATTTATTGCTGACTTAAAACTAAAAAATGTCATTGCGGTACAAACACGTGTCGAAAATGAAGACAGCATTAATGAATTGGGGCAGTTTGATGTGATTACCAGTCGTGCTTTTGCATCGTTAACGGATTTTGTGGATGCGTCTAAACCGTATATGCATGCGCAAAGTATTATCGCGTCGATGAAAGGCTTAATTCCTGAAGAAGAAGTTGAAACACTGAAAAGTGATTTCAAGATTGATATCGTTGCATTAAAAGTTCCACGACTTGATGAGCAGCGTCATTTAATTTTTCTTAAACGTATTTAAAATTTTCAAAGGACTGGGGTTACCATGGCTCAAATTATTGCGATTGCAAACCAAAAGGGTGGCGTAGGTAAAACCACAACGGCTGTGAACTTGGCTGCATCTCTAGCCATATTAAAAAAACGAGTTTTACTTGTGGACATGGATTCACAAGGCAATGCCACGATGGGTTCGGGCATTCAAAAAAATGATTTGTTGTATTCAGTCACGGATGTCTTACTTGGTGAAGTGCCGATTGAAACCGCTATTTATAAAGCGGAAGTGGGCTATAAGGTTTTAGGTGCAAACCGAGACTTAGCTGGCGTTGAGCTTGCAATTGCAGATCAAGACGGTCGTGAGTTTATTTTACGTGAAGCATTGGCAAGCGTCGAAAAAGACTTCGACTATATTATTGTCGATTGTGCACCAAGTTTAAGTTTGATCACTGTCAATGCACTTGCGGCTGTACGTGCTGTGCTGATTCCAATGCAGTGTGAATATTATGCCCTAGAAGGTTTGGCTGACCTAACCCAAACCATTGACCGTATTCAGCAAGCTTTAAACCCAGATCTAGAGATCGTGGGTGTGCTGCGTACCATGTACGATGCGCGTAATGCCTTAACACGTGATGTGTCTGCTGAGCTTGAACAATACTTCGGTCAGAAACTTTATGACACGGTCATTCCGCGTAATATTCGTTTGGCTGAAGCGCCTGCGCACGGTTTACCAGTGATTTATTTTGAAAAAAACTCGAAGGGTGCAGTTGCTTATTTGAACTTGGCAGCTGAGATGTTAAAAAAAACCAAAGTAAAAAAAGGAACTAAAGCATGACCGTAAAAAAACGCGGACTGGCTAAAGGTCGTGGTCTGGATGCCTTACTCGGCTCAATCCAAAAAGAAAAACTACAGCTCGAAGCAAAAGCTTTAGATCATGGACAGTTAAAACAAATTGATGTGCATTTATTGAAACGTGGTGAGTATCAACCGCGTCGTTTCATTAAAGAACAAGATTTACAAGAACTTGCTGCATCGATTGAAAAGCATGGTGTCATGCAGCCAATCGTGATTCGTCCTGTCGAAGATGAAAAGCATCCCTACGAAATTATTGCAGGTGAGCGTCGTTGGCGTGCGGCTCAGCTTGCAGGTTTAACCGAAGTTCCAGCCATTGTTCGTGACTTGAGTGACCAAGTGGCAATTGCCTTGGCATTGATTGAAAACATTCAACGTCAAGATTTGAACCCAATCGATCAAGCCATGGCTTTACAACGCTTCCATGACGAATTTGGTTTAAGTCATCAAGAGATTGCCGATACGGTCGGTAAAGCACGTACCACGATTAGTAACTTGCTACGCCTCTTGTCTTTAGCGGATCAAGTCAAAGACTTTATGCAGGAAGGTTTGCTCGATATGGGGCATGCACGTGCGATCTTGACGTTAAAAGCCAAAGATCAGCTTAAAGTTGCTGAAATGGTGATTGAAAAAAGTATGTCTGTACGTCAAACCGAACAATTTGTTCGTGATTTGAATACACCAAAACAACAAAAAGCTAAACCAATTGTTTCATCAGACATTCAACAACTGACACAACGTCTCTCTGATCGTTTCAGTGCAGACGTGAAAATTGATCATAATAAACAAGGGAAAGGCAAGCTGGTGATTAGCTACCATACTCTTGAAGAGCTAGATGGTATTTTAAATATTTGTCTAGCTGAATAATTTTTAAATTCGATTTATTGGGGAAAATCAAATGTGGGAATTAGTCAAAGCGGGCGGATGGTTAATGATCCCGCTCGTCATTTGTTCGATCTTTACGGTAGCCATTACCATTGAGCGTTTTATTCGTTTAAAAAAATCAATGGTGTTGCCAAAAGACTTGATGATGAATGTAAACACATCGGTGAAAGATGTGGTGCAGCAGCTAAAGCAAAGTCCAACTTTACAACAAAGTACATTGGGTCGTGTATTGGGCGCAGGTTACGCTAGTAAAGATCAAAACGAGCAATATGCACGTGCGCAAATGGAAGTCACAGCGTCACAAGAAATTGGTTATTTAGAAAAAAATATCAACTTTTTGGGCACTTTAAGCGCTGTTGCACCTTTATTAGGTTTGTTGGGTACGGTGATCGGTATTATTGAAGCATTCTTAATGATTGATATAGGCACCAATAGTGATCCAGTGTTGATGATGCCGGGTATTTCTAAAGCCTTGATTACCACTGCTGCCGGTATGTTAATTGCTGTACCTGCATTATTTACACATCGCTATTTCCAACGTTTGGTTCAGGAATATGTGGCTGAGTTAGAACAGCAGTCGACGTTATTTCATGCCGCTTTGTTTTATAAAAAAACACCTGAAGTAGAAAGTCAGGACATTCAGAAAGCCAGCTGAGTGGAGACTGCGCATGAAATTTAAACGTCGTCAGGTTGAAGATATTCATATCAACCTCACACCGATGATTGACTGTTTGATGTTCATTTTGGTGTTCTTGTTGCTCTCGACTACCTTTAACCAGATGAGTCGAATGAACCTGACTTTGCCAGATGCACAGGGTGTTCCACCTAAAAACTATGATCAAAAGATTGAAGTTGTGGTGGATTCAACAGGACATTATTATGTCAATGGTCAGTCATTGGCGAGTAAAGAAGTCTCTGATTTGAATACTGCAATTAAACAGACAGCCAATGATCGTCGTGATTTAATGTTTGTGATTGCAGCAGATGCAAAAGCAACACATCAGGATGTGATTCGGGTGATGGATGTTGCAGGTCAACTTGGATTTGTGAATATCAACATCAGTACCAAAGTTCCAACTCGAGGTTATTAGTGAAGCACGATTTTAAGGTCTATTTACGCCTATTAAGTTATTTAAAACCTTTTTGGGGAATCGGCCTGCTGGTTTTGCTTGGTTTCGGTATTAATGCTGCGACAGAAGTTTCTGTCGCAAAATTATTAGAACGCATTATTGAAGCCATTCAAAACAAAGATCAAAGCTTTACAACCTTATTTCCACTCTTGGTGGTTTTATTGATGTTCTTCCGTGGACTCGGTTTGTTCATGGGGGGATATTTTACCGCAGTGATTTCTCGAAACTTAATTTTTAATATTCGTCAGCAAGTGTTCGCAAAACTCATGCGTTTGCCTTCGCAATATTATTTAGATAATTCGAGCGGTCATATCACTGCAAAAATTATGTATAACGTTGAACAGTTGACGGCGGCATCGTCTGAGTCACTGAAAACGATTGTACAACAGGGTCTGATTACCATCGCATTATTGGGTTATTTGCTCTATACCAATTGGCGTTTAACCCTGTGTATTTTGATTTTTGGCCCAATTATTGGTCTGATCATCCGTAAAGCATCGAAGCGCATGCGTAAATTATCCATGCAAGTACAAAGTACCATGGGTGATGTTAACCATGTGGTGCAAGAGACAGTGCAAGGCAACCTAGTGGTGAAGGGCTTTGCAGGGCAAGATTATGAACAAAAACGTTTTTATGAAAGCTCGATGGAGAACTTACGCCGCGGCTTAAAAATGGTTGTGGTGCAGCAACTCAATAGCCCGATTGTTCAGCTGATTATGTCGATCGCGCTCAGTATCGTGATGTATATCGCGCTACGCCCTGAGATTTTACAAGATACAACAGCGGGTGAGTTTGTAGCGTATATCACTGCCGCAGGTATGCTGAGTAAGCCAATTAAAACCTTGACGGATGTCAACGAAAAACTACAACGAGGCATGGCAGCAGCTTATTCAGTTTTTGAATTGCTAGATATGCCTGAAGAAGTAAATAACGGCACGCTGAAGCCTGCTTTGAAAGGTGATGTCGAATTTAAAAATGTCAATTTGATCTATGCTGATGGTCACCATGCGATTCATGACTTCAATTTAAAAGTTAATGCAGGGCAAACCGTTGCATTGGTTGGGCGTTCAGGTGCAGGTAAAACTTCATTGGTCAATCTGTTGGTGCGTTACCAAGAGGTGTCTTCTGGACAATTGTTGCTTGATCAGCATGATATTCACGACATAGAACTCAATAGCTTGCGTACTCAGATTTCGATGGTCAATCAGCAAGTGGTTTTGTTTAACCGTACAGTACGTGAAAATATCGCTTATGGTCAGCTCGAGCATGCAACAGATGAGCAAGTCATTGCTGCTGCCAAAGCTGCATTTGCACATGATTTTATTATGGATTTACCGCAAGGTTATGACACACCATTGGGTGCCCAAGGTTTAAATCTATCAGGTGGTCAACGTCAACGGATTGCGATTGCACGTGCCATTTTGAAAAATGCACCGATCTTAATTTTAGATGAAGCGACCAGTGCGCTAGATAACGAATCTGAATTTTTTATTCAGCAAGCATTTGACGCTGCGATGCAAGATCGTACCACGATCGTGATTGCGCATCGTTTATCGACCATTGAAAATGCAGACTGTATTGTAGTGATGGATAAAGGGCGTATTATTGAACAAGGTTCTCATACGGAATTGATGGCACAACGTGGTGCATATTACCAACTTCATCAGCGTAATTTTGAGGAAAATTAAGACATGTCTTTTGCACAATTGATTCAGGATGCTTGGAATGAACAGGCAAAGTGGCTCGTTGTGTTTAGACCTTTGTCATGGCTTTATCGTGGCGGCTTTTTACTCAATAAAAAACTCTATCAATCAGGTATTAAGCAAAGTTATAAAGCGCCTATTCCAGTCATGGTCATTGGAAACATCACAGTGGGTGGAAGTGGTAAAACCCCATTGCTCATTCATTTGGTCAGTTATTTAAATAGCTTAAACCTGCGTGTTGGTGTGATCAGTCGTGGCTATGGTGGTCAAGGACCATTTCCGGCCTATGTGGATTTAGATTCGACGGCTGAAATGGTAGGTGATGAACCGAGCTTAATTGTTCAGTCTACAGGTGTACCGATGGCAGTCGGTCCAAACCGCCAGCAAAGTATTGAGTTGCTGCTCTCTAAGCATGAATTGGATTTGATTATCTGTGATGATGGTTTACAGCATTGGGCGCTTCAACGTCAGTTGGAATGGATCGTACTGGATAATAATCGTGGTTTAGGCAATGAAAAATTATTACCCGAAGGTTATTTGCGTGAACCGAAAAAGCGCCTTGATACTGGGACGGTCATTGAACATTCAGCAGATCCAAGTTCCCCACTGAATATGCACCTAGAAGCGGCGCAGCCTTATTTGCTTAATAAAGATCTTGTGACGACATTTGATGTAAACAAGGATTTTTATGCTGTGGTGGGTATCGGATTTCCACAACGATTTTATAAAACCTTAGAAAATATAGGGATTCATCAATTTCAATGTCATGAGTTCCCAGATCATTATGAATATGAACTGAGTGATTTGCAGTTTGAAGATGCCAATCCCATCATTACCACTGAAAAAGATGCAGTGAAAATTTTAGCGATCCTCAAAAATAATCCAGATTTTAAAAGAGAAATATGGGTTGTTCCTGTAGATGCAGTGTTGTCACCTGCGTGTTATGAAACTTTGCATGCGCAGTTGAAACAACTGGGTCTGAAACTTCCCGAAGGCATTTAATTTATGAAACATATTGTTATTCCTGCACGTTTTTCAAGTTCACGTTTACCAGGTAAGCCATTGCTTAAAATTCACGGCCGTCCGATGATTTTACGTGTGGTTGATCAAGCCAAAAAAGTTGCAGGATTCGATGACCTATGTGTTGCTACAGATGATGAGCGTATTGCAGCAGTATGTCGTGCGGAAGGGGTTGATGTGGTATTGACCTCTGCAGAGCATCCATCTGGGACAGACCGTTTAAGTGAAGTTGCGCGTATCAAAGGTTGGGCGAGTGATGACATTATTGTCAACGTACAGGGCGATGAACCTTTGCTTCCCGCTCAATTGGTAAAACAAGTTGCACAATTACTTGTAGATCAGCTGACATGTTCAATGTCGACACTCTGTGAGCCGATTCATAGTTTGGATGAGTTTCAACGTGACAGTATCGTCAAAGTGGTGATGTCAAAGCATAATCAAGCGCTGTATTTCAGTCGTGCGACTATTCCTTATGACCGCGATGGTGCAAAGCAAGTTGAACAAACCTTGCATGATCAAGCTTATCGTCATTTAGGACTTTATGCATACCGCGTAAAACTCCTTCAAGAATATGTTACTTGGGATATGGGTGTACTAGAAAAATTAGAAAGCCTTGAACAATTACGCGTTTTGGAAAATGGTCACCGTATTGCCATTGCTGTGGCAGAAGCGAACCTACCACCGGGCGTAGATACTCAAGCTGACCTTGATCGTTTGAACCAAATGGATGTTTCAAACTTCGAATAAGGTTTAACGATTTATGCAAAATGACATTGTGGCGCAAGTGTACCCTTGGCAGCAAAATACATGGAATACATTAACCAGCCGTTTTCCACAACTGGGACATGGCGTGCTTTTGTATGGCAAAAAAGGCTGTGGTAAAGAGGCATTTGCAAAACAATTTCTTGCATGGGTGCTGTGTCAAAAACGTGATGAGCGGACTGAGCCATGTGGTGAGTGTGGGAGTTGCCAGTGGTTAAAGTCAGATACACATCCAAATTTTGTCCACATCAGCACAGATGAAGACAATAAAAAGCAAAACGCCAAAATTAAAATCGAAAAAATTCGTGATTTATTGCCCTTTGTGCAGCAAACCGTAGACGGTTGGCGAGTTGTGTTGATTGAGCCCGCTGAAGCATTAAACATTGCGTCATCGAATGCGTTGCTGAAAACACTTGAAGAGCCTGGCGAACGCATTGTGATTATGTTGTTGGCAGAGCATTATTTGAAATTGCCGGCAACCATTCGTAGTCGAATGCAGCACTATGCATTGGATCGTATTGAACCCGAACAATCACAGCAATATTTACAGCAGCATTTGCCTGATAGTGGTGAAACCCAGCGCAAAGTTCTCATGAACTTAGCCAGTCAAATGCCATTACAAGCGATTTCATTGGCAAGTAGCGAATGGCTAAATATGCGCCAAGAGTTTCTACAAGATTGGCAAAAACTTGTGACACAAAAAAACATGCCGATGGCAATTGCGACAAAGTGGAATAAAGCACTGAGTTTTAGTGATTTTAGTCAAATGTTTGAATACTTGTTGTCCGATATAATTTGTGTCAAGCTAAATCAATCCATAAAAAATATAGATTTGGATTTTGGGGTGTTGGCAGAGCAATATTCGCTCGAAACACTCTTTGGGATTTATACAGAATTACAGCAGTCTAAGCGGTTCATCGAGCAGAACGTACAGGGGAATCTGGTCGTAGATGAGCTTTGCATCAAACTGATGAATGTTTAATTAAGGGGAAACATCATGCAACCACGTATGGGCGGGATCGTTCACGCTAATATTCCAGATGTGGAAACACTTTTTGCGAGCTACATGCCTTATGTCGTTGGTGGTGGTTTATTTGTACCATCAAAGCAAGCTGTGAAAATGGGTGATGAGGTTTTCTTATTGGCGACTTTGCCTGAACAAAGTATAAAAATTCCTTTGACAGGGAAAGTGATTTGGATTTCGCAAAAGCAAAATGGCATTAAACCACAAGGCTTTGGAATTCAATTAAGCGGCGAAAAAGGCGTTTATTTCAAAACAGAAGCAGAACGTTTACTTGCAGGGCTTAAATCTGAGGGGCGTAGAAGTTACACTATGTAGTTACAACAGTGAAGACTTGTAGGTACATATTGTGTTTGTAGATACCCATTGCCATTTAACCATGCTTGACTTAAGCCCTTATGAGGGTAATTTAGATCTTGCATTGGATCAGGCTCGTCAAGCCGGGGTCTCAAAATTTATGAGTATCTCGGTTGATCTAGATGACCATATCGAACTTTCAAAAATTGCTTCACGTCATGCTGATGTGGGTTATTCCGTTGGGGTGCATCCATGTGAAGATCCTGCAACGATGGCTCGGGCAACAGAAGAATATCTCATTGAATTAGCACAACCTGAAAAGGTTTGGGCGATTGGTGAAACAGGGCTAGATTATTTTCATAGTACCGACTTTGTTGCAGAGCAAAAAGAATGTTTTGCCCGCCATATTCACGCATCACAAGCTGTAAAAAAACCAGTGGTTGTTCATACCCGTTCTGCAAAGCATGATACGGTTGATATTATCCGTGCAGAGAAATCTACTCACGGTATTTTGCATTGTTTTACTGAAGATTGGGAAACGGCAAAAGCTGTCTTAGATTGTGGTTATTACGTGTCATTTTCAGGCATTGTTTCTTTTAAAAATGCACAAGATTTGCGTGATGTGGCCAAGCAAGTGCCACTGGATCGCGTGCTGATTGAAACAGATAGCCCATACCTTGCACCGATGCCTTATAGAGGAAAGTCTAATGAACCAAAATACGTTCCTTATGTAGCCAAAGCCTTAAGTGATGTATATGATAAGTCAATTGAAGAGATGGCTTTCATTACAATGCAAAACTTTGAAAATCTCCTCAATCTTAAGTAAATAATTTGAATTGATATAAGAGTAAGAGAGTATAGGGTGAAGATGGATCGTCAAGCTCAGTTTAGAGCAAGAGAGGCATTAATTTTCCAAGTGGCAGAGCAGCTGCTATTGGAAAATGGCGAAGCAGGGATGACACTAGATGCGCTAGCGGCAGAACTCGACTTGGCAAAAGGGACGTTATATAAACATTTTCAAAGTAAAGATGAACTATATATGTTGCTCATTATTCGTAATGAACGCATGTTATTGGAAATGATTAAAGACACCGATAAAGCTTTTCCTGAACACCTTGCTTTCTTTATGTTGCATCACTTACATCACCCAGAACGTACAGTGTTGTTTCATCAAATTGAAGAGCGTTTATCGACAACGGGTGTGGGTATTCAACACTTGTTTAGTGAACTTTATCAAGTGCGCAAACAGCGCCTGAGATTGATCATCCGTATGACTGAGCGTTATTTGGAGTCGATTCAAAGTAGTATGCCAGTACGTGATTATCTTGCTTCAATTTGGTCACTTACACATGGCGCTGCAGCAATTTTGAACTCAAGTTTTTATCAGCGTTATTTGGGTTCAAGAGACACCTTACGGGTTGCGTATATTGATCAAGCCTTGGCCTTACCAAAACAAGTGCATGCGGTTGCTCAATTCGCTTAAAGGCTGCTTATGAAAATAGCATCACCATCATTGGTTCGTGGCTTCACCCTCGTAGAATTGATGGTGGTGATTGTGATTATGGGCATTATGGCCTCATTGGTGCTTTTGAATATCGGTGGGACAGATCAACGCAAAGCCATGCAGGCACGTGAAGTGTTTGTGATGGATCTGAAACGAATATTACGTGATGCAAATGATCAAGCTTTGATATTGGCCCTACAGCAAAAAGCTGGAACGGATGTCAACACCCAAAGCTATGCGGTACAAGAATATTTACCAGAACAAAAACGTGTAGAAAATAGTATTTTAAATCAGAACAATAAATGGCAAAACTATAAAAACTTTGAAACCCGAGTATTACCTGAAAATGTCTCTTTTACGATTCAGCCTTTAGACCAGCAGTATGAAAATGCCAATAATGATGATTTGTTAAATACCAATGCACCCAAGTTGATTTGGTTGGGCAACGGTGAGGTAAAGCCTGTGCGTATACAGTTTTATTTTGAAGAACGTGCCATTGGTAATGAAATCGAAATCGATCATTTAGGGAAAGTCAATGCGGGCTAAAGGGTTTACGCTACTTGAAGTCATGGTGGCATTGGCGATTTTTGCGACTGCGGCAATGGCTTTGTCTAATGTTGCGATGCAATATACACAGTCGACAGCACATGCAATTTTAAGAAATAAAGCACAATTCGTTGCGTTGAATGAAATCGCTAAGATGGAAATCAATCGTGAATGGATGACAGGTACTGCATCTAAACAAGTCACTGAACAAGGCGAACAATGGCAAATTGACAAAAAAGCCCAAGCCACCATTAGTCCAAATGTACAACGGATTGATATCCAAGTGAGTTTGATGAATGCTGAAACAGGCGATGTTGAAGCAGGGATTAGCAGCTTAGTGTTCTTTAACTATAAGGCTCCGTTGGATGAAAATAATAACTAGAAAAAAACGTACATCTCAAGATATGCCTGTGCTTGCACAGCAAGGAATGAAGAATCAAGCAGGATTTACCTTAGTAGAGCTTTTGGTTGCGATTGCCATTTTTGCAGTGCTGTCTGCTTTGGGCTGGAAGGTCTTTGATTATGTCTCGAAAGTGAAGGAACGAAACGCAACCCATGAGGCAAGGCTGAGTCAGTTGCAAGATGCCCATCAGCAAATTCTCAGAGACACAGTACAAGCTGTGCCCTTAACTGCCAATATTAATGGAGATATTCAACCAGCGTTAGTATTGCAAAATGGCCGATTTAATTTCAGTAAGACAGGTGTCACTGATCCATTAAATCAGGGCATTGCACCTGACGAGCGAGTGGAATATCAATACAAAGCTGATGAAAAAAAATTGTATCGGCTAAAATTTAAAAATCTCAACCAAACGGGGCATGATCAGCCAGATTCGAGTGTTTTACTGGATAATGTTGAACAATATAAAATCACGGTACTCAATCCAAATGAGTTAGAGAATTGGCCAGATGCTGCCGCTGATTTGAATAATGAAAAAACCATTCAACTGTTACCGCGGGGTATCAGGATGCAGCTCACAGTTGATGGGACAAACTACGAATGGTTCTTCAGTTTGTTAAATACTGATTTTTTATTGGATAAAAATAAGAATGGTTAGCGGTCAGGTAGTAGAGTCATTTGAAGTTCGGAGTTGCTTATGAAGCAGCAACGCGGCATCGCTTTGTTAACTATCCTGATGATGGTAGCTTTGGCAACCATAGTTGCAGCAGGCATCGCAAAACAACAAGCCCATACTTCTGAAAATACCGCTTATGTGATGCGCCAAAATCAGTCGTTGTTATATGCGAAAAGTGCCGAAGCATTTTTTGCTGAACTTTTAGTAAATGATGCCGAAAATGCAGGGCAGGTGGATCACCTCCAAGAAAATTGGGCTCAGCCTATGCCAGCCTTTCCTGTGGAAGGTGGAACTGTTGCAGGTGTGCTCCAAGACGAATCTGGAAAATTTAACCTCAATAGTTTGGTTTCAGAAGAGGGTGTGGTAAATGACAAAGCAAAGCTATGGTTTGAAAAAATATTGCAGCGTGTTGGTTTACCCGCAGAATTAAGTCAAGCCGTGATTGATTGGCAAGATGAAGATGATGAGACCTCTGGCCCGATGGGCGCAGAGCTGGCGTACTATCGTAGTTTAAATAATGCGGCGCTACCACCAAATGCAAAATTTCATAGTGTGGAAGAGCTGAAATCAGTGCGTGGTTTTGACGGTGCTAAATATAAACTAATTGCGCCTTATGTGAGTAGCTTACCTTCGCATGAAACAACGGTAAACATTAATACCGCTCCTGCATTTTTGTTAGCGACCATGGATGATCGTTTAGATGTCAATGCAGTTGAGCAAGCTTTGCAACAAAAAGCTGCCAAATTTGAACATTTCGAAAATATCAATGATTTATGGGCAATGGAGCCATTTGCACAGGTGAGCACAGAAAATAGGGAAGTTTTAAATTCACAATTGGGTGTGCAGTCGAACTATTTTAAAGCGCAAATTGAAATTATTTTAAATGAAAGAAAGCGTCAATTTACCAGTGAGTTAGTGCGAAAAGATAAAGATGTATATGTGGCTTTTCGCAGTATGGCACCATTTTAGGTCTTAAAGGTCGCTAAATTTTCATGATGCCTTTTCCCAATTGTGCTGAATAGCAAAATTAATGCCTCTTGTTAGACTTTTGCATTATAATCTCTGAGAACCCATAGATTATTTGATTGCATTACGACACATGTTAATTCGTAAGTTATTTAAATTTGAAAACGCGCATATCGTGCGTAATTGCACGTCAGACCGTTGCAAACGTTCCATTCATGGACACAGTTATAAAGTCGAACTATTACTCAAAGCGTCGAAACTTGACCATGGGCAAATGGTTTACGATTTCGGTTTGCTCAAAGGGGTAATTAAAGACTTATTTGACAGTTTTGATCACGCGATTTGTTTTTGGCAACACGATGATGCTGAGTACATTCGTGCCTGCAAACAGTTCAGTGCACGTTGGGTCGAACTACCCGTATCGCCCTCAGCGGAACAATTTTCACGAATCTTCTTTTACTTAGCACAACAAGTTCTAAAATCAACAGAAACTCAAAATGGTGAGGGTGATGTTGAGGTGTATTCTGTGATCGTGCATGAGACAGACACAGGCTATGCGCAAAGCTTCTTAGAAGATATCGACAACGCACAAATGGGGTTGTTGCAGTTAGATCAAATTATCTTCTCCGAACAGGTTCAGTCGGAATGGAACGATACCCAGATGTATGAAAAATTAAAACAGGGTCAAAAATTTTTAAACCCTGCAGTTGATTTACAAGTTAGAATTTAAGTAAATATTTGGTTTTATTAGGATTGGTTAACAGTGATGTCTTTAACAGAAGAGCAACAAGCAAAACTCGCTAAAGTGCAGCTTGAGCCTAGCTGGAAATATGCCCTAAGTGAGTTTTTGCTTAGCCCTCGCATGGATGAGTTAAAAGACTTTCTGCTACAACAAATCAAACAGGATAAAGTGATTTATCCACCGAATCCGCTGATCTTTAATGCCTTAAACACGACACCTATGGCAAATGTAAAGGTGGTGATTTTAGGCCAAGACCCGTATCATGGGCCAAATCAGGCACATGGTTTAAGCTTTTCGGTACAAAAGGGGGTTGCATTACCACCTTCTTTACGTAATATTTTCCATGAGTTAAATACCGACCTCGGGGTGCCTGTGTCAAAACATGGGGACTTAACACGCTGGGCAGAACAAGGTGTCTTGCTTTTAAATGCGGTACTGACTGTTGAGGCTGGGCAACCAACTTCACATCAAAAACGTGGCTGGGAAGATTTTACAGACCATGTGATTGATGTTTTAAATGAACAACGTGAGCATATTGTCTTTATTTTATGGGGGGCATATGCACAGCGTAAGGGACAACGCATTGACCAAAATAAGCACTTAGTGCTAAAAGCCGCGCATCCATCTCCTTTGGCTGCAAACCGCGGTGGATTTTTTGGTTGTAAGGTGTTTTCAAAAAGTAATAATTATCTTAAACAAAATGGCATTGAGCCAATAGACTGGCAGCTGGACGCATGACTTATTCTCCCGTTTCAAAAAATTATCACCCAGATCTGATTGTTGAAGAAGCGAAAAAGGGCTGGCGCATTGTTCGCTTGAATCGCCCAAAATCGCTTCATGCATTAGATGAATCAATCTGCACAGCGTTGCTTGAAGTCTTTCAGGACTTTCAACACGATGATGCTGTAAAAGCAATTTGGTTAGATTCCACTACGCCGAAAGCATTTTGTGCAGGTGGCGATGTACGCAAATTGCGACAATTGGTGGTCAATGATGAAGTTGAAACGGCGAATAAATTTTTTGAACAAGAATATGCCCTAGATTTGCTGCTGCATAATTATGCAAAGCCGATTTTGGTTTGGGGTGAAGGTTATGTCATGGGTGGTGGTTTAGGTCTGTTTATGGCTGCACCTTTCCGTTTGGTGACACCTTATTCACGTTTAGCAATGCCTGAAATTAATATCGGTTTGTATCCAGATGTCGGTGCGACACGTTTCTTGGCTGATCGTGGCGCCATTGGGTTGTTTACTGGGTTAACCGGCTCGATTATGACCGCAGCAGGTGCTTATGGTATCGGCTGGGCAACGCATATTTGTGATGCACAGCGTGATAACGTACTTGAAACTGTCATCAATATTGATTGGGATCATTATCCAGCTGGCGATTTTCGTGCCATCGATGACACTTTAAATAGTATGCATCGTCCTGTGGGGCCGGGGCCATTACAAAACTCGTTAGATGTGATTCAAAGTGTGTGCCGTGGGCATAATTTTGAACATGACTATGAATCAATTATAGGTTTAAGTGATGCGCGTAGTGATTGGTTACGTCAAGCCAGTGAAAATCTACAAAAAGGTTCACCTGCAACCGCCGCATTAACATGGTTGTTATGGCAGTGGGGCAAGCAGGTACATTCTTGGAATGAAGTGTTTGAACTTGAAACCCAAATTTCGGATTGGAAAATTCGTCATGCAGACTTTGTGGAAGGTGTGCGCGCACGTCTAGTCGATAAAGACCTGTCTCCAGAATGGAAAAAAGGTACAGATCTTTCCCTTAAAGGAATTCTGGCTGATGAGCCTCCTGTAACCAATATTGACAGTTGGAATGCACTGTTAAGACAGTATGGTGTAATTTAATTAATTGATGTCTGAACAAAACCAATATAGTGATGAACATTGGATGCAGCTTGCTTTTGAGCAGGCTGCACAGGCTGCCGAATTGCAAGAAATTCCTGTAGGTGCAGTCATTGTGAGTCAAAATCAAGTCATAGGTGCAGGGTTTAATGCGCCGATTTCTTTGAAAGATCCCACCGCACATGCGGAAGTACAAGCTTTGCGTCAAGCTTGTTTGAATATCGATAATTACCGATTACCTGACGACGCAACTTTATATGTAACTTTAGAGCCATGCACAATGTGTGTGGGCGCTTTGGTACATTCAAGAATAAAACGAGTGGTATTTGCGACGACTGAGCCTAAAGCAGGTTCTTTGGTCAGTTCGCGTCAATTGTTAAATTCAGGCTACTATAACCATATCTTTGAGTTTGAGCATGGTTGCCTACAAGAGCAATGCTCCCAACAATTGAGTGATTTTTTTAAAATGCGTCGTGAACAAAAACGACTGATGAAGTTACAGGAAAAAGCCACTTTGACTGAACTTAATTTAAAAAATCAAGTAAACTCTACTGACAATTAATATTGTCAAATAAAATAGGGTACACCATGAAATCCATTCAAGTAAAAAAAGAATTTAATGCACCGGTCGAGCAAGTTTTTGACTTACTTTCAAAACATTCGACCTATAACGTGGCTTTTGCGCCGATTCAAGTGGTGCGTGTTAAAGATTCAGCAGATCCTGAGCGTCCTGATGGTGTGGGTTCTGTGCGCCGTATGGGCTTTGGGCCAGTGAAGCCGTTACAAGAGCAAATTACCTTGCTTGAGCCAAACCAACGTATTGAATATAAAATTATTAAAAACCCATTGGTGAAACATCATTTGGGCGTGATTCAATTCGAAGCGATTGATGCTGCGCGTACTTTAGTCACTTATACGATTGAATTACAGGCGCGTGCGCCATTCGTTAGTCAATTAATCCTTGCGCAACTGAAGTCAGCGATTAAAATTGGTTTTTCAAAACTTGCAAAAACCGTATAAACAAAAGTGGAAGAGCAATGACAGTTCAAATCATTACAATTGATGGCCCAAGTGGCTCAGGTAAAGGAACATTGGCAGCAAAAATTGCGGCACATTATCAGTTCCACTTACTCGACTCAGGTGCGTTATATCGTCTGTTGGGATTGTCATTGCATAAGCAAGACTTAATTGATGCATTAGACTCAAAGCTCGATGAATGCGTAAAAATTGCAACAAATTTAGACATACAATTTGTGACAAATGAAGCAGGTGTTTCGGTGCTTTTAGATGGTGAAGATGTCTCAAAAGTTATCCGTACTGAGAGAGTTGGAGAGTTTGCTTCAAAAGTTGCTGCAATTCCTGCACTTAGAACTGCGCTTTTAGAACGTCAGCATGCCTTTGCTCAAGCACCTGGTTTGGTTGCAGATGGCCGTGATATGGCAACTACGATTTTTCCAAATGCCCAAGCCAAGATTTATTTAACGGCTTCTGCTCAGTCCCGTGCGGAGCGCCGTGTAAATCAGTTGCAGGCTATGGGCGTGGATGTTAAAATAAACGACATTTTAGCTAATATCGAAGCGCGTGATAAGCGAGATATGGAACGCGCAGTCGCTCCACTCAAGCCTGCGCCAGATGCTTACTTCATTGATAGTTCAACTTTGAGTATTGATGAAGTATTCACGCTGATGACGAATTACATCGATCAGCAATTAGCAAACTAAAGAATTTTCAGCAGAAGCATAGCTTGATCAGTCTTATACGGACTATGTAGACGCTTAATTAAACCGGCCTTGTCTGATCCAAGACCGCTGACTTTACTAGGTATATCATGACCGAATCTTTTGCAGCCCTCTTTGAAGAAAGCGAATTAAACCTCAACGTTGAAAAGGGTGCTGTCATCCAAGGCGTTGTAGTAAGCATCGACTCTGACTGGGTAACAGTTGACACTGGCCTTAAATCAGAAGGTATTGTTGACCGCGCTGAATTCTTAAATGAACAACGTGAACTTGAAGTTCAAGTTGGCGACACTGTTGATGTAGTTGTTGAAGCTCTTGACAACGGTATGGGTCAAACAGTTTTATCACGTGAAAAAGCTAAACGTGCTGAAACTTGGACTAAACTTGAAAAAATCTTTGAAGACGGCGAAATCGTTACTGGTGTTATCTCTGGTAAGGTTAAAGGCGGTTTCACTGTTGACATCGGTCCAGTTCGTGCGTTCCTTCCAGGTTCTTTAGTTGATACTCGTCCTATTCGTGATACTACTCACTTAGAAGGTAAAGAGTTAGAATTTAAAGTAATCAAACTTGATGCTAAACGTAACAACGTTGTTGTATCTCGTCGTGCTGTTATGGAAGCTGAATCTTCAGCTGACCGTGAAGCTCTTCTTGCTCAGCTTGAAGAAGGTCAAACAGTTACTGGTACTATCAAAAATCTTACTGACTACGGCGCGTTCGTTGACCTTGGTGGTATTGATGGTCTTCTTCACATCACTGACATGGCTTGGAAACGTATCAAGCATCCTTCAGAAGTTGTTGAAGTTGGTCAAGAAGTTACTGTTAAAGTACTTAAATTCGACCGCGAACGTAACCGCGTATCTTTAGGCCTTAAACAATTAGGCGAAGATCCATGGTTAGCGATCATGAACCGTTACCCTAAAGGTTCTATCGTTAAAGCTCGTGTAACTAACTTAACTGACTACGGTTGCTTCGCTGAAATCGCTGAAGGCGTTGAAGGCTTAGTACACGTTTCAGAAATGGACCATACTAACAAAAACATCCACCCATCTAAAGTTGTTCAGATCGGTGACGAAGTTGACGTTATGGTTCTTGAAGTTGATGAAGAGCGTCGTCGTATTTCTCTTGGTATCAAACAAACTCGTGCTAACCCATGGGAAGAGTTTGCTAAAGAACACGACAAAGGTGAAAAAGTTTCAGGTACTATCAAGTCAATCACTGACTTCGGTATCTTCATCGGTTTACCAGGCGGTATCGATGGTCTAGTTCACTTGTCTGACATTTCTTGGAACGAACAAGGCGAAGAAGCTATCCGTCGTTACAAGAAAGGTGACACAGTTGAAGCGGTTATCCTTTCAGTAGACGCTGAAGGCAACCGTATCAGCCTTGGCATCAAACAAATGAACAGCGATCCGTTCAACGATTTCTTAGCTGCTAACGAACGCGGTGCGCTTGTTAAAGGTACTGTAACTGCAGTTGACGCTAAAGGCGCTACTGTTAAGTTAGCTGACGAAGTTGAAGCGACTCTTAAAGCATCTGAAATCAACCGCGACCGCGTTGAAGATGCAACTAAGTTCCTTGAAGTTGGTCAAGAAGTTGAAGCTAAAATCATCAACGTAGACCGCAAATCACGTTCTATCAACTTGTCTATCAAAGCGAAAGACGAAGCTGAAGAAAAAGAAGCAGTAGCTAACTTGAACAAGACAGCTACAGCAACTTCAGACAATGGTCCTAAGACTATTGGTGATTTGATCAAAGCTCAAATGAACCACTAAGTAAGTGTTTGAATTGTATTGTTAATGTAAATTAATTAATATATTTTACACAATTACTGTAACGGTAGCGTAGTAAGTGATTATTACGCTACCGTTTTGTATTTAAACAGGTTATTATCAGGAAACTGATCCTAGGTAGCTTGATAATTAAAGAGGTCGCAGATGACTACTGAAGCACTTAATAAGTCTGACTTAATAGAGCGTATTTCTCTTAAAAACCCACACTTAGCTGAACCCTTAGTGGAAGAAGCCGTTAAGATAATGATCGATCAAATGATTGAAGCTTTGTCTACAGACAACCGAATTGAAATCCGTGGTTTTGGTAGTTTTGCATTACATCACCGTGAACCACGTGTGGGTCGTAACCCAAAAACCGGCAAATCAGTTGAAGTTGCAGCAAAAGCTGTACCGCACTTTAAACCTGGTAAAGCTTTACGTGATGCGGTAAACGAATCTGCAAACTAATTTAAAACATAGTTAGGGGTGTTTATGCGTTACGTATTGGTCGTCATTCTATTAGTCCTATTTGGATACTCATTGGCTTTGGTGCTGCAAAACGGAACTGAACTTTCAGTCGATTTGTTGTTTACACAAGTGCCTGCAATGCGTTTAGGGCTTTTATTGCTATTAACATTGTCATTAGGTTTGGTTTTAGGTCTTTTATTGGCAGTGCAAGTATTCCGAGTATTTCAAAATAACTGGGAAATTAAACGTCTACGTAAAGATATTGAGCGCCTACGTAAAGAGCAAATTCAAACTGCTCAACTGGCTGCTGCTGAAGCGGCTGCACATACACGTCATGAAAAAACAGTTTTAGATATTGATGCAAATGAGCGTCCTTCTAACCCGTTATAATTGGGTTTATGAAGTAAATTAACTACTTTTATGAGTATAGTTAAATTTTATATTAAACACTCTGGTGGATTATCGGGGTGTTTTTTTATGGGCTGAAAAAATAAGCCATATATCTTAAATAAAATAATGAGATAGCTAAATTCAAATTAATCATTTCAATTAACATGAGTTTTATGACTTTCTGATCAAGTTGAATCCATCTATAATGCACTAATTTTGTCAAAATGAAGGGTAAGTCTCTTGAGTATCATCGTTGCACTAGATGCTAAAAGCCAATATGACGCACTTACAATTGCAGAGCAGTTAGATCCTGCATTATGTCGAGTTAAGGTTGGTAAAGAGTTATTTACCCATGAGGGTTCAAGTATCGTTAAAGCATTGCACGATAAAGGTTTTGAAGTATTTCTAGATCTTAAATTCCATGATATTCCAAACACCACAGCACAAGCAGTTTGTGCAGCTGCGGATATGGGTGTGTGGATGGTCAATGTCCATGCATCAGGTGGCCGTAAAATGATGGAAACCTGTGTAGAGCGCCTAAAGGCGGGCAATTACAATACTCAGCTAATTGCTGTTACGGTTTTGACATCAATGGGTCGTGAAGATCTTGCGGAATTAGGCTTAGATGTGGAACCTTTTGAACATGTGAAGCGTCTTGCGACTTTAACGAAAGAAAGTGGTTTGGATGGTGTAGTTTGTTCGGCACAAGAAGCGAAAATGTTACGTGAAACTTTGGGTGCTGACTTTGCATTAGTAACACCGGGTATCCGTCCTGAGGGTTCTGCAGCGGATGATCAAAAACGAATTGTGACACCTAAACAAGCTATGCTTGATGGTTCTACACATTTGGTGATTGGCCGTCCAATTACTAAATCGGACAATATGCGTCAAACTTTAAAAGATATTTTGGCGACTTTGTAAGAATCCCACCCGACCTCCCTTTGAAAAAGGGAGGAGAAAGTCCCTCTTTTTAAAGAGGGACTTAGGGAGATTAAAATCGTTAAAGCACCGCCAATATACTCACTAATATTGGTGCAAGTACAGAAAGGATAAAGCCGCTGACCATGGCATGTGGAATAAAATCATTACCACAGGCTTGTTTGACCATAGGTAGGGTGACATCCATAGCTGTTGCACCCGCAGATGAAATTGCAGAGCGTGGGTAGCGCCAGCCAATAATATACATAAATACAATCGCAAAAATTTCTCTGAATAAATCATTCATCAGCGCGATACTGCCTAGATGCGCATTTTTTAATTCAGTCACGACGATGCCTGTCATCGAATAGAAACCATAGCCTTGTGACAGCATAATCAAATCTTTCAAACTGATTTGTGGTAATAGGTATGCAGCAGCAAAAGCGCCCAAAAGTGAACCGACGATACAGCCGAGTGGAACAAGTAGAATTTTCCAATTTAACCAAGAACGATCGAGCGGTGAGTAGGCGAGATCTAGACCGATCAGAAACATAAAGACTAAAAGTAGATCCCATGTACTCATATGTGGCTGAAGACTAAAGTGTGCTGCCATTTCAGCAAAAGCGTAACCTAAACCTAATGCAATAAAAGCATAGCTAATATTGATGAGTGAGCTTGTTACCAACTGCATGGACACTTTGCCATGACTGGGTTTATAGCCTAAAAGCTTAAATAAAATATAGCAGCAAATAAAAGCACCCACTGAGGTCAATAGTGCAATAAGTACTGATGAAGAAAGGATTTGCAGAGGCGCTGGAATAGTGTGTAATGTTTCGGAAAATTCGATTGCAATCGCAAATAACAAAATATAAGTAAAATACGGCAGCAGTTTAAAGGCGATTTTTTCAAGCCAAGTGGGTAGGCGACGTGCAAGAATAAAACCAAGCCCTAAACAGGCCAAGAGCTGGAAAATCAACCAGAAAGATTGCATACAAAAATAGGCAGATAATGAATACCTGCCTATTATGACCTGTTATTGCTTAAGCTGCATGACTAGATTTTGTTTTACTGAGGAGTCGAAAATCAGCTGGATTTATTTTTCGAGTAGCCAGCCAATATTTCCATGTATAAGTTGGCCACAGTGCAAAATTTTTACCGCCATTTTGCTGATACCAACTCACGCAGCCTGATTGCCATACCGTACCATCAAGCATGTCTTGTACATGAGTGTTAAATTGATCTTGCACCTGATCTTTGACAGCGATGGCTTGAACATTAGATTTTGAAACCAATTGCATCATTTGTAAGATGTAATCGACTTGTGCCTCAATCATAAATACCACTGAATTATGGGCAAGTACGGTATTGGGGCCTAATAATTGGAACAGATTTGGAAAGCCTTTGGTGCAAATGCCATAAAAGCTTTCTGCGCCAGCCTGCCACACTTGTTTGAGTTCTTGAGCATTTTCACCAATACATTCAAATGATTTTAAATAAATTCTTGGATCGGTAATAAAGCCTGTACCATAGATCAGACAATCGATTTCACGGGATTTTCCATCTTTGGTAATAATGGCATTTTCAGTGATTTCTTGTATTGCATCACTGACCAATTCCACATTAGGTCGATTAAAGGTTGGAAAGTATTTATTAGAAATTAAAATGCGTTTACAACCCATGATGTAGTTTGGCGTTAGTTTCTTGGCAAGTTCAGCATCTTTCACTTGATACTTAATATACAGTTCTGCCAGTTTTTGCGCATATTTCATGGTAGTTGGTTTAACAATTGGCACGACACGTGATTCGTTGGTCCAATACAGGCGAGCGCGGTGAATTTTTCGAAACCAATCATATTTTTTAAATAATGATTTTTCTAAACCATGATAACTGCGTTCATCTCGTGGAATGACCCAAGCCGCGGTACGTTGAAAAACATACAGTTGTTTTGTTTGTGGTGCGATTTCAGGAATGTATTGGATGGCACTGCCGCCTGTACCAATAGATGCGACTTTTTTACCTTCTAATGGATATTGATGATCCCATTGAGAAGAATGAAACACTTTGCCTTTAAATTTTTCAATGCCCGGAATGTGTGGAATTTGCGGGACATGTAGCGGGCCAGATGCAAAAATCACGTATTGAGCGGTAATTTTAACGCCATCTTTGAGTTCTAAATGCCAGTCGCAGGTTGATTCATTGTATTGGCTTGAAAGTACTTCACTGTTAAAGCGACAGAATTGTTTTAAATTATATTCACGGGTGACCTGTTGGATATAGTCAAATATTTCCGGCGCTTCAGCATAACGTTTTGACCAATCTGTTTTGGGTGCAAAAGAAAGCGAATACATATGTGATTGCACATCACACGCAGCGCCAGGGTAGCGGTTTTCACGCCAGGTTCCACCAAAATCATTGGCTTTTTCGAGGATCAAAAAATCTTGATTACCTTGTTGTAAAAGGCGTATCGCCATAGCAATACCACCAAAACCACCGCCGATGATGGCGATTTGTGTATGTATTTCAGAATTGGCTTTTGGGGTTTGCACTGTTTTTGTTTGCGCTTCCTGCATCATTTTTTTAATTCCAAGCGAGATTACAAGTTAAGCATACTTGAGTTCGTGATCAGAACAATATGATTGAGGTGACAGAAATATTGATCGAAACGGCAATGTTCATAATTGCAATTTTGTAGTAAAAAAGAAGAAATTTAATGTCATTTTACGATTTATGAAACGATCTATTCTAAGCCTGATGTATTTAGTACAAGGAATGCGTAAAGCAGGTGTAGATGTCGATCAACGTTTGCAAACTATTGGGCTGCGTGTCGATGCACTCGATCCAACTTCAGTGATTCATCCGAGTTTGGAGTGGGATGTACTGAAAGTCATTGGTAAAGATGTAGAACCTGAGCAAGGGTTATTTATTGGTCAGCATTATACATTGGCGGGTTATGGCCCGTTGCTGATGTTATTGGTCACCAGTGATACTTTACGCCAAGCTTTAAATCAGGGAATTCGCTTTCAACAGTTGACGCATCTAACTGGGCGTTTGAGTTTGCAAATCAGTCAGCATAAAGTGGCCTTATGTTATCAACCCCAAGATGTGTATGCACCACTGGGTGCATTATTGGCACAGTCAGAGATTTCAGGAACTTATAAATTCATCCGTGATCTGTACAAAATGATGGGGCTATCTACACCGAAAGTTCAAATTGATTTGCCGTTCGCTGAACCCAAAGATCCTGAAAAATTAAAAATGTTTACTGATTATTATGGCTCTCAAGTTCGATTTGGTGCGCCATTTGCGGCATTTTGGTTCGATGAAGATGTTTTAGATATTCGGATCCCTTCCGCAGATATTATTACTTTTCGATTATATGAGTCGAAATGTATTGCGGAGTTAGAACGTTTAAGCGCCGATGAAGATGCGCCATCATTGGTTCAACGTGTGCAAGATTATTTGGAATTACAAAGTGGTGCGATGCCAAGTATGGCAGCAACTGCTCAAGCGTTGAACTTGCCTGAAAGAACTTTGCGTCATCAACTGCAACAGTTAAATACCAGTTATAAGCAAATTCGTGAAGATATTATTAAAGATAAAGCACTCCGTATGATTGAATATAATGAATATTCAATTGAAATGATTGCAGAATTGCTGGGCTATTCAGAACCTGCGGCGTTTAATCATGCGTTTAAACGTTGGTTTGGGCATAGTCCGAGACAATATAATAAATAGCCAATGCGCTTTACTGCCAAAGTGTTATATCTTCGAGTTTATTCTTCGTTATAATTCATTTAGCCCAAAAAAGTATTTAATGATATGTCAGATTTTCAGTCACCACACAACACCGCATTTACTCCGATTTCACCGGCTGAGCGTTATGCTCAAGCCTTAGCATCTGGTCAGTTTTTACCAGATCAGGAACAGGCGCAAGCGGTGCATGAGTTGGATCGAGTTTGGCAAGAATTAATCCAACGTTTTAAGGCTTCTAAAAAAGCGTTTCGTCGTTTCCGTCGTCAAACTGCACCGAAAGGGGTGTATATGTGGGGCGGTGTAGGACGTGGTAAAACGTGGCTGATGGATCAGTTTTATGATTCTGTGCCATTTCGACGCAAAACACGTATGCATTTCCATCACTTTATGCAGTACGTACACCGTGAATTAAATAAGCTTTCAGGTCAGCGTAATCCACTAGACCTTGTTGCCGACCAAATTTATAAAGAAGCGGTCGTGATCTGCTTTGATGAATTCTTTGTATCCAATGTTACGGATGCGATGATTTTGAGCGATCTGTTCCAAAAATTATTTACGCGTGGCATCACTCTTGTTGCAACATCTAACATCGCACCAGATGGTTTATATAAAAACGGGATCCACCGTGACCGTTTTATCCCAACCATCGAAATGGTAAAAAAGAACTGTGTGATTTTAAATGTAGACTCAGGTGTAGACTATCGTTTACGTGTATTGAAACAAGCGCAGTTGTTTAAGTCGCCTTTAACACATGAACATAAGTTGTGGATGGCACAGCGTTTTACAGCATTAACGCAAACCCAAACGGTTTCACAAGAGCCAATTATTATTAATCAGCGTATTGTGGAAACCATTGGTCATACGGAAGATGTACTGTGGTGTGAATATTCTGAACTTTGCCTAAAACCACGTAGCCCAGCGGACTTTATTGAAATTGCCAATATTTATAATACGGTCTTGGTGAGTAATGTGCCGCACATGACGGATTATTTGTCTGAAGGGACTCGTCGTTTTATCTATCTAGTTGATGAGTTTTATGACCGTGGTGTGAAGTTGTTGCTTACTTCAGAAGATACGATTATTGAATTATATCAAGGTGAAAAATTGGCATTTGAAATTGAGCGTACACGTTCGCGCTTATTGGAAATGCAATCTGATGATTATCTACATACCTCTCACCGTCAAATCAATGCACCAGAATCTACAGCAGAAAATTAAGCGTTTCTGTTGGAATGAAAAAAGAACGTCTTGATGGCGTTCTTTTTTTGATTTTTAGTTTTAGATTACATGCATAGATAAGAAAAAGTATAGATCGAACAATCGACTTTAAAAGCGAGGTCGGAAGATAAAAGCATCATTTAATAAGAAGAAGGGTTGTTTAATAATTCATCGATAAAAGCGTTAAATTTAAACTGATTGGTTGAAGTTGTAGCATCGACATTGGCAGCATTTCATGGCTTAATCGAGTGAGTTTGTTTGACGCTTGGGTCTATTTGTTCAGTTTTAGAACAAAATTCTGCACTTAAGTCTAATTTCGACATTTCAAAAACTTTATACACTGTAAAAAGGTATTCAGGCTGATGATGACGTCGTATTTCTGATCTTTATTATGTTGAATGATGAGGGTATTTCATTACATAGAAAATGATCATTATTTAGGAATGTGATAGTACTATTCAGCAAAGTATAAATGGGTATACTAGAATCTCTTGTTATAAAAAATAGCAATATCAGGAAAGACAATGACTGCACGTATTCAAAAAGGCAAGTTAGCGATTGCTAAAGAACTTTACGATTTCATCGAAAATGAAGCACTACCGGGTTCAGGTTTAGACAGTGAGACTTACTGGAAAAACTTTGAACAAGTCGTTGTCGATCTTAGCCCAAAGAACAAAGCACTATTGGCTAAGCGTGACGACATTCAAGCTAAAATTGATGAATGGCACCGCAACAACAAATTTGAACTCGAAGCTTACAAAGCTTTCCTTACTGAAATTGGCTACTTATTACCAGAAGTAGAAGATTTCCAAATCAGCACAGAAAATGTAGACGAAGAAATCGCATTATTGGCTGGTGCGCAATTAGTAGTGCCTGTACGTAATGCACGTTACTGCTTAAACGCTGCGAACGCACGTTGGGGTTCACTCTACGATGCTCTTTACGGTTTTGACGTGATCTCTGAAGAAGACGGCGCGGAAAAAGGTAAGGGCTATAACCCAGCTCGTGGCGCAAAAGTTATCGAATTTGCTAAAAACTTCTTAAATGAAACTTTCCCGCTAGCTAATGGTTCGCATGCAGATGCAACTAAATATGCGGTAGAAGGCAAAAAGTTAGTTGTAAGCCTAAAAGATGGCTCAACTGCAACTTTAGCGAAAGAAGCTCAGTTTGTTGGTTTTAATGGTGACGAAGCTGCGCCAACCGAAATCGTACTTTTAAACAATGGTTTGCATGTAATCATTGAAATTGATGCGACGAGCCCAATTGGTTCAACTGATGCTGCGGGCGTTAAAGACTTAGTTCTTGAAGCTGCGGTAACCACAATTCAAGACTTAGAAGACTCAATTGCAGCAGTTGATGCTGAAGAGAAAGTTGAAGGCTACCGTAACTGGTTAGGCTTAATGAAAGGTACACTTTCTGAGTCAATCGAGAAAAATGGTAAGACCATCACGCGTACATTAAATAAAGATCGTACGCACAAAAATTTAATCGGTGGTGAAACTACGCTTCACGGTCGTTCATTGATGTTGCTTCGTAATGTGGGTCATTTGATGACAAACCCTGCGATCCTTGTCGATGGCGAAGAAATTTATGAAGGTATCATGGATGCCTTGGTTACTCCGCTTCTTACGATTGCTGACATCCGTGGTGAAAACACGATTAAGAACTCGCGTAAAGGTTCAATGTATATCGTGAAGCCAAAAATGCATGGTCCTGAAGAAGTGGCATTTGCAGTTGAATTGTTCGAGCGTGCTGAACAAGCGCTTGGTCTACCTGCGAAGACTTTGAAAATCGGTATCATGGACGAAGAACGTCGTACTTCTGTGAACTTGAAAAACTGTATCGCGCAAGCGAAAGATCGTACGATCTTTATTAATACAGGTTTCATGGATCGTACGGGTGATGAAATCCATACTTTCATGGAAGCAGGTCCATTCGTTCGTAAAGGCGAAGTGAAGTCTCAAATCTGGTTCCCTGCATATGAAAACCGTAACGTGATGATCGGTCTTCAAGCCGGCTTACGTGGTAAAGCGCAAATCGGTAAAGGCATGTGGCCAAAACCAGATATGTTGCTTGATATGTATAAAACTAAGATTGAGCATCCAGAAGCTGGCGCAAGCTGTGCATGGGTTCCGTCTCCATCTGGTGCTGTTATTCACGCGATCCATTACCATCAGTGCAATGTTTCTGAGCGTCAAAAAGAGTTGTTGAATACTCAACCGCTATCTTTAGATGACTTGTTAACACCGCCTTTAGCGACAGATACAAACTGGTCTGAAGAAGAGAAAACCAAAGAGCTCGAAAATAACCTTCAAGGTATCTTGGGTTATGTAGTTCGTTGGGTTGATTTGGGTGTAGGTTGTTCAAAAGTTCTAGACATCAACAATGTTGGTTTGATGGAAGACCGTGCAACTTTACGTATTTCTTCTCAACACGTTGCAAACTGGTTACGTCACGGTATCGTAACTGCTGAGCAAGTTGAAGAAGTATTTAAGCGCATGGCGAAAGTTGTGGATGAGCAAAATGCCAACGATCCACTTTACACGCCAATGGCACCAAGCTTTGATGGTTATGCATACAAAGCTGCTTATGACTTAGTATTCAAAGGCGGCGAGCAGCCATCTGGTTATACAGAGCCTCTATTACATGCTTACCGTTTAAAATTAAAAGGTTATACAGGTGACTAATCTGTAAATCAAAAAAAGCCTCTTCGGAGGCTTTTTTTATTGCTTGAGAAAGTTAGAATGTCGACATAAAAAATGAAAAGGAATCTCCATGTATTTATGGAATGTAAGTCGGTTGGTGGAGGATATAAGACTGAATAAAGTCTCTGAAACCCATTATAAAAACTACTATATTGCCAGCTCAATATTGATTTTCTTTAGCTACTTAGCACTGACGTTAACCCCAGAATCCAAACCTACAGAAGCTTGGGCTTCGTTTGTTTTACAAGTTGGTCTGCTGATTAGCTGGGTGAATGCCATATTTAAAGCCAATGGCGGCGAGCAAGGCCGAGATTTTTTAAAGCGCTTTATTGCATTGTATTTGCCCGTAACGATTCAGAGTTTAGTCCTCTTTATCTTGATCGCTGTTGTTGTCGAAGGGCTGTTACCCATGTTGACCCTAAACATGGAGGAGGCTGTGCTTGAGCAACTCACCACAGTTAAAGATCTAAGTTTTGAAGTCATCATTAGCTGTTATATTTATTGGCGAATCTATAAAGCGATGCGGCAGATTCATCAGCCTGTTTAAAGTATAAGGTTGTAAAAGAAATTAATTATAAAGTTTTATCCTGTTTTTCTCATAGCTTTTCAATGCTGAAGCCTTTACATTGGGATGAATGATAAAAATAGGATGGAAACGATGTCAGCTTATACCGCATTAGATTTGCAATATATTGGTGGGCAATGGCGAGCAGGGACTTCAACGCGTCACATCAAGAATATCAATCCCTTTAGCCAAGCAGAAATTTTTGAATTGCAGGCTGCCAGCAGTGTCGATGTAGACAGTGCTTATAGTGCGGCAGCAGCAGCATTTAAATCAGAAAAGTCCAAGTCTATTAAAGTACGTCAGCAAGTTATCAACAAATTAGCTCAAACCATTCAGCAGCGCAGACAAGAAATTATTCAATGGCTGATAGATGAATCTGGGAGTACACGTTTAAAAGCCAATATTGAAGTTGATGCGGCGCTCGGCATTATCCAAGAATCGCTGAGTTTTCCTGAAAAAATGCAAACCACGCAGTTGGAGAGTAAAGATCCGAGTCGAAAGAGTTTTGTCTTGCGCAAACCCTTGGGTGTCATTGCGGTGATTAGCCCTTGGAATTTTCCATTTCATTTGTCGATGCGTTCTGTGGTGACTGCGATTGCTTGCGGCAATAGTGTGGTGCTGAAGCCTGCAAGTGACACGCCAGTGACAGGTGGAACGTTACTCGGGAAATTATTTGAAGAAGCGGGTTTGCCGCATGGCGTATTAAATGTTGTTGCAGGCAGCGGCAGTGAAATTGGCGACTATTTTGTAGAGCATCCTGTGCCTAAAATGATTTCATTTACAGGTTCAACTGAAGTAGGTCAACAGGTGGGGGTGAAAGCTTTGGCAAGTTCACGGATTAAGCGTTTAGCGCTGGAACTTGGCGGCAATGCGCCTTTGGTGATTTTAGATGATGCAGATTTAAATTTAGCCGTTGAACTGACCGTGATGGGGCGTTTTTTGCATCAAGGACAAATCTGCATGAGTACCAATCGAGTGATTGTGGATGAATCCTTGCACGATGCTTATGTTGAAAAATTAATTAAACGGGTAAAAAGCATTGTGGTCGGTGATCCGAATGATGTCGAAACTCTGATAGGCCCTATCATCAATAAGTCGCAAATCGATAAATTAAAAACCATTATTCAAAATGCCATTCAGCAAGATGCGATTTTAGCCTATGCAGGCGGTATAGAAGGTCAATTAGTTGCACCGCATATTTTCACCCATGTGGATGCGCACGCTGATATTGCATTAGAAGAAAGCTTTGGGCCAATTTTGCCGATTTTAAAAGCGCGAGATGAAGCGCATGCACTTGAATTGGCGAATTCAACCCGATTTGGTTTATCGAGTGCGGTATGTACCTCAAATTTAGCACGCGGCGGAGAGTTTGCGGCCAAACTCGATATAGGCATGACGCATATCAATGGCATCAGTGTGGCGGATCATTCTAATGCACCCTTTGGCGGTGAACGGAATTCAGGCCTTGGTCGCTTTAATGGTGAGTGGATATTTGAGGAATTTACCCGCACCCATTGGCAAACGTTCCCTGCTTAAAATACACAAATTGAAGTCTATTTTATCTTGTGCAATAGACTTCACTGCAGGTTCTGTTATGCAGGACATTTCTAGTTTATTTCCATGAAATATCAGGCAGAATATAGTCCCAAAAACGACTCCAACGTGTTTTGTAATACAGAAAAGAGCCAATATCTTGGCTTGAACAATTATCCTGATAGTACATTTTGTGATTCATCAACAGCATAGGTTTACGCTGCAAGGCCGTCATATACAGCTTGACCTGAACCTTGTAATTGTAGATTGAATAATTAGAAGAAATACTCTCGGTTTTCATTTTTTGGATATTGTGAATATACACATCAAACTTCAAGCCATTTTTGTAATCTGTTGCCTTATGAATTGTTCGATCTGCAATTGGAATAAGCGGATTGTTATCACTAAACGCTAAATATGCGTTATGTATTTTGTTTCCTTGTTGATAATTAAACTGAAGTGCTGAATTTGCAGTAGTGAAATAGGGGAGCGCATCTTCAGGATTGATTTTAAACGTGCCAGTACAAGAAATCCTGACACGGCCTTCATCTGAGTTCACCGTAAACCAGCCAAATTGATCTTCCAATTCCGTCGTATGGGCTTCATCTACGTCAGGAAGAATCACGCCAAACTGATCTCTTTGTCTTTGCTGATTTTGCATCAAGCGATAACTATTTTGAGCACGTTTTGCAAAACGGATTTCAGGAAACATCTCTGGAGATGTAATTTTAAAGTCTGTGACATTGATTACTTCACCATCAGGCAAGATGACCAATGAAAATTGTTGTTCTTGGGTGTTGGGAAGATTTTTGACCGTAACCCAGTGATTCGGACTGATCATTTGCTGATTGCGAAAATGCTTATATTGAATGCGGTACTTGCCTGCAGGAATCTCAGTCTCATTGATTAGGTCTTGTTTAAATGGATATTCGTTGAGATAGAGCGCGTCGAGACTAAAAGGTAGAAATGAAACGGTATGTACAGAGACTTTTGCGGCATGTGCGGTTGGATACAGGCACATACTTAGAAGTAAGACGATAAAGCGACTTCGGTCTAGATTTTTCATTTATTATAAAGATTGATTTTTTGCGGATTATGGCAAATATGTGTGCTAATTTCAAACCGATTACCTTATCGCAATTAAAGTCTCAAAACTTGCCTGAAATCAGCTTTGAATATCCTGAGGAAGTCTATCCAAATTATGATTTGCCGCTACTCTTTAAGTCTGAACAAGGGCTAGAGTGGCGAAAAGTGAATTTTGGCATGGTGCCTAAATGGGCCGAAGACAAATCAATTGCACTTAAAACCTATAATGCACGAAATGAAACTTTGTATCAAAAGCCTACGTTTATTAATGCGATTTCAAAATGTAAGTTTGGCGTGATACCCGTGTCTGAATTTTATGAGTCAATGTATATCGATAATAAGCCGCAGCGTTGGAGTGTTAAGCGCAAAGATGGAGAAGCGTTTTATATAGCTGCCTTATATGACATTTGTAGACAAGGTGATGAGATTGTACGTTCAAGTACCATGATTACGATGGATGCTATTCAGCATGAGATGATGAAACACTTTCATGAGCCGGGCAATGTAAAGCGCTCGGTCATTGTGATTCCGCATGCGCGATTAGAGGAATGGCTAAGTTGGAAATCACCCAACATCCAAAGTTTTGTACAGGGTTTTCCTGTTGATGAGTTTGAATGTGCGCACGCACCCAAAATAAAAATCGAAAAAATCAGTCCCCAACTGAACTTTTTCGATTGATATTTCGGTGATGCAAATGCTTAGCGAGCTAAGTTTTTAAAGATATGCTTTAAGCTTTCCATGGTTTTTTCAATTTGTAGGGGTGTTAAGCCTTCAAAAGATTGCTCTAGAACGACATTCGTTAGATCGTTAATCTTCTGCGTCATTGCAGTGCCTTTATCAGTTAATACAACCCGGGTAATACGTGCATCATCTTCACAAGAATAAGTATCTACCAAGCCTTCATCTTTTAAGCGATAAACGATCTTGGTTGTGGTCGACATTTTAGATACGACCATTTCAGATAAATCTGAAACGCTAGCATGTGGTTTAGACTTGAGTGCGAGCAGGATACGACGACGTGAATTATCAACGCCATACTTTTTCAATGCATGGTCGACGTTTAAAACATATTGTGAATGCACCTGAGTAACCCAGTAGAAAGGAAAATTTTCTAAACTAAAGTCATCGGTGGATGGTAAAAATTTTGAATACTTTTTTGTCATAAAGGAGTCCCCTGAATATTTGTTTTAATTTTATTTAATGTTTTAACATTCTATTGAAAAATAGAGGGTAATAGCAAGAGTTCACAATAAAAAAATAGAAAGTAGAGGATATCTCATTTTTAGATTATCTAAATAGATTATATTGATATTCTGTCTAAATGCTTAACAGAAATTAAAAATAAGGTTAGGTATAGAGATAGTGTAGTGAAAATAAATAAGTTTTTAATTTGAATTGAATATTAATATTTTTTACCAAAAGGTAGAAATAAATAATTCATTAGATTTGTCATACAATCTCATACAACGTATTTAATTACATTTAATTAAAAGTCAGGTGAATTCATACTTATTTTAAAGTGGAAGAGGAGATCTCAAAAAGTAGGTTTTAACATCTAGATGTGTATTTTATATCGCCCATTCGATTTGTAATACATTCAGCGTTTTTAACATTTTGTCATATTGTTGATGCGAAAAAATATGCTTGAATACATTACAAATGCGCAAGATTATGCATAATGGAATGGTCTCTAGTTACACAGGTTAAATTTATGGATCCGTCGCCGTGCGTTGGTCTGCTTGAAGATATTCTTACAATCCAGAATGAGGAAGAGAGCTAATGGAATTTTTGTTAGATCCCGGAATCTGGGTTGGTTTACTTACATTAATTATTTTAGAAATTGTACTAGGGATTGATAACCTAGTCTTTATTGCCATTTTGGCAGAAAAACTCCCTCCAGAACAACGTGATAAAGCCCGCGTACTTGGTCTTTCACTCGCATTATTTATGCGATTAGGATTGTTATTTGCAATCTCTTGGTTGGTCACATTAACAAAGCCCCTGATTACCGTTTTTGATTGGACATTCTCTGGTCGAGATCTCATATTATTGTTCGGTGGATTGTTCTTAGTTTATAAGGCAGTCACAGAGCTACATGAGAAATTAGAAGGAAAACCAGAAGTTCAAGTGACAACAAAAGTGGCATATGCCAGCTTTACAGCAGTTGTTGCGCAAATTGTTGTCTTAGATGCGGTTTTCTCTTTAGACTCTGTCATTACAGCGATCGGTATGGTCGACAACATTTATGTCATGATGGCAGCAATGATTGTGGCAATGGCAGTGATGTTACTTGCATCTAAACCGCTAACGGCTTTTGTAAACCGACATCCGACCGTCGTGATCCTATGTTTAAGCTTCTTATTACTGATCGGTATTAGTTTGATAGCAGAAGGTTTTGGTTTCCATATTCCGAAAGGCTATATCTACTCAGGTATTGGTGTTGCGATTGTCATCGAAGCCTTTAACCAGTTTAGTCAACGCAATGCTCAAAAACATGAAGCGAAAATTCCATTACGTCATCGTACTGCGGACAGTATTTTAAAACTGATGGGTGGGCGCTTAGAATCCGATCAAGTTGGTAATCAGGCGCAAGAAACCTTTGCAGACGAAGAGCGTTACATGATTGGGGGGGTGTTGACGCTTGCAGAGCGTTCAGTTGCGTCGATCATGACTCCCCGTAATCAAATTTCTTGGGTGGATTTAAATGACACACCTGAACAAATTCGTGAGCAAGTCCTTTCAGTGCCGCACAGTTTATTCCCTGTGTGTCGTGGTAGCTTGGATAAAGTGATTAGTATTGTCCGCGCGAAAGAACTTATTGATGTTCTAGACAGTGAAGATGATCTAAAAGCATTGATTAAACGTCATCGTCCAATCTTTATTTTCCAAAAGATGAAGGTGATTGATGCGATTAATACCTTGCGTACCTCAAAAGGCTCTTTGGTGTTGGTTACGGATGAGTTTGGGGCGGTACAAGGTCTGATTTCACCACTCGATGTGTTTGAAGCGATTGCTGGTGAATTCCCTGATGCAGATGAACAACTTGATTTGATTAAAATCGATGATGAACATTGGAAAGCTTCAGGCATGCTCGATCTGTATCAGTTAGAACTTGAATTGGAAATGCTGGATTTGATCGAAGAAGATGATGGTTATATCAGTGTTTCAGGCCTCATTTTAGATCAGACCCACGGCAATGTAGAAGTCGGGACTGTGGTTGATTTTAAAGGCATTCAATTTAAAGTCACGGCAATGGATGAAAACCGCATTAAAACGGTTGATATCTATTACCAGGCCTAATGCTCAAATATTAAAAATGATCTTAAGACAGCTTTTCGAAGCTGTCTTTTTTATGACTAGAAAGTATAAGAAATCCTATATAACGAGGGCTGCAATTCACGATGTTAAAACGTATTATATTTACATGATGTAACAGTCAAAAAACGCTGCAACTTTTGAGCTTTTAGAGGGTTAAAGCGGTTCAAAAGTAAAAAATATTGATAGGGTTGATTTTAAAAAAGCATGAGGGTAAATAGCGATTCATTTTTAACTTGGGGTTTTAATCATCATTGATGATCTATGAATAATTTTATTTCATTTAAATACCGCTTCGGAAAACTTTATAACTAGGGACTTTGAAAAAACATCAAAGTTAATCCATTAAGAAAATGGGTGTTGGTATGGCGATCACTGAGAATATCATTGATTTTTGCAAACTCACGATTGAAGAAAAACATGAGTTGTTTCAACGGCTCTGGGAGTTTGATCAATGTATTTTTCCAACTTCTAGGATTGAGCAACTCTATCAATACATGCATGACCCCGATATTGTGGCATTACCAATCATTCAGTATTTTGAGCACGATAAACTGATCGGGCAAAATATTGTGCGTATATTAAAAATTATGCATAACAATCGGCCGATTTTTATTTTTAATTCACGGGCAGGGGTATTGGTTGATTATCGTCGGAAAAACCTGACCTTAAACTCGGCGATTAAAGTGGCGATGCAGCATCAGATTCGATTTCCAGCGATTCCGATGTGGTTTGTGGCTACATTGGCACAACCAAAGGTATATACATTATTTGCCTCGCGCTCTGTTAAGTTTTATCCAAGGCACGGTGTCCCGATGCCCACTGAGTATGCGGATGTTTTAAATAGTTATAAAATCCGTCAGCATGATGTGCAGCATCGGGCTGAGGATATTTTTGTTCATCGTTGTGATTTACCGAAGGTGACGCCTGAGCAATTGGTTCGGCTACGGAAAAAATCTGATGAACATGTTCAATTTTTTATGCAGCACGTGCCAGATTATTTTGATGGCATGGGTTTAATGTGTATTTGTAAATTAAATGTTTCAACCATTTTTGAAGCAAGTATGAATCTGGCAGTTGGGCGAGCAGTTTAATGACGGACATGGATGTGTTATGGGACAAATGACAATATATCGATTATTCGGTTTCGGTGCGGCAATCTTTTTAACGGCTTGTCAGCCTGCAGAGCAAAAAGTACAAGAGCAATCGCAGAAATGTGTTGCACCGGAAAAAGTGGTCAAACAAATTTATGATCAAGAGTTGAAATTGCACGCTTTGAGTAAAGATCAACTTGCTGCCTATTTTGAGCCATCGTTAGTGGAACGTATGCAAGCAGAAATTAACTGTAAGCAGTCGCAACAAGAGTGTAATGTGGATTTTGATATTTTCACGGACAGCCAAGATCCGCAGCAAAATTCCAAAAAGGGCGTTCAGCCTAAACTGAGTTTTGATGAAAATAAAAACGTTGTTCGTGCTGAGTTTAAAATTGGTGATGAAGCCAAAGTCTTAAATTATGAAATGAGTGATGGCGACTGTTCAAAAATCAAAAATATTGTCTATGCGGGGGACTATGACCTCGACATGATTTTGAGTAATCCAACAGAAACGATCGAAGATTCAGAAATGTTTGATGCCAATGCTGCAATTAACAGTACGGCACAGTAAATTTTTTGTCGCATATTAATTAGTACAAAACAGTATGAATCCCTGAACAGCTTGAGTCTTTACTCAAGCTGTTTTTGTTTTTCTCAAGCTATCATAGCTTCATAGTGCATAAATTTGCATGTTGGCAAGTTGATTGAAATCATCTTCATTGAGATTATAAATTTCATCTAAAAATGCAACATTAAAACTGCCGACACTTGAGCTAATTTCATAGGCTTTTTGACCCGCAATCGCAAAGTGCAAATGTGCTGCGACCGTGCCAGCAGTTAGCGTTTCACTCACGGCGCAATAAGCCGCTGTTAACGCACCTAAAGCGCAGCCAGAAGCCGTCACTTTGGGTTGTAAGTAAGATCCACCATTAATCTGTATCACCGCATTCATTTCTTTCGATAAGATGAAATCCGATTCGCCTGAAATTGCCACACATTCACAGTGTTCTAATAAGGGCGCAGCATTTAAGTAAATTTCTGCACTATTGAGCGTGCTATCGACACCGCGGGATTCACCTTGATTACCTGCAAGACCACTGATTTCTGATGCATTGCCACGGATTATACTTGGCTTGTACTGGAGTAATTGATCAACCATTTCAGATCGCCACGGCAAAACGGGGCCATAACCGACAGGGTCAAGCACCCAAGGTTTATTTAAATTTTGTGCTGTTTGTGCAGCAATTTGCATGGCCTGCATTTGTTCAGACGTTGGCGTGCCTAAATTGATATTCAATGCACTGGCAATCGAGGCAAAGCTTTCAGCTTCAAAGGGATTGTCAATCATTGCAGGAGAAGCACCCGCAGCTAAAAGGACATTGGCCACATAATTGCTCGCGACTGCATTGGTGAGGATATGCACCAAAGGTTGTTTGGATTGAAGTTCAATCCACGCATTAATAACGCTTTGCAAAAGCGGGCTATTTAAGTCAGTCAATTCACTGTTCATGGTCGTTTCAAAATTTTCAGATTGATTCATCGTTTTCTCCCTTAGCGGGTGAAGTAATGGTCTTGATGTTTACAATTACGGCAGAACAGGGTCACATAATCTGCGGCATCATAATCGACAGAGAGTTCTTGTGAACCACAGTACATGCAACGCTTTGTGGAATAAAAATTTAAGCGAGGTTCGATTTTTTTCCAAGCATGGCGTATTGGTTGCACAAAGATACTTTCATCGAGTCCTAAAAAGTTAAAGAGCAAAATTTCACTCATTTTACTAAAGGGGAGTTGTGGCGGACGAGGGAGGGTAAAAGTTTCCCATTTTTCCTGTAAGACACGTTCACGGTATTGCTGTAAGGTCTTTTTTAACAGATTGGTGTTAATGAAATTTTCATTACGGACTTGCAGGGCTTTTTGTTTATGTAGGTATTCGAGTGCTGACTGAATCATATAATAAATCTGCCCAACCGCTAGATGGTCGAGTAGGCGATAACAGAACACTTGAAAGCTTTTATTCCCTGCAATTTGAATACCCCATGTCTTACAGTAAAACTGCATGAATTGCACAATTTCTTGAAAAAGTAGGAGATACAAGCATTCTTTCACTTCGTCAGCACTTTTAAAGGGAACACCCAAGGCTAAATTTTCATAAAACCAATGACGGAGTTGCTGCGCTACGCTAAAAAGACTGGGCTCCGAATAGCCATCCAGACGGACATTGATATAATACTGTTCAGCTTGTAGCGCATCATCTTTCACAATCAAAATTTGCTCATGCACGAGATGCTTTTTGAGTGATTGTTGGAAGAAATAATTCGGGCTGATGTTATGATACTTAATAGCGTCCCAGTCGATAAATTCTTGATGCGCCGTATGTTCTTGGACGTGATTATCCAATAAAGCCAGCAAAAAGAGTTTCTGTAAAAAACTCAGTTCACTTAATTCACGTTCAACGATATCTTTATTTTTGAGTTTACGCTGTTCTTGTAAACGGGTTTCTTTCAGTAGTTTTTTTCGCGCAGCCTGACAGTTTTCACAATGACAGTTGTATTGCTGTTCTGGAAATATTTGATGATGACAGTGGCTACACTGATAAAAATTAAATTCTTGCTCATCTAATTTTTCAGCATCTACCCAATACATTGATGCACGACACAACGGGCATTGCGTACTTTCATCCATTTGTTTGCGTAGAATATTGAACATGTTGCCAGCGTTTCTTGAAAGGTTAAATTGATTATACACATCTCTGTTTAAAGACGGGTTTGCAATTTCAGTTGCGGCAGCTCAGGCGATATGTCGACAAATAAAAAAAGCTGCATAGTGATGATGCAGCTTTTAGTCAGAATGCATTATTAATAGGCGGCTGGGCATGGGATAGATTCGTCCTCCTCTCCAAGTTGTTTGGCTTGTATTAAAGCTTGCACTTTTTTAGACGCGACTTTTTTAGTGCCTAATGCACTATATGAATTAAGTAATGAACTGACCTCAAAGGCTTTGAGTGGGATCCCTTCGCAGGTCATAAACATTGCAATTACCTGATGATCGATATTTGCAGCATCAAGCGCTTGCAGGGTCTTCATATTTTCAATACGGATGATGTGTTCTTTAATAAACATAATGCACCTCTTTTTGTTTTAGCCTGATGATTTTGCTTTTGGCAATTAAGTAGATGCAAAACGCATGCTCAAATGTTTTGAGTAGACATTTTAAAGCAGATAAACTTTATAATTATTTACTAAGATATTGAAAATAGAATATTAATCTAAAGGTAACAAAATAATAATGATGAATCCTTTTATCCTAGATGCATTCTCAAAATGCTTAAACTGTTGAAAAAGAAACATCTTGGTGCATGGTTTAAACAGAAGTATGCAATCAAATCCAAATTAGAAGACTGAGATTATTTGAGAGCTCAGGTGCTTTTTGGAGGGAGTCGTCTAAGCGATTGGATTTGAAAAGTATATTTGTATATATTGAGCTTATAATTCTAATGATCTTAACTTGCAGGACTGAAACAAAGCGGAATCTACTGAAATTGATACATAGTATGATTCAGCTGGATTTCTAAAGGTTTTGATCTTTTTTTATCCTTTCTTTGTATGGAATACATATGTCAGACGCACTTAAAAACAGCAATATCACCCGTATGCAATTATATAAGCAGCCACAGGGTACGGTTGGTGCGCTGATTATTGGGCATGATCAAACACTGGAAAAGACGATCGAGTTACTTGGCCTGGCGCAGCAACATCAAGTATCTAAAATTTATGTGGCGGGTGCGACGGAAGAAATTCAGCAATTCCTCACCTCAAAAGTCACGGCATTTCAATTTTACTTTGCAGCAGACTACGACAGTGCACTCGATTTAATTTTCGCAAATCAATAATCCTCTAAGTCTTAATCAGGAAAGTTTGAGCGCAATAATTTGAACGTACAGATGGATTAAGCACCTGTACTTTCTCTTTCTAGTATATAGGCGCTTTATTTATTTTAGGTAGATAAAAAATTTGCACATTGTTATAGCTGTACTCAACTCAGGCATTTATTTGCTTAAACATGGCGAAAATATGTGCCAGCCTTTAAATTATTCTATAAAGATGATTGAAAACAACATGCGCTGAGCCCATATATAAATCATTGTAAATGCGAAGACAGCTTATGCATCTTGTCGTATGATCAAGTCATTCACAATGTGTTCAAAAAGCTGATGAAGCAATAACTAAGGAATAGGACGAGATATGAATATTGCGGCAAATCCAGTGGTCGAAGCAGACCAAACTGTTTATTTAAAAGATTATCAAAAACCATCATTTGTCGTAGATAGTATCGATCTAGATATTCAAGTCTTTGATGAGCATACCAATGTAAATGCAAAATTAGTGATGCAGCGTCAAACGGCAGGGGATTTGGTGTTATTGGGTCGTGATTTGGAACTCAAATCAATTCGCTTAAATGGTCAAGTTTTGCCAGCAGATGCCTATGTTGTAGATGCAGAACAACTGGTGATTTCAAATGCACCTGACCAAGCTATCATTGAAACCGAAGTCGTGATTCATCCTGAAAGCAATACTCAACTCGAAGGCTTGTACCAAGCGGCAGGCGATTTATTCGTTACCCAAAACGAGCCTGAAGGCTTCCGTAAAATTACCTATTATCCTGACCGTCCTGATGTGCTATCGGTATTTACCACACGTGTTGAAGCGGATAAAAAATTTCCTGTATTACTTGCCAATGGTAATTTGATTGAAGCGGGTGAAACCGGTGAAGGTCGTCATTATACCGTTTGGCAAGATCCAACCAAAAAACCATCGTATCTATTTGCTTGTGTGATTGGTGATTTGGCAGTACTTAAAGACACTTATGTGACGTCTGAAGGTCGTAATGTTGCTTTAGAAATCTATGCAGAAGAAAAAGACATTCCAAAATGTCATATTGCCATGGAAGCTTTAAAACATTCGATGCGTTGGGACGAAGAACATTATGGTCGTCCTTATGATTTAGACAATTATATGATCGTGGCAACCAGTGCATTTAACATGGGTGCAATGGAAAACAAAGGTTTGAATATTTTCAACACCTCTTGTGTGCTTGCTGATGAAGAATACACCACTGATGCTGCGATCATGCGCGTTCAGTCTGTGATTGCACATGAATACTTCCATAACTGGACAGGTAACCGTATTACCTGTCGTGATTGGTTCCAACTATGCTTAAAAGAAGGTTTGACGGTATTCCGTGATCAGTCGTTCTCAGAAGATTTACAATCTGCTGCGGTACAACGAATCGATGATGTTGCTGTGTTAAAAGCACATCAGTTCCCAGAAGATTCAGGCCCGCTTTCACATCCACCGCGTCCAGATCATTTTGTTGAAATTAATAACTTCTATACCGCAACAGTGTACGAAAAAGGTGCGGAAATTAACCGCATGATGGCGACATTGTTGGGCAAAGAAAAATTCCGTGCAGGTACAGACGAATATTTCAAACGCCATGATGGTCAAGCCGTGACTGTTGAAGATTGGGTAGCAGCACTAACAGCGGGATCAGGTGTAGATTTATCGAGTTTCTTGATTTGGTATAACCAACCGGGTACACCAAAACTTGAAGCAAAAGGTGAGTACGATGCTGCAAATCAAACCTATACTTTAAGCTTGAAACAAAGCTTAAAAGCTCATCCGAAATATCCAAATTTAAAAGCTGTGCCTATTCCTGTGGCTTTGGCATTGTTTGATGCGACGAGTGGTGAACAGTTAGTTCTCAGCTCAGATGCATTGGTTGAAAATGGCATCAAAGATGGCATGTATTTATTTGATACCGATACTGCAACCATTACATTTAGCGGTGTAAAAACCCAGCCTGTTGTGTCTTTACTGCGTAATTTCTCTGCACCTGTTAATCTTGAATTTAACTATTCAGATGAAGAGCTTGCTTTCCTGATGCAGTACGAGCCGAATGGTTTTAACCAATGGCAAGCCAGCCAAACCTTGTTAGAACGTATTTTGTTAAATGGCCATGATGCCGACATCTATGTTCAAGCTATTCAAAATACATTACCAGCATTGGTTGAGCGTGATCCACTACTTGCTTCACGTTTATTCGATGTACCGACAGAGGGTTATTTAGGTAGCCGTATTGATGCCGACTACAGTCCTGCCCAAGTGCAAGAACAGCGTGAAGCACTTTTAAGTCGTGTGGCACGTGAGTTAGGTGCTTTCTTTAAAGAGACTTATGCAACTTTAGACCCAGATGCGCAGAAAGAATTTTCACAAGCTATGGGTGTTCGTGCATTGAAAAACATCATGTTGAGTATGATGGCACGTCAAGGCGATGCATCCGTATTTGAATTGGCCTATGAACAATTCAGCTCTACAGGCAATATGTCTGAACGTCTTGGTGCTTTAAAAGTATTGGTTTGGAATGATGCACCACAAGCACAGCAAGCTTTAGAAACCTTCTATACACGCTTTAAAAATGAAGCATTGTCGATGGACCAATGGTTTATGTTGCAAGCGGCACATCCGAAAGCAACTGCGGAAACCATTAAGGCACTGACTGCTCATCCTGACTATGACTTGAAAGTACCGAACCGTATTCGTGCGGTTACTGGTGGCTTAAATAGCAATCCTGTCAACACTTGGAGCTTTGGTGTGCAGCATATTGTTGAATTAGCAAAATTCCTCGATGAGAAAAATCCAATTGTCGGTTCACGTTTACTGCAAATTTTGTCCCGTTGGTACACGTTGGCAGAGCCGCAGCGTAGTGAAGTTAAAGCCGAACTTGAAGCGCTTAAACCTGTTGTGAAATCGAAGAATGTATCAGAAACCTTAAATAGCATGTTAAGTGTTTAATCATTCAACCTCTCTGTAGGATTGATTTGAGTTAAATCAGTCGTACTGAAATGAGCCTGTTGCCATGGCTATGGCAGCAGGCTTTTTTTATATCCAGTCTTTTTATCCAATCTTTAGCTAGAATTGAAAATCAATCATGTTTAGAAGACAGAAACTGAATGACATTCTCTGATTATTCATTTAAATTTTATAATAATTGCAACATAAATCACATAATGGCGTTACAATAAAATAGGTCTAACACATGAATGACTGTATGCGGTAATGCATCCAAGTTTATGAATGTTTAGATTTTTTATCTATTTTATTATGTGGGATTTTTGAGGCGGGTCATGTTAGTTAAGGTTGATGAAGGTTTTTATTTAAACTCACATCATATTATTGCAATTCGGATTAATAGAGATTTGCTTGATACCTTTGTTGTTTCGGTAGAATACACACCCAACAGTGTGCAAAACACAGGTGTATTTGAAAAGAAATTCAATGCGCGCCGAGATGCAGAACAATACCTACAGACTCTGAATCAAATCATTGGTAAATCGTAAAGGCTCAAATGCATATCGTGGGTATTGTCTAGATTGAAAGCGATATGATATGAATTACACTCAGATTGATATCTAGCAAAAGGGATGGAGCGCATCCCTTTTTTTGTGCTTATCTGAGCGAAATTGATGGGAAGTATTGAAAATAAATCATTCTATCAATACGACTCGATTTGCACGTCGGATAATTTCCTGACATGCTGTAGCCATCCAAAATGAGTTAAAATTATATGCGAATCAGTATTGTGGGTGCAGGTCGTGTTGCACATCATTTGCTCAATGTGCTTCATCCACAACATTACATTGTGCAAGTTTTTGCGCGAAATCTTGATAATGCAGAAAAACTTGCAGCAACTGTAGGTGCAGAAGCCATTCATTCCCCAACTGAGTTGAATGCTGAGATTGATCTTTTGATTATTGCAGTGAGCGACCAGTCGATTGCAACCGTTATTCAGCAAGTCAAAGCCTATCTGTCACAGGTTTTGATTGTGCATACGTCTGGTAGCACCAATATCACGGTACTGACCCAACAGCATTCACGAGCAGGGGTGTTTTATCCTTTACAAACCTTTAGTTTAGATCGAGATGTGGATTGGACCTCGACACCGATCTTTGTAGAAGCGGCGGATTCTACAGATTTGAGGACACTTACAGATTTAGCAAACAGCATAAGCCAAAGGGTTTATCAATATGATTCGGCACAGCGTTTAAGTCTGCATCTTGCTGCGGTGTTTGCCTGTAATTTTAGTAATTATTGTTATGACATGGCAAAGCAGATTGTTGATGCAAAACACGTCGATTTTAGCTTACTTTATCCTTTGATTTTAGAGACAGCCAATAAAGCTACTCAGGCTGAACCACGTAACATGCAAACAGGTCCTGCCATGCGTGGGGATCAAAATATCATGCAAATGCACGCCCATATGCTTGAGCAAGCTGATCAAGTCGATCTGAAAGCGGTCTATGAAATGCTGAGTCAGCAGATTCTTGGGCATCATCAGAAATAAATAATCCGTATAGAACAATGAATATTTATTAGCTTAGACATACATGTCAAACAGGATGTTACATGGCAAAAGATTTTAATAGCCCACAAGTGGTCGCAAGTTATGATGCGCATATTCGAAAATTAATTCCCGGCTATGAACTTGTCCATCAACAAATTCAGGCGGTGTTGAATTGCCATGTCGCTGAAGATGCCCATATATTGATTATTGGATGTGGGACGGGTTATGAATTGGGCTATCTTATTGCCTTGAATCCAACATGGTCATTTACCGTTACAGAATTGTCTGAAAACATGCTGAATCAAACACGCCAACGTGTTGAAGCTGCTGGACAGTTGCATCGCGTCAATTTTGTTTTGGGTAGTCATACTGCTTTTGAGGAAGTAAGTTGTTTTGATGCGGTGCTGAGTATCTTGGTGACGCATTTCATTGCGTTGTCAGAGAAAACGAATTTTTTAGCAAAAGCATTTGAACTGATTAAACCGCAGGGCATTTTTTTAAGTTTTGACTTGATGCAAACTCATTCGAATTTTGAGCAGCGTGTCCTGCCTGAATTTTGCCAAATGCAAGGTTTATCTGCTGCGCAAGCGACAAAAATGATGCAGCGTTTAGAAGATGATTTTGAACTGATTAGCCAGCAGCATTATCAAAGCTTACTAACGGAAATAGGCTTTGATCAAATTTATTGTTTCAGTCAAATCTTTAGCTATGCGGCTTACTGTGCTTTTAAATGTCGATAAATTAAAAAATAATAGAGTCCAAGATTGGGCTTATCAAGTTCATTGATTATTTTGACAGATATTATTGCTACCTTGCATGAGTGACGCTTGCCTCAAAATTTTGATCAATAGTCTCATTTTTCTTGCACAGTAGCACGCTTATTATTTTAAAAAAGAAACTTTTCAGTCAGGGCTAAATCCCTTACTGTGCATTTATAAAAAGAATCAATTGGATGAAAATAATGTCAAAAATGGAATTTGATTATATTGTGATTGGTGGAGGAAGTGCGGGGTGCGTATTGGCTGCTCGACTCAGTGAAGATCCACATATATCTGTGTGCTTATTAGAAGCAGGTGGGCAAGGTGATCAGTGGACGGTCAATATTCCAGCTGCATGCGTGGTGAGCTTGCCGACCAAGATCAATAATTGGGCCTTTGAAACTGTGCCTCAAGCTGGCTTGAATGGTCGTAAAGGCTATCAACCACGTGGAAAATGCCTTGGTGGTTCATCGAGTATTAATGCCATGATTTATATTCGTGGACATAAAAATGACTATGATCAATGGGCGGCACAGGGAAATACTGGCTGGTCATATGATGAGGTCTTACCATATTTTATTCGCTCAGAAAATAACAACCGAATACAGAATGAATTCCACGGTAATGACGGTCCTCTGTCCGTAACAGATGTACAAAGTGACAATATTTTCCATCAACGCTATACCGAAGCGGCTCGTGCACAAGGTCATAAAGTCCTTGATGATTTTAATGGTGCAGAACAAGAAGGCTTAGGGGTTTATCAAGTTACGCATATCAATGGAGAGCGTTGTAGTGTGGCGCGTGCTTATTTGTTTCCGCATTTAAACCGACCAAATTTAACGGTATTAACCAAAGCAACAACGCATAAAATTGCCATAGAACATCAAGTTGCGACTGGCGTAGAAGTACAACATGCAGGGCAAATGAAACACTTAAAAGCCAGACGGGAGGTCTTACTCAGTGCCGGAGCGATGCAGTCACCGCAGATTTTAATGTTGTCTGGAGTAGGCGATCAGGCCGAGCTCCAAGCGCATGGCATTGAAGTGAAACACCATTTACCGGGTGTAGGAAAGAACTTCCACGACCATCCCGATTTCATTTTTGGTTATAAAGTCAAAGAATACCAAGGCACATTTGGCATGTCTTTACCCGGCTCAATTGATATGTTCAAGCAGATCAGTCGCTATCGTAAGGAACGGCGGGGCATGATTGCTTCAAATTTTGCAGAATGTGGCGGTTTTCTAAAGTCTTCACCCGATTTGGCAATACCAAATTTGCAATTACACTTTGTCGTGGCGTTAGTAGATGACCATGCATGGAAATTTCATACAAGACATGGTTTATCGTGTCATGTGTGTCTGCTCAATCCAAGAAGTCGTGGCACGATCAAACTAAGTGGTTCCAGTGTCAATGATCCATTATTGATTGATCCAAACTTTTTAGGGGATGAACAGGATTTAGAAGATTTGGTACAAGGTTTTAAGTTGACGCAGCAATTGATGATGTCGCCGTCTTTATCGAGTCATTATCAGCAAGATTTATTTACCTCACTGGTCAAAACCGATGATGACATACGTGCAATCTTACGTCAGCGTGTGGATACGGTTTATCACCCTGTCGGTAGTTGTAAGATGGGTGTGGATGAGATGTCTGTGGTTGAGCCTGAATTAAAAGTCTACGGCATTCAAAACCTTCGTGTCGTCGATGCATCTATCATGCCTTCTGTGGTGAATGGCAATACCAATGCACCGACAGTGATGATTGCTGAAAAAGCCGTGGATATGATTCGACAAAGTCAGCTCCAAGCGCAAGTAGCTTAGTGGTTATTCATTTTATATGATTTGATACAACACAGATAAATCTTAGATCAAAAACAGCAATAAAAAACCACCGCTAACGGTGGTTTTTTGCTTCATTCAAAAATTAATATACTTTTTTGAAGATGAAGTCATTAATTTTATGGCCTGCTTCAATTCCGCGACGTTCAAACTTAGTTTGTGGACGCCAGTCTGGACGAGGGTAGCTATTGCCTTTACCCGCAAGGTTTTCAAGACGTGGGCGTTCTTCAAGCACTTCGATCATCCATTCAGCATACGGTTCCCAGTCAGTCGCTGAGTGGAATGTGCCGCCGATTTCTAATTTTTCTTCAACCAATGGCATACGGTCATGAGATACAAAACGACGTTTGAAATGACGTTTCTTCTGCCATGGATCTGGGAAGTATAATTGCACAGTGTTAATACTGTTGTCTGGCATTTCACGTAGCACTTGGATGGCATCAGCATCCAATACTCGAAGGTTAGTTAACCCTGCAAGACCTGCTTCATACACACATTGAGCGATACCCGGAACATGTACTTCAATACCGACAAAGTTACGTTCAGGGTTTGCTTTTGCCATTAGTACCAAAGAACGCCCCATACCAAAACCGATCTCAACAGTTAATGGGCGTTCAGGGTGTTCAAAATGCTGACGCAAATCCCCAACAGGATATTCCAAAATTAGATGACCATATTGTTCCAGCGCAGTACGTTGCGAAGTATTAAGTGGCGCAGAGCGGCGCATAAACGTCACGATTTCACGGTGTTCGTTCAGGTTATCCAGATCTACTGCGTGCTGGTCTAATTGATCGTTCGACATAACTTTGGCAAATGTAAAAAATTCGAATGCCGTATTTTAAGTCCTGAGATACACAAGTCAAATTTTTACCGTGAATAAATCCGCTTTTTGCTCAATCTCACCGACGGAAGCCGTGCCGAGGATTTGCAATGTACAGTGAATTACTTAGCTCAAAAGTCATGAATTAACATTAATCTAGGCTGTTTTTTCATCAAGATCTTCACTGTCAGCACCATCAGATTTAAATGGCAAAATGGCCTCAAGAACGGTAGAACCCGGCTGTGACTGTATTTTAAATTCACCACCGATACGATGGATTCGCGTTTGCATACTGTGTAGGCCGACATGTAGCCCTTGTTCAACTTCGTCAGGATTAAAGCCGATACCGTTATCTTCAATACGTAATATCAGTTGAGTCTCTGTTTCGCACAAACTGACCTGAACTTTGCTAGCCCGACTATGCTTTAAAATGTTGGTCAGGGTTTCTTCTGCGACACGAGTCAAATTGAGACATTGGGTCGCAGAAGGTGAGTGAATCCATTCGGCAGCAATTTTCCAGCTCGAGCTCATGTCTAATTCTTCAAAGAGCTGTACAAAGCGATGGCGAATCGGTGCCGCCCATTCGATCGGAGTGTCTGGAACTTTCGTTCCTATACTCGAACCTGAATCGATGACTTGTCTTAAATCATTTCGGAACAGTTTAAGCATCGACATGATTTGTGGTTTTTCAATTTTGTCATTCTGTTCTAACAGTAAAATTGAACGAACAATTGATCCGCCTAAACCATCATGTAAGTCATGAGATAAATGAATTCGTTCTTGAAGTCGTGCATTTTCAAGTGCGAGTTGATGTTGTTGACCAAGTGAAGTGGCGAGTTTCAGTTCAGCTCGTTGAACATTTTCAGTTAAGGTCTTATTAAAACGCTCAATTTGACGGGTGTGTCGAGCTAAACGCAAAGCCAGTACACCGCCCAAGACGAGTGTGGTCACTGGCCCGGTATAGGGCGAGAGCGCATGACCTTCCATGGTCATCATAAAGTGAGCATCATGTACCGCAATCGGTAAATAAATCAGATAAAGCGTTGCAAGCAAATAGGTTTCAGCCATTTTGGCTTTATAGGCTAAATAGGGGTAGCTAATACATTTGGCCACAAAGACAAAAACAAAGAAGCTAAAACAAATTTGGATGACGGTCTTTAAATAAGCCTCTGGCGCAAAACCTATACAGAGCGCGGCGATGGTGGCTAGGCTTAATAACATTTTCTGAATTTTCGGGAATGGGTGGTTTGCAAAATACCATGCACCAATACAGCCAAAAACCGTATAAAAGCAGAAAGTTATATTTTGTAGGCGGTCGGCTTGAACGGTGGTTAGAAATGTAATTGGCCCATTAAAAATAATACACAGGCTATAAAATACCCAAGCCATGCCTGTGATGGTTAACCATAAGTAAGCTCTTTCATTACGATTGGCGAGCCATGCTAAAAAAAAGAACACAGCCACGACGAAATTAATCATCGTATTCAGTTCGACTAATTGTCGTTGTTCGAGTAGCCAAATCTTAAAGGTGTCATAGACTTGCTGGTATTCCCCAATTTGAACTGAACTGAGTCCTGATTTTTGGGTCACCGAACCATACACTTGTACCCAAATGGTATTTACACCTTGCTTTAAACTCGAGCTAGGCAAGTTCAATAGTCTAGGCTGATGTTGGCTTCGTGAAAAATGTTCTGTTGAAATATAATCTTGCCAAAGTAGGGCATCGTTGATATAAACCCGACCACTTTGGGTGATGCCTTGTATAGCGATAGCAATGGGTTGATTTAACTGATGGAGGTCACAGTTCAACTTAAATTGGATTTTGTATCAAGCGATACCATGATAATCCGGCCAACGTTTATTCCAAGTGTCTGGAAGCTTTTGCAGATTTTGCCAACCTGTACGTGGGCGCTCTTGCTCGACAGCGCTTTTAGCTGTGGCAATATGGGTAATTTCAACAGGACAATGACTGCTTGAGATCTGAGGGGTGGCATTGGCAAAAGTGGGTATAGCAATACAACATAGCAGGCAAAATAGACTCGCTAAGACCAGCAGCCGATTTGCTTGAATGCAGTGTCGTGACCAAAACCATACCATCAAAATTCCCCCAATTTTGTGTATCCACAATTTAAAAAAATAAATAGAAAGTCACATCAAATCTTTGTTTTATTTTTGATAGTTATAATTTTATGAGATGAATTATACAGTTAAATCGAATGAATGGTGAATTTTTCGCTTTTTTATAGGCTTAGTATTTTATGTAATGTCATTACAAATGAGACTTTGATTATTGAAACCCTTTGCTATATATATCCTGCTTAGGGTCTCAATAGGTCGCGCTTTATTGAAAATTGATTTGATTCAAAGTGAATATTTCAAAAATCCATTAGTCACTGACACGGTCAAGTAAAGTGCTACTTGCTTCATTTAAGCCAAAAACCTCTACTTGAATCTGTTTTGACTCAAATTTTTGCACGACATTCTTTAAAATATTAACGGAAGTAATATCCCAAATATGGGCATGGCTCAGATCAATTCGTACATGATTAACCATCTCCTGAAAATCAAAAAATTGATAAAAACTCTCAGAGCTACTAAAGAAAATTTGTCCATAGACTGTGTAGCTACGAATATTGTCTTTAAATTCAGATGTGACTTTTACCGAGCTTTCCAGTTGATTGATAATAAACAATGCAGAGAGGAGCACGCCAACCAATACGCCAAGGGCTAAATTATGTGTTGCAAGCACCACGATCACCACAGCAATCATCACGACATTAAAAGACATTGGATGCTTTGAAAATTGCTTGACAGAATTCCATTGGAACGTAGTGAATGACACCATGACCATAATCGCGACTAAGGCAGCCATTGGGACATAAGCCAGCCAGTCTTTTAAGAACACCACCAAACACAACAAAAATACACCTGCAACCAAAGTGGAAAGGCGAGTTCGCGCGCCAGAACTAACATTAATAATCGACTGCCCAATCATGGCACATCCAGCCATGCCGCCCATAAAGCCACTGACAATATTGGCAATCCCTTGACCACGACATTCCTGATGACGATCTCCTTCAGTTCCAGTGACTTCATTGATCACTGTCGTGGTCATCATGGTTTCTAATAGGCCAACTGTTGCAAGGGTGATGGAATAGGGGAAAATAATCGTGAAGGTTTCAAGATTGAAAGGAATTTCAGGAATCAAGAAAATAGGTAAAGTCTCTGGAAACTTACCCAAATCACTCACAGTACGCAGGTCAGCACCTAAAAATAATGCCAAACCACTGAGGACAATAATGCAAATCAGCGGTGATGGAATGGCTTTGCCAATTTTAGGTAGATATGGAAAAAGATAAATAATCGCAAGCCCTAAAAGCATAAAGACATAGCCCCAACTATCCATCTTTGACATTTCAGGTAGCTGTGCGACAAAAATCAAAATCGCGAGTGCATTTAAAAAACCATACACCACTGACTGCGAGACGAAGCGCATAAGTTTTGCGACTTTAAAATAGCCAGCAATGATCTGAATCACACCAGTCAAAACCGTGGCAGCCAAAAGGTATTGCAAACCATGATCTTTGACCAAAGTGATCATAAGTAAGGCCATCGCACCCGTAGCAGCTGAAATCATTGCTGTACGACCACCAAAAAAGGCAATGGTGACGGCAATACATAACGAAGCGTACAAACCAACCTGAGGGTCAACCCCAGCAATAGCTGAAAAGGCGATGGATTCTGGAATCAACGCAAGTCCAACCACCAAGCCAGCGAGTACATCAGTACGAATATTGGAAAACCATTGTTCTTTTTTAAGTTGTAACACGGTAACTTTTCATCAAACCTTAAACGCGGCTATGTTAAAACAACTGAGTATAAAAATGCATAACACAGTGACTTGAAATCTTCTTAAATATGGATAATAGTCAATGAGTATATGTGTTTCAGCATTTACGCTTTTTTGCAATTTACAGGTTTGATCACTTGAAAGTTTGACAGAAGAGATTTAAAACATTGAATAGTACATAACAAGGATCAGATATGAAGCTTTATTATTCTCCAGGTGCATGTTCATTAGCATCACATATTATTTTAAATGAAATTAATGTCGATTTTGATTTGGTCCGTGTTGACCTAAAAAACCATAAAACAGAAAAAGGGGTAGATTATTACGAGATCAACCCAAAAGGTTATGTACCTGCATTAGAAATTAACCCAGGTTTGATCTTGACCGAGAATGTGGCCATTTTACCGTTCCTTGCACAGCATGATCCAAAACAAGACTTAATTCCGCCATCAGGTTTAGGTCGTGCCAAAGTTTTAGAATGGCTTGGCTATTTGAACTCAGAATTACATGATGCTTATGCCGTATTCTTTGGTGCACCACTAGATGCAGACGCTAAAGAAAAAGCTTATGCAGAAATTGATCGTTTATTGACATACATCGATAAAGCGATTGGTGAATCGGATAACGACTATTTGGTCGATGATAACTTTGGCCCAGCAGATGCTTATCTCTTTGTACTGACAAATTGGTCAAATGGCATCGGTCATGATTTAACGCCATATAAGAATATCATTGCATTACGCAACAAAGTTGCAGAGCGCCAATCAGTTCAAATTGCGATGCGAGATGAAGGATTGATTCCTTAAGTTGCGTTTTGAAATTGAATTAAAAAAAACCGCCGAAATTGGCGGTTTTTTATTGCTTGATTTTTATTGCTCAGGTTTAACTTAGTACTCGAACTGCGTATAGAAATCATCAAAGTTAATATTTTTAAGCGTCAGCTGTTGTGGTGCTTTGAAGGTTGACCATTTGGTATGAGTTTTGGCATCTTCAAACATATTGCCGCCTACAATTTCCTTACGTTTTAAGGTCGAAAAATTATAACTTTTCGATGTTTCTTCACCAGAAGCTCGGTGAAAGCTATTGTAATCAAAACCAATCAGGTCAAAGCGTTGATTTTGCAAACGGAAGGTATAACTATGTCGGGGCCATTCCCAGCCACCACAAGCCATAAAATAACTAAAATGAATGAGTAAATTGCCTTTACTGATTTGGATGTCTTCTGCTTCAGCAAGTGGGTCAAGTAAGCATGAATTGGGCTGCTGAGCGACAGGGATGCTGTTGTTTTCAACGATACGTTGATATCCCTTTGCGGTTTTAAAAAACACGATGAGTTTTCGTGGATGGTTATGAACGACTTTGCCATCGTCATCATAGGTCGCTACATCGACTTTTTGCTTTTCCACGATCATCGCAATATCTGGCATTTGATCTTTGTTTAGGTCGCCAGTCGTAGCCATCAAAATGTTCCAACCATGCGGTGCAAGTGATTTGGCTGTGCTGGGTACTTGGGCAGACAGCCAACTAGATGCGACACAAAGACTCAAGGTACAGAATATATGGAATATTTTCATTATTATCAGGTTTGAAAAATCAAAAAGAGGACTCAATAGAGTCCTCTTTTATACCGTGAATGAGTTCTTATTTAAAGAAGTATCCGGTTTCAGGTGAACTGGCATTTGCCATGCGTTTACGCGGCATACGTCCTGCTAGGAATGCTTCACGGCCTGCTTCAACTGCTTTTTTCATCGCTGAAGCCATCAGAACAGGGTTTTGTGCAGCTGCAATTGCTGTATTCATTAATACGCCATCACAGCCCAATTCCATCGCTATCGCTGCATCACTTGCTGTACCTACACCCGCATCGACCAAGACAGGCACTTTGGCATTGTCTTTAATGATCGAAATAGTATGTGGGTTGAGAATGCCTAAACCTGAGCCAATGAGACTACCTAAAGGCATAATCGCTACACAGCCCATGCTTTCCAGTTCTTGTGCCACAATCGGGTCATCTGAGGTATAAACCATGATTTCAAAGCCATCGTCAATCAATGTACGTGCAGCTTTTAAAGTCTCGGTAATATTTGGATATAGGGTTTTCTCATCGCCTAAAACCTCAAGTTTAACCAGATTGTGACCATCTAATAGTTCACGCGCCAACATACAAGTACGAACCGCGCTGTTCGCATCGAAACAACCGGCTGTATTTGGCAAAATCGTATATTTCTCAGGTGGAACTACAGAAAGCAAGTTCGGCTGGTCTGGATGTTGACCAATATTCACACGGCGAATGGCAACGGTCACAATTTCAGCACCACTGGCTTGAATGGCCAGGTCAGTTTCCGTTAAGTCCTTGTACTTACCTGTACCAACTAAAAGTCGTGAATTAAATGTACGTGAACCAATGATTAGGGGTGTATCTTCCATGGGAGCTCCATTTTAGCCGCCACCTACGGCATGAATAATTTCAATATGATCTTGCTCTGCAATTGGGGTTTGTTCCAATTTACTTTTCGAGATAATCATTTCATTTTTTTCAACAGCGAAGCGTTTGCCTTCCAGTTGTAATTGTTGAACCAATTGCAAGAGGTTGACACATTCGGTTTGTGTAGCTTCGCCGTTTAAATAGATTTGCATTTGTGGATTCCGTTCTTGCTGCCTTACCTATTGAATAAGGCCAAAATCTGTTGTTAATTATTTTGCGTATTTAAATGCATTCCAGGCCAATATGAGCCATCCAGCAATCATCAACGCTCCACCAATTGGAGTAATGGCACCGAGACTGCGTGGTAAACCTAGAGCCATCACATATAAAGAACCACAGAAGAAGAAAATACCAATTTGTATAAGTAGGAAACTGGCTTTTATTGGAAGTTGGGGAATGACTTTGGATAAGATCGCGAGGGCAAGTAAGCCCAGTGCATGATAAAAGAAATAGTCCGTTGCAGTTTGCCACCAAGCCAATTGGGCTTCAGTCGCGCGAGCTTTTAATCCGTGTGCACCAAAGGCACCAAGCATTACAGCAAAAGCTAAGTTAAGTGCGGAAATGGCAATCCACATGTGCATTCACCTTAACAAAATTTGCGCATAACCATAGCATATTTAGCACGCAGGGTTAAAGCAAAAATGCCCAAAGTTTTTGTGTTGTAGCTTGTCATTCAATACTATTCAGACATAAAAAAGAGCATCGAAATGCTCTTTTTAAGAATGACTGGAAAAGCCTTCAACTTAGTTTGAGGACATTGCGACTTTAATTTTTTCCATCGCATTTTTTTCCAACTGACGAATACGTTCAGCAGATACATTATATTCCGCCGCCAATTCATGCAGCGTCGACTTTTCGTCATCTAACCAGCGACGTTGTAAGATGTTACGTGAACGGTCATCCAACTGATCCATGGCTTCATGTAAAGCTGAAGTGCTTTGTTCTTCGTAATCTTCATCTTCCGCTAAACGCGCAGGGTCGTAACGGTTATCTTCGAGATAAAGGGCAGGAGCGACATGGGTCGAACCTTCATCGTCATCATCACCTTGAGCTTCAAAGGCAGCATCATAAGCAGTTAAACGGCCTTCCATTTCCAAGACTTGTTCAGGTGTTACATTTAAGTCATTGGCAATCGACTGTGCTTCAGCCAAAGTTAATTTTTTAGATGACTTTTTTAAGCTACGTAAATTAAAGAATAATTTACGCTGCGCTTTAGTGGTCGCAATTTTGACAATACGCCAGTTACGAATCACATATTCATGAATTTCTGCTTTAATCCAATGCACAGCAAAAGATACGAGACGTACGCCCATGTTTGGGTCAAAACGTTTTACCGCTTTCATTAAGCCCAAGTTACCTTCTTGAATCAGGTCACCTTGTGGCAAGCCGTAGCCTGCATAGCTACGTGCGATATGCACAACAAAACGAAGATGTGACATCACCAGCATTTTAGCTGCGTCTAAATCTTGGTCATAATAATAACGTTCGGCCAGCTCTTTTTCTTGTTCGGCCGATAAAATTGGAATCTGATTAACAGTACTAATATAAGCACCAAGATTCACCCCAGGTGCCGATAATGACAGGGGCATCAATTGATTGCTGCTGTCACTCATGTTTTCTCCTTGAGAATTAAAATGGGTAAGCCCAATAACTAAGATTCATCTTAATCCAATATTTCCGTAAATTATGGAAAATTGGGTATAGAAATGTAAACTTTTATTCAATTATGAAGCAATTTAGTTTAACTGAATCTTTTTAAGATTCAATTAAGTAATGAAACTCAGAATCGGAAATTTTGCGCATTTCACAGTTTAACTGATGTATTTGACAGTATCGTGATACATCTTGTTGGCTGTGCGGATCGGATGACTTTAACAATAAAGATTGGTCTGGACTTTTCTTTAAAGCTTTTTTGAGCATCAATAGTGGCATCGGGCAGGGTTTACCCATTGCATCTACAGTTAAAAGCGAATTTTGGCTGTCACTCACGAAGCAGATCCAACATGTTTACATTTCAATGGAAATATTAGCAAATACAGTGCTAAATCCCAACCTAAAATAGGTAAAAATCCTTTGTGATTTATAACTCAAACGATGTGAAAAAATAAGAATATTCAAAAGGAAAATAGATCAAAAAAATCTATTAATTGCGGTAAACCCGTGTTAAGCTCGTTGCGTTGTTAAGATTTTTGTTGGCTGTGAAGCCTCTTAACTCTTGATATATTTGGATGTAACCGGGATTTTGTTGATAGTTTTACAGAATGATTACAAGCTTAGAAATAAAAATATTTTTTTTAACCTTGTTTGGTCTGCTGTTTGCAACACCGGGTGGTCCTTCTTTTTTAAATACGATAAGGATTAACTTATGACAGCTCGTGAACAAGGCGTTGTTAAATGGTTCAACGACACTAAAGGCTTCGGCTTTATTCAACGTAACGGCGGCGACGATGTATTCGTTCATTTCCGCGCAATTATGGGCGAAGGCCACCGTTCACTTCGTGACGGCCAACGCGTAGAATTCAGCGTTGTTAAAGGTCAAAAAGGCTTCCAAGCTGAAGAAGTACAACCTTTAGACTAATCGTCTGAATGTACTCAAAAACGCTCCAATGTAAATTGGGGCGTTTTTTGTTTATAATGCTTCAGCAATTTTGTGATTATTCATTTAGGGCACATCTATATGTCATCAGGTTTTGAAACCTTAAATTTACATCCGAACCTTAAAAAAGCCATTGATGCTTTAGGTTTTAAGGATATGACGCCTATTCAGCAAAAGGTTTTAAAATTTACATTGGCTGGACATGACGCTATTGGTCGTGCTCAAACTGGTACTGGGAAGACTGCGGCTTTCTTGGTCAGTGTGATCAATGACTTGTTGAATAATCCAATTAAAGAACAGCGTTATCGTGGTGAACCGCGTGCATTGATTCTTGCACCAACGCGCGAACTTGCTTTGCAAATTGAAAGTGATGCAAAAGATTTAGTGAAATACACTGATCTCAATGTCATGACTTTGCTCGGTGGGGTAGATTTTGATAAGCAAAAAAATCTATTAAATCGTAATTTTGTCGACATTATGGTGGCGACACCGGGTCGCTTAATTGACTTTGTGGAACAAAAAGAAGTTTGGCTCGATCAAATTGAATTTTTAGTGATCGATGAAGCTGACCGTCTTTTAGATATGGGCTTTATTCCTTCAGTGAAACGTATCGTGCGCTTTTCACCACGTAAAGAACAACGCCAAACGCTAATGTTCTCTGCGACGTTTAGTTATGACGTTTTAAATTTGGCACAGCAATGGTTGTTTGAACCAGTCACTGTTGAAATTGAACCTGAGAAAAAAACCAATGCAGATGTAGAGCAACGTGTCTACATGGTGGCGAAGTCTGATAAATATAAATTATTGGAAGACATCTTACGTGATGAACCAATTGAAAAGGTCATGATCTTTGCCAATCGTCGTGATCAGGTGCGTAAACTTTATGATCATCTCAAAAAAGACGGTTATAAAGTGGTGATGTTGTCAGGTGAAATCGCTCAAGATAAGCGTTTGAAAATGCTTGATCAGTTCAAAAATGGTCAACATAACATCATGATTGCAACAGACGTTGCGGGTCGTGGTATCCATGTCGATGGTGTTTCTCATGTAGTGAACTTCACACTTCCTGAACAGTCTGATGATTATGTACACCGTATCGGTCGTACAGGTCGTGCAGGTACTCGTGGTGTGAGTATTAGTTTCTTGTCTGAAGATGATGCTTTTTCACTGCCTGAAATTGAAAAAGCCATTGGTCAAAAATTACCTTTAACCCGTTTAGACGGTTATTGCTAATTTTGCTTCTAAAAAGCCTGCAGATTTGCAGGCTTTTTTATTTCATGTCGACTATTTCATTTTGAGTTAATGGCAAAACAAAATCACAGACTAGCGTTTTAGTTTGCACGGCAACTAAAGGTTAGTACGGTTTGGTAATCATCATCTTTGCTGATGCTACCGCTATTTCCTGTAATGGTGCCAAGTACACCAGCCGCAGCCTGAATCATTTGACCTGTCTTTTCATCGACCACGCCTTTTAATACACCGTTGTATTCTTGCTTTTCATCCACCACGACAGGGGTCGCATTTTTACCACAGGTACTATTTGCAGCTGCAATTGCATTATTTTTTGCCGCTAAACTGGTTTTACCTACGGCAGTCACTTCATATTGATTATTTGGTTTTTGAATCGCTAAAGATTTTGTTGGCGTAGTTGTACATGCAACTAAAAGCACAGTTGCGCTTAGCGTGCTAACAATGGCAACAGTTTTGTTGAATTTTTTCATGCGGTGCCCCGAGTTAGAAATAATTTGATTTATTTGAACATAAAATTTCTTATAGAACAGGGAACTGCTGTACAAGTTATGCGGTTTTTTTATAGTAAATCTGTGAATAAAGCTGACTTAACAAATAAGCACCGAGTCTGACGTAAACATTCTAGAGTAAGTTATTGAGAATATGCTAATCTTGAGCAAACGTTTTAAAGTACAGTGTATAGATGTCAATTCTAAAATCAGCAGTTGATACAGTTCATCAAAATATTCATCAGCGTCAGTCGATTGGTCATTTAATTGAACCTGCGCCGAATGCTGAGCAATTGGAAAATGCGTTTCAAGCCGCTTTAACGGCGCCAGATCATCATCGTCTTAAGCCTACGCGTTTCGTGATTATTCCTGAAACTGAACGTGAAGCATTTGGTGAGTTGCTTTCACATGCTTTAGCCGATACTGGACAAACAGAAGAAGCGCAGTTGGAACGTGTGAAACACCATCCATTTCGTGCGCCACTATTGGTTTTGGCGTTAACTCAATTACAAGATCATCCCAAAGTTCCGCATTTCGAACAAATTTTAAGTTCAGGCGCAGCAGTACAAAACTTTTTGCTCTCTTTACAAGCACAGGGCTTTTCAACCATGTGGCGTAGTGGGGCGGTGGTTGAATCTAAATTGTTTAAACAAGCCTTAGGCTTAACGGAAAATGATTTGATTTCAGGCATTATTTATATCGGTACAGCTGTGAAAGCCATTCCACCGCGTGCTGAAATACAATCTGCTGACTTTGTAAGCCATTGGCATAAAGCAAAGCAATAAAAGTGAAAAATAGGTCGATTGAACAAGATCGATCAGTAAAGAAATTAGGATAAAAGAACAATGTCAGAACTTGATTTTGCAAGTCTTGTTAGCCCTGTGTCAGTTGACCAAAAAACTGCACTACGTGTTACGGTGTTGGGTGGTGGGAGTTTTGGTACTGCGATGGCCAATACCGCAGTACGTAATGGCTGTGACACCATGATATGGATTCGTGATGAGGCGGTAGCTGCGGAAATTAATGCAACACATATTAATAAACGTTACTTGCCAGATTTTCAATTAGAAGCAAGTTTGCTTGCTGTTTCAGATTTAGAAAAAGCAGTATGTAATCGTGACATTATTTTGGTGGCCATTCCGAGCCATTCTTTCCGTAGTGTTTTACAGCAGATCAAGCCTTTTATCACCTCACAAGCAGTGGTGTCTTTAACCAAAGGTATTGAAGCCAATACCTTTAGCTTTATGAGCGATATTATTCGTGAAGAATTACCAGAAGTTCCTTACGGTGTGCTTTCAGGGCCAAACTTGGCGAAGGAAATTGTTGCGGGACAGCCTGCAGGAACAGTGATCGCAAGCCAATCTGAACTGGTTCGTTATGCAGTTCAACAAGCGCTACACAGTGCGTTGTTCCGTGTATTTGCAAGTGATGATGTGCATGGCGTGGAATTGGGTGGTGCTTTGAAAAATATCTATGCAGTCGCGATGGGTCTAGCTGCGGCTTATGGTGTCGGTGAAAATACCAAGAGTATGATTTTGACACGTGCTTTGGCAGAAATGAGCCGTTTTGCAGTGAAATTAGGCGCAAACCCATTAACATTCCTAGGTTTATCTGGTGTCGGTGATTTATTTGCAACTTGTAGTAGTCCGCTCAGCCGTAATTACCAAGTCGGCTTTGCACTCGGTAGTGGTAAAAGCTTAGAACAAGCGACCAAAGAACTGGGACAAACTGCGGAAGGGATTAATACTATTGTGCAAGTACGCGCACGCTCTGAAGAGCTCGATGTGTATATGCCAATTACCAGTGCCTTGTACGAAGTGATTTTTGAAGGTGCGCCGGCACTGAACATTGCATTGTCATTGATGAAAAATGGCCATCGTAGTGATGTTGAATTTGTCTTGCCACATCAGCAAGTTTAAGTTTGCTGATTCATATGCAATACACATAGCTTTGTCATACTGGCTGTATATAATGTGCGGAATAGAATAAGGAAATTTTATGCAACTGACATTGGTTAGGCATGGCGAAGCTGCTCCGCCAGTAATGGGGAATGATGAAAAGCGTCCTTTAACAGCGCGCGGACAAACTCAAGCGGCAGAAACTGCAGCATATTTGAAAGATATAATTCAACCAGACGTTTTTGTGGTGAGTCCGCTACTGCGTGCGCAGCAAACACTTTCATCTTTGCAAAAACATTTTCCACATGTGCCTGTGGTTATTTGTAATGCCATCAAACCGGAAGATGATGCCAAAGTTGCAGTGGAATGGTTATCACATTTACCGTATGAGTCTATTGTGGTGGTGTGCCATATGAACGTTGTGGCACATATGGCCAGTGTTTTAGTCTCAGAATATTTTAATCCCTATGCTTTGGCAGAAGCGCGTATTTATGAACAAGCGGTCATTGCTCCAGGGTTATCGACTCAAATTAAAACGTTTATACCATCAACATAAAAACCAATTAAAACGGCAGAAAAATTAATGTTGTATTTATGGATGCCCGAAGCCAATGGGGTTTGGCAATGGTCAGAAGGGGATTTCTGGAAGCAGTCATCGACACTTGAACAATTGATTCAGGAAATTCAGCCACATGCGGGAAAGGAAGCGGTTGTTTTCTTTCCAAGTCGTGATGTACAAATCATTCAGCAAAATTTTCCAAAAAACCAGTATAAAAAACTTGGCCCAGACGGCGTAAAATATTTACTTGAGGAATATGTCATTTTGCCTTTGGATGCAATGAAAGTATTGCATCATTTTCAAAGTCCGGATGAATTAACGGTCATGGGGATTGCGCATAGTACAGTTGAAACGATGCAGCATGCTTTGACGCTAATTCCTGTAAAAGTCATTTCGTTATTACCTGACTTTTTGGTCTTGCCAAGCCCAGAAGCTGGGCAACATGTTTTGGCAAATGTCAGCGGTCATTTATTGGTCCGAAATAGTGAATATGTCGGTCAGTCTGTTGATGATTTGGCATTGTACTTGGATTATCAAATTGGTCAGCCGAACTATAAGATTTCAAATCTAAGTTCAGATCAGACGCATAGTCTTGAAGCCGCTGTAACGCATGATCACATTGAATCGTTTCATTATGAACTACCCAATATAAAAAAACCAAAACAACATCCACTCAATGTTTTTCCGAAAGCCAAAGCCAATAATGGTGTGAGTGGCTATTGGAAAGCATGTGCAGCAGTTTTGGTCGCGGCTGTAATTACACAGTTTAGCTATGATGCAGTTCGTTGGTATCAATACAAAAAAGTGGCTAATATCACTGCGGCACAAGCGATTGATCAGTTTAAATATTGGTTTGGGCAAAGCTATCCTGTGACTGAACAAACGCTGAAAAGCCAGTTCGAATCACAATTGCGTCAGAGTCAAACGGGCAATGCGCAGGCGCTGTCCTTGCTGAGCCGTGTCGGGCCAGTTTTGATGCAAAACCAAATTTCTGCAAATCGTGTGAGCTATGAAGCCTCGATGTTAAATATGGAGCTAAAAGCCAATTCGGCAGAAGTACTACAAACCCTAACCAATCAATTAAAACAACAAGGTTTTAAAGTTGAATTAGGGAATATTCAACCAAGTGCCAACGGCGCGATTGGATTGGTGAAAATACAATAATGACAAAAATGGAAAACCTACAGCAACGTATAGATGGGCAAATTGAGCGCATCACTGATTATTTAGACCAACTTTCTACTCGTGAACGAGTCATGGTGATCTTTACCACGATTTTTGTTGTAGTGGCAGCGATTGGTTCGGCACTATTTTATATGAACAAAGCTGCAAATTTTCAACAAAAGCGCGTGAATGAACTTAAAGATACTGTTGTTTGGATGCAAAGTAATGCCGTCACGATGAAACCAGCAGGTGATACACAACTGAGTGCGTTGGAAAAAGTTCAGCGTGTGTCGCAACAACAGGGCTTGTCAGTGGCATCTCAACAAGTCGGTGAGCAAATACAGATTGCAGTGATGCATGAAAATTATGCAATTCTGGCCAATTTTTTGACTCAATTGGTTCAAATGGGCTTAAGTATTGAAAAGATGGAGTTAAGTTCTGAAGCAGGACAGGTCAAATTAACAGCGAGTGTACAATAATCGGTAAAAATAAAGATCTGCTAAGCATGGCGTTTTATTTGTGCTGTGCCTATAATATGCCGACTTAAAAAGCAGTAGACTTTTATAGATATGTTGTATTCTCTAGCCCGCCCTTTGTTGTTTACTTTAGCACCAGAGCGTGCACATGAGCTGACATTATCGCTGTTGAAATCTTCTCACAAGATGGGAATGATGCGTCAAAACGTGGCGTCTAAACCAGTGACATGTATGGGAATCGAATTTCCGAATCCAGTTGGTTTAGCAGCCGGTCTTGATAAAAACGGTGCTTATATCGATGCGCTGGCGAGCCAGGGCTTCGGCTTTATTGAAATTGGTACAATTACACCACTTCCACAATCAGGGAACCCTGAACCTCGTTTATTTCGTTTACCGAAAGCAAAAGCCATTATTAACCGCATGGGTTTTAACAACGATGGCGTGGATCAGTTGATCGAAAATGTCAAAGCTGCAAAATTTAAGGGTGTACTTGGGATCAATATCGGTAAAAATGCAGTCACACCTGTTGAAAAAGCAGTTGACGATTATCTGATTTGTCTAGAAAAAGTTTATAACTACGCTTCTTATATTACCGTTAATATTTCATCTCCTAACACAAAAAATCTTCGCAGCTTACAAAGCGGTGATGCTTTGACTGAACTGTTAGAGACGCTCAAGAAACGTCAACTCGAGTTGGCGGATGAAAATCAACATTATGTACCCTTAGTACTTAAAGTTGCACCAGATCTAGAACCTGAAGACATTAATTTTATTGCCCAACAATTGTTAAAATTTAAAATTGATGGTCTGATTGTCACCAATACGACTTTGTCACGGGAAGGTGTTGAAGGCCTTCCATTTGGTGATGAAGCTGGTGGTCTATCCGGTGCACCAGTCTTTGAAAAAAGTACGGCATGTTTGGCGGCTTTTGCTAAAGTATTAAACGGTCAAATTCCATTGATCGGTGTTGGTGGTATTTTGTCGGGCGCGGATGCTGTTGCGAAACAAAAAGCAGGAGCAAGCCTTGTACAAGTGTATAGTGGCCTCATATATACAGGTCCGACACTTGTAAAAGACTGCGTAGACGCATTGTAAATATCATGAATACCATTGATATCTTTATACTGATTATTTTGCTCATTGGAGGGCTTAACGGTTTGCGTCAAGGATTTGTAAAAGCCTTTGCGAACTTCATTGGATGGATTCTTGCACTTGTCATTGCGGCAAAGTATGCAACCGTCCTTGCACCTTCGATGACATCTTTAAGTACAGATCCAGTGGTACAGAAGATTGCCGCGTTCGCATTTATTGTATTGTTGATTGTAGTCATGACTTGGGTCGCGACATGGTTATTGAACAGTATTTTGAAAACATTAAAGCTCGGTCCGTTAAATCGACTGGCAGGTGGTGTTTTTGGAAGCTTAAAAGGATTGTTGGTGGTGCTGATCACTATGCAGGGGCTAGGTCCTTGGGTAGAAAGTTCACCACATTGGAAACAATCTAAAATGGTTCAGTCATTATTGCCATATGCGCCTTGGGCAACCGAATTGTCCAAAGATGCTGCAAATCAAGCACTTCATCATATTCAGTCTGAAGATGCTCAGAAATCTTCAGACCTCCCATCTGAGTCGCAGAACAAGCACGGACGTTCTGGATCGGGTGAGTCAACAAATAATCCTTTTTATTAACCCTAGCTTGTCTGCGAGGTTGCTATGTGTGGAGTAGTTGGTATAGCTGGTAAATCACCTGTTAACCAAATGTTGTTTGATGCGTTAACGATGTTACAACATCGTGGACAGGATGCAGCCGGGATCGTAACTTGTCAGGATGGTCGTTTATTCCTGCGTAAAGATACGGGTATGGTGCGTGATGTGTTCCACACACGTCATATGCGTGCATTACAGGGTAATTATGGTATTGGCCATGTTCGTTACCCAACTGCTGGTTCTTCAAGCAGTGCTGAAGCTCAGCCATTCTATGTAAACTCACCTTATGGCATCACGCTTGCACATAATGGTAACTTAACTAATGCTGCTGAAATTCATGATGACTTGTTCAAGACTGACTTACGTCATATGAACACCGATTCAGACTCAGAAGTATTATTAAACGTATTTGCTCACGAATTGCAAAAACGCGCAAAACTTACACCAAGCGCTGAAGATGTATTCCACGTGGTTTCACGTGTGCATGAACGTTGCAAAGGTGGTTATGCGGTTGTTGCTATGATCACCGGTCAAGGCTTAGTGGGTTTTCGTGATCCAAATGGTATTCGTCCATTAATTTACGGTTCTCGTGAAACTGAAAATGGTATGGAATATATCATTGCGTCTGAATCTGTCGCAATTACAGCGCTTGGCTTTAAAGTTGAGCGTGATATTGCACCGGGCGAAGCAATTTATATTACTGCTGATGGCGTGATGTCGACCAAGCAGTGTGCAGTAGCCCCTGAATATCGTCCTTGTATCTTTGAATACGTATATTTTGCGCGTCCAGATGCGACTATTGATGGTATTTCAGTTTACAAAGCACGTTTGAAAATGGGCGAAAAACTTGCTCAGAAAATTCTACGTGAATGGGGTGATGAGCACGATATCGATGTCGTGATCCCAATTCCTGATACTTCACGTACTTCGGCGCTAGAACTTGCAAATACCTTAGGTGTGAAATTCCGTGAAGGCTTTATGAAGAACCGTTATATCGGTCGTACCTTCATTATGCCGGGTCAGCAACTTCGTAAGAAATCTGTGCGTCAAAAGCTCAACCCTGTAGAGCTAGAGTTCCAAGGCAAAAACGTACTCTTGGTCGATGACTCGATTGTTCGTGGTACGACTTGTAACGAAATCATTCAAATGGCGCGTGATGCGGGTGCGAAAAAAGTATTCTTTGCATCTGCTGCACCGATGGTGAAATATCCAAACGTGTACGGTATAGATATGCCAGCCAAATCTGAACTGATTGCGTCAGAACGTAGCGTTGAAGAAATTCGTGAAATTATTGGTGCTGATCGCCTAATCTTCCAAGACTTGGAAGATCTAAAATCTGCAGTACGTACCAAGAAAGTCCCTGAGTTACAGGACTTTGATTGCTCGGTATTTGATGGTAAATATGTGGCAGGTGGTATTGATGCTGAATATTTGGCAGCATTAGAGCGTAAGCGTAATGACTCTGCAAAAAATGAAAAGCCGGCCTATATTGATGTTAACATTGATGCGGCTTCTGTGGATTTAACAGGTGTTCGCGAAGAATAATCTGCTGAAAACACACTGAAAAAGCGGGAATTTCCCGCTTTTTTCATTTATGATGAGCAAACAAAAGACAATGTAACTTAAGGGTATTACATTGAGACGTGTGGGTTATGATTTTATAAAAAACAAAAATATGTTTTGGCCTGTCACCATGTGTATGGCGGCAGTGTTTTTGACCGTCGCAATTATTAATGTAATTGTCGGTTTAATTGTGGATTATTATGATTCCACTCAGTCTATCTATTGGCATGTCCTTAGCCCATTTTTAGTGGCTGCTGTACTGCTGATTATGTTGGTTTCAGTTCTCTATGATTTTTACACCTTTCGTTTAGGTGGTTATTCACTTGCCAAACAGTTAGGTGCGCGACGTCTGAGTCTGATTGAAAGTATTCCTGAAGAAAGTGTTGCACTGCGTATGACAGAGCAACTGGCAGATACCTTTTTAATCGATACTCCCGCACTTTATGTCCTACCTGATGAAGTGGGTGTGAATGCGCTCACCGCTGGTTTTAGCCCTCGAGATACATCGATCATTTTAACCTGGGGTGCCTTACAAACCCTAGATGAGATGGAAATGTATGGTTTGCTGAGCCATGAATTTAATAAGATCTTGTCGGGGGAAGCTGCTGAAAATACCCGTTTGAAAATCTTATATAGCGGTTTGACGACCTTTAGTCAGTGGGGCAGTAAAATTGCAAAACGTGGTTTCTATAAAAATGGACAAGCAAGGGACAATAAGTTTGAAACGCTCTTTGTAGCGATTGGCGCAGTTATTTGGTTGATCGGTAGTTTAGGTGTTTTGATTTCCCGCTTTATTAAATATATCTCTTTGGGTTCTCGAACCTATCGTAATGACCAGAAAACTAAACGTCTGATTCAAAATGATGCCAATATTCAAACCTTATTAAGGATTTATGTGCATCATTCAGGTTCGCAAATTCATAGTGAATATGCGGAATCGATTTCTCATATGTGTTTTGCAAACTCACTCAGTCCGCAAAACTGGATGAATATTCACCCAAGTATTGAACAGCGTATTTTTGAATTAAATCCGGCTCTCATTCATGACCTGCAACTAGAAAATTTAAAAAAACTGCGAAACCAGCCGCTATTTTATTTATTCCGTTCACTAGAAGAAGCTAGTCCAGATGTTGCAACACCATGGAACTCGCCACAACCATTACCTTTACTGCGCTTGTCACCGATTAGTTTTGCGATACGAGATGCAATTAAACCGTTGAACCCCGAGATTCGTGAAAATTGGCAGCGGCCTGAATTGATCCAACGTGCCTTGCAAACAGCAACGGGTTCGCGTGAGGTGATGGTTGCTATTTTAATGATTCGTCAGTATCGAGAGTTTATTCCGACTGAAGCTGAAGTGAGTCGTGCGATTGTAGATGCCTTATTGAATCTTGATGGTCGTGTGCATATCTCCATTTTTCATGAGGCATGTAAAAATATTGGCACTATGCCTGCGACGATTTCACGGCAGTTCTTAACCAAGCTGGCCAAAATTATTCAAGAAGATGGTGAAATTGGTTTGCTCGATGCCTTACTACTTGAAACAGTGAAATATGAGTTGAATCAGTTGCCTGCACATACACCTACGTCTTTAGAAGATGTAAAACCGAGTATTGTGCGTTTGATTGATGCCTTGTTGCATGTGCAACAAATTAACAGTGACAACCAACTCGAAGTGCGTGAAAAAATCCTCAATCGAATCTTAACGAAAGAAGAACTTGAGTTCTATCGCGATATATCTGATGAGCCAATTGATTTGGCTGAAATCCTAAATGATATTTCTGGGCTGCTGCTGCGTGAGCGGTTAAGCATTCTTGGGGTTGCTGAAATATGTTTATGGAATGATCGAATTATCACGCAAGATGAGTTGGATGTTTTGCAACTATTATATTGGCGTATTGGATTTGAATCAGCTGAGATAGTTGAACTAATGCAAAAGAAAAATAGTTTGATGATCGTATAATTATTTATAGCGGCTTGATTTATTAATAAATTGTTTAATTTTAAGTCAAAATTAGTCTGAGCAAGTCTACAGAATCTTTAAAGAAATAGTATGATCTAATTGATTTATAAAAGTTCAGCAAAACAGAGTGAATCCCGTTAGAATATCAAGCCTTGAATAGGTGAAAATGAAAGCATGATTGGGCATCAGCGAAGCATAATGGCGGCAATGGGAATTGATATATGGATTCCTCAGGCAGCACCGTGTCAGCAATTTAGCTCAAATATTTGGCGAGATCAGGCGGCTCCTGAAATAGTCTCTGAAATTCTACTCAAAAATGCGCCTCAGCCAACGCCTGTTTCATCACAGACTGAGCTTAAAAAGAACGTTGATGTTGTTGTAAATCAACCTGTAGAAGCACCTAAAGATGAACCAAAGGTTGTTGAGCCTGTTGAAATTCGTCCAATTGTTCAAATCCCTTCGTTTAACTTAGAAGCCATCTGTTTAATGCACTGTGTCATTGTCATTGATGCCACAGAATTAACGGCAGAGCAGCAAGTTTTGTGGAGCAATATTCAGCGCGCAGTCAGTGCCGATTTCTTTGCTTTACAGTGGCCTTTTGGCTGGGTGAATTTGCAAGATGGTCGTGGTGCAGCATCTTATGTACAGGGTTTTATCGATGCGATGAGCTTGGATAAAAATGTCATTTGTCTAGGCGATATTCCGCATTTAGAGCATGCGAAGGTGTATCCATTGGCATCTTTACAGCAAATGATTGAACAGCCTTTATTGAAAAAACGCCTATGGCAATTTATGCAAAATAAGGCAGGACAAAATACTTAAATTACGTAAATGGAAAATTTATGCAAAAAAAAGTAGTGGTTTTTAGTCAAATAGATCAAGAAATAATCCAAAGTTTAGAACAGCAATTTAAAGTTTTCCAAATTAGTCCTAAATTGGGCGATGTGAATCAGCAAATTCTTGAGCATTCAAAAGATGCTGACGCCATGATTGGTGCGGGACGTTTGTTGAATGCCTCAAATTTAGCGCATGCATCACAATTAAAAGTCATCTCAAGTGTAAGTGTCGGTTATGACAACTATGATTTAGCATTTTTAAATCAAAAAAATATCTGGTTGAGCCATACTCCGCATGTATTGACGGAAACTACAGCAGATTTAGCATTTACCTTATTGATGAGTGCAGCACGTAAAGTGCCTGTATTGGATCAATGGACCAAACAAGGGCAGTGGAAGCGTACAGTGGGCCCTGAGCAATTTGGCATGGATGTCTTTGCTAAAACTATTGGTATTATTGGCTTAGGACATATTGGCGCAGCCATTGGGCGTCGTGCTCGCTACGGCTTTAATATGAATGTACTCTATCATAATCGCCGAGAAAAAATTGAATTGGCTGAATCGTTATCAGCGCAATATTGCGATTTGGATGATTTGTTGCAACGTGCTGACTTTGTGGTCGTTGCAGTGGATTTAAATGCAGAATCGAAAGCTTTAATTGGTGAACGTGAGTTGGCCTTGATGCAATCGCATGCTGTATTGGTCAATATTTCACGCGGTTCAGTGATTGATGAAACCGCTTTAATCGATGCATTAAGTCGTGGTCAAATTTTTGCAGCCGGCTTAGATGTGTATGAGCAAGAGCCACTTCAGGGATCGCCATTATTTACATTAGCCAATGTCGTGACATTGCCTCATGTGGGTTCAGCAACAGCGGCAACCCGTAAACGTATGGCGGAATTGGCTTATCAAAATCTAGTGGATGTTTTGGTACATGAGCGTGCGCCACGCTATGTGGTCAATCCAAAATTTGAATAAACAATCACAACAGTTTTCTCCATAATTCACCAAAATTCAATGCTATATTCGATGAAGTACGAATATGAAATTTAGAGAATAGACTTTGAAAAAGATTTTACTGGCATGTGGTCTCGGGCTTTGTTCGACATTGGCGCAGACGCAGTCCGTAGATTTTAGTTCATCCCCACAATTTTCTGTGCCTGAAATTGGTAGTGGCGTCGGCTTGTTGGATCAACAAAAAGAACGTGCCATTGGTGAGAAAGTGTATCGTGAGGTGCATCGTCAACTCCCTGTGACTGAAAATCCGTGGATGGAAGATCGTCTTTTATCTGTCTTTACGCATATTTTGAGTCAAACTCAACTCAATCAACCGGTTGGTTTGTTATTAATTAATGATCCACAAATTAATGCTTTTGCTGTACCAGGTGGCTTGTTTGCATTAAATGCGGGATTAATTAATTCAGCACGTAATATGGATGAAGTGGCAGGGGTGATGGCACATGAAATTGCACATGTATCACAACGTCATTACAGTCGTTCGCAGGAAGCTTTTAAAGGGCAAGGTTTACTGTCACTAGCCGGTATTTTGGTTGGAGCCTTGGTGGCCTCACAGGCAGATGGTGATGTCGGTGCGGCTGTAATGATGGGCTCACAAGCCGCTTTGATGGATAAGCAACTAACCTATAGCCGAAACCAAGAACGTGAAGCAGACCGTATTGGGATGCAGTATATGTACCGTGCTGGATACAATCCGCAGAGCATGGCTGACTTCTTTGAAGTGATGCATCGCTCTACGAGTCGAGTGAGCTTTCTGCCTGATTTTTGGTTGACACATCCTTTAACCACGGAGCGTATGAGCGAAGCGCGCTTACGTGCCAATCAGTTGCCTCAAGTTAAAACCAGTTTGGTTGATCAAGATTTTGAAATTCTGCATTGGTATAGTCGAGTACTATCAGGTCAGGCGACTGAATTGCAATTAAATGCAATGGTGGCACAAAAGAACTATGCAGCTGAGTTGGCTTTGGTGAGCTTGCATATTAAACAAGGTGACTTTAGTGCTGCTCAAAAGTTATTAAATGAAGCAGCAAAACAAAATGCTTCGCATGCACTTTTTACTATTTTGCAGACCGATGTGCTGTTGGGTCAAAACAAAGCGGCTGAAGCCGTGAACGCTGTGAAAAGTTCGGCAATCATCATGCCTGAAAATCGTGCATTAAATTATAAATATGCAGAGGCTTTGATTCGAAACAAAGAATATGCGCAAGCACAACTGATTCTACAGCGTTTTTTACAAGCAAATCCGCGTGACTTGAGTGGTTGGCGACTGATGTTGCAAATGGCTGATGCAGATAAAGATGCAAGCTTCCGTTCAGTCAATGTACTACGATATCGAGCTGAAGTAGAGTATTGGGGCGGGGATGAAGAACGCGCGATTAAATCTTTGCTACAGGCGCAGCGCATCGCCAAAGACTCGAAAAGTCTTTCTGCGAAAATCAAGCATCGTGTAGACGAAATGCAAAATGAACGGAAATTAAAAATATAAAGATTTCAAATGTGATGCACTTATCTATGTCGATTATAAAGTGCAAATTGTAGTTTTAGTGGCTTGGATTAATCAGTGTAAACTAGCTGGATGTAAAATATTTATGATTAAGAACTTACAAATGAAAAATATGATTTTGGCGGCCTGTCTGTTGGGCTTAGCAACGAATATTGCAGCAGCTAGCGCAGAGCAATATGTGATCGCTGTGAATGATATTAACGAAAAATACAAAACTGATGTACGACAATTTTTTAGTCAGTTAGATCCACAGCAACAGGGATTTAAAGCAGACCAGCAAGTGAAATACTGCGGTATTGTTCAGACTTATGTGAATGATCTTTATCGTGCTGCTGACGAAAATCGTGCATTTTTAGATCGTGAGTACCGTACTATGAATAAGCAGGATGTGATTCAACAGGTGATCGCATCAAAAGAGATGCAATTATTAAAAAAATATAATGTGCAATGTGCCCTAAATTAAAAATAAATTTATAAGCATTTTAATTCATCACGAGAAACTGAATAAAAATGAAACTCGATGATTTTGATATGAGTCATGGCAGAATCACGCTTCAGTTGATTCAGCGCCACGATGCAAAAGCACTTTATGAGGCTATTTGTCAAAGTATAGTAACCTTACGAATGTTTCCTGCAAGTTTGGCTTGGTCCTTACAAGAACCTAATTTAGATGCTTCATTGGCATTTTGTGATTCGAGGGTGTTGGCAGCGTTAAATCAGGAAAATTTTGTTTATGTGATTCGTGAGCAACAGTCGCATAACTTTCTAGGTGTCATGGATATTCATCAAATCAATTGGATGGAAAACCAAGCTAACGTTGGATTTTGGGGAAATGTTGAATTTAAAGGGCAGGGTTTGATGACAGAAGCTTTGCAGTTATTTGTGGATCAATTATTGAATGATCTAGGATTTCAGCAATTAAACGCTTTTGTAGATGTAGAGAACAAGCAAGCACGACGTCTATGTGAACGAGCAAATTTTAAATTGATTGAAATCGAACAAGCTGCAATTCAAAATCCAGTAGATGGAAGTTGGCGAGATATATGTAAGTATGAAATCGTTAAATAAGAAAGATAATTATAAATGATGAATGAATTTGAATTATTTTTGAATTTGGATAATTTGGCTATTTAAGTCATCAGCGTACTTAAATAGACCAAATCAAACAATATAGATGAAAGATTAAGAGAGTTTCGCTTTAATTTTAGCTGAAACTTGTGCAGGATCGGCACGTCCGGCTATGAGCGGACGTAGAGAGTTCATCACCTTACCCATATCTTTCATGCTAGTAGCTTCTTGCGCAGTAATTGTTTGCGCAATGATGGAATCAAGTTCTTCCTCAGTCATAGCTTCTGGTAGAAATTGAGATAACACCTCAATTTCGGCTTGTTCCTTACTAGCTAAATCATCTCGGTTTGCACCTAAAAAGGCTTTAACCGATTCTTTGCGTTGTTTGATTTGCTTTTCAATGACCGCAAGAACTTGCTTATCGTCAAGCTCTATGCGCTCATCGACTTCGATTTGCTTGATTGCTGCCTGTAGACTACGTATTACCGTTAACTTGTCCATTTCTTTAGCACGCATAGCGGCTTTTAAAACTTCAGTTATTTGGTTTTTTAAAGTAGTCATTTATCTTGTCCAGGTTAGTCAATCAATCACAAATTAATCTTAGTAAAGGCGAGTAGTACGTACTGATTCGCGAGCCAATTTCTTTTGGTAGCGTTTAACAGCAGCAGCTTTTTTACGTTTACGTTCTTGAGTTGGTTTTTCGTAGAATTCACGTTTACGAACGTCAGCAAGAACACCTGCTTTTTCGCATGAACGTTTGAAACGACGGATAGCTACGTCTACTGGTTCGCCTTCTTTCAATTTAACTTGTGGCATGAAGAATCCTCATTAAGTTATGGATAAGATCTCGGGTCGAATTACCCTTGATCACAAGTGAAGGTCAGTATTTTACTCATTTACATCTCATATCACAAGTCTATAATAGGTTTCGCAATATTTTGAAATGGGCAAAAGGCAGTTTAATGATCGTTTTAGGCTTGGAAACTTCGTGTGATGAAACAGGACTCGCACTCTACGATAGTGAGCAAGGATTACGCGGACAAGTATTGTATAGCCAAATCAAACTGCATGCAGAATATGGTGGTGTGGTACCTGAATTAGCTTCACGTGACCATGTGCGTAAGTTAATTCCGTTATTAAAACAATTGCTTGAAGAAAGTCAGATGGATAAATCTGAAATTGATGCCATTGCATATACTCGCGGGCCGGGCTTGATGGGTGCATTAATGACAGGCGCATTGTTTGGTCGTACGTTGGCATTTGCACTGAATAAACCTGCAATTGGTGTACATCATATGGAAGGTCATATGTTGGCGCCTTTGTTGTCTAAAACTCCACCAGAATTTCCATTTGTGGCACTTTTAGTCTCTGGCGGACATACTCAATTGATGGCTGCTTATGGAATTGGTCAATATGAATTATTGGGTGAGTCGATTGATGATGCAGCAGGTGAGGCATTCGATAAAGTCGCTAAAATGATGGGTCTACCATACCCAGGTGGTCCAAATATTTCGAAATTGGCGATCAATGGCGACATCAATGCCTTTGAATTTCCACGTCCAATGCTACACCAAGGTTTAGATTTTTCATTTAGTGGTTTAAAAACTGCCGTTTCAGTTCAATTGAAAAAAGTTGAAGGCGAAGGTAGTGAGGCGGATATCGCTGCATCATTCCAAGAAGCGTTGGTTGATACATTGGTGAAAAAATCAGTGAAGGCCTTAAAACAAACTGGTTTAAAACGTTTAGTTATTGCCGGTGGTGTAAGTGCAAACAAGCGTTTACGTGAGCGCTTAGAAGCTGACTTGGCAAAAATCCGTGCAAATGTGTTTTATGCAGAACCTGCGCTGTGTACAGATAATGGTGCAATGATTGCGTTTGCAGGTTATCAGCGTCTTAAAGCGGGTCAGCATGATGGTTTGTCTGTTACAACTACACCGCGTTGGCCGATGACGGAATTAAGTAATCCAAACGAAGCGTAAAAATCGTTAAAAAAAGAACCGCATTTGCGGTTCTTTTTTTTAATCTAAATTTGAAAATAACTGCGCGCTGCTGATTTTTCGCATAAATCCTGCACGTTTTAATGCCAATGTCACCATGTTGGTATTGCAAGATTGAATGCCTTCAAAATTACCAAGATCTTCTGTAATGAGTTTCCATAAATCACTTAAATCATTACATAGGACATGCCAGAAAAATTGTGAATCTCCACTAATGCCAAATAGGCAGCGTGTGTTTTTAAGTTCAGACAAGGTTTTGGCAATTTGATTTGCTGCATCTGGACGAGCTTTAATCAAAATAATCGCTTCGGACTTATAGCCCATCAAACTGGGTTCTACATCGACACGAATGTTGAAAATGCCTTCTTCCAATAAATCATTCAATAATTTCTGTGTTTTATGTTCACTGAGTTCGATTTGCTCTGCCAAACTTTTAATAGATGAACGCCCATCAATAGACAGAGCATGAATCAGTTTTAACTCTATTTCAGTCAAACTTCTAAAATTGACGTTTTTATCGCTTGTACCTTCTAAAGCTTTGGGTTTGCTTGCCCAAGTAAATGGTTTTAATACGGCTTGGGTTTCTACGGTTTTAATATCCGGAATATGCGTAACAAAATCATGCATCCAAACAGAGAGATCGGCGGCCTTTTCTAATCCAATTTCAAGAAAAATATCGGCAAGTCCTGTGGTTAGAAAAACAATGCGTACTTCTGGACGGTTTGCAAAAAATTGCGCAACTTCTTTTTCCTTCCCAAATTTCACACTGATCCAGACATGAACGGTGTAACCCTTATTGGCAACCACAGGATTTAATTCAATTGCAGTTCGTATAACTTGGTCATCTAGCAATCTACCTAGACGTCGAGACAGCTTTTTTTCAGGGACATCACTAATCTGGCTCAGTTCTCGCCATGATCCTCTCGGATTGGAGATAAGAGCTTTGATGCATGCAGTATCGATTTCGTCGAAACTAAAAGATTCACTCATGATGATTGACTTGTCCAAAAACTAATTATAATCTAAATTTAAGTCTAGAAAATAAAATACAACCTTTATTTATGTCTAAATATTAAATGAGACGCTTATGGATGAGTCAAAAATGCAAAACTCAATTTCCACACAAGGAAATGTATCACAAAAGAAAGTTATTCTTGCAGGAACTGTAGGAAATGCTATTGAATGGTTCGATTGGACGATTTATGCAACTTTTGCAGTATTTTTCGCGAAACAATTTTTCCCATCAGATGATTCAACCGCATCCTTGCTTGCGACCTTCGCAATTTTTGCTGTAGGTTTTTTCATGCGACCATTAGGTGGAATCGTATTGGGTATCTTTTCTGACCGCTATGGTCGAAAAGCAGCTTTGGCCGCAACCATCATAATGATGGCAGGTGGTTCTTTGATGATTGGTCTTTCACCAACCTATGAATCAATTGGTATTTTTGCGCCGATTATTTTGGTATTAGCGCGATTACTTCAGGGTTTATCTTTGGGTGGTGAGTTCGCTTCAGCGGCAACTTATCTTTCAGAGATGGCACCGAAAAATAAACGCGGATTCTATTCAAGCTTTATGTTTTTCAGTTCAGCGATTGGTATTTTGATGGCCTCAGGTCTTGCTTGGGCTTTAACAAGTACTTTAACTGAAACGCAAATGAGCGAATACGGATGGCGTATTCCGTTTATTTTGGGTGCGATTGGCGGCTTGGTGGGTATGTGGATTCGTAAATCAGTACCTGATAGCGAAATGACCCATAAAAAAGAATCAGTAAAAAATCCTTTGGTTGTACTGATTAAACGTCATCCGAAAGAAACGCTTCGTATTGTGGGTATTTCTATCTTAACAACATTTGCATTCTATATTTTTGTGGTCTATGTCCCGACCTATGCCATTAAAGTTTTAGGCGCAGAGCCACAAACAGCCTTTGCTGCAAATACTGTTGGCTTAATTATCTTTATGCTGTGTCAGCCTGTATTTGGCTGGCTATCAGACAAAATTGGTCGTAAACCGCAGTTGATCGTGTTTGCTGTGGGATATTTAGTGTTCTTTTATCCAATCATTAAATGGATGGATGGCACGTTTGCATCAATTTTATTGGTCGAGCTTTTCGGCTTGGTTTTATATGCTTTATATACCGCCATTGGCCCAGCTGTCATGTCTGAACAGTTTCCGACAGAAGTACGAGCTGTCGGTATTGGCGCACCTTACAACTTGATGGTGGCTTTACTCGGTGGCACAACACCGTATGTGCTAACTTGGCTACAAAGTATTGGTAAACAAGATTACTTCTATTTTATGGTATTGGTTGGCGCATTATTAACATTAATCACATTTATGAAAATGCCTGAAACGGCAGGAAAAGGTTTGGAAGATATAAAATGAATATTGTGAATTTATCTGCACTTGAGCTTGGTCGCCAGATTGCCTGCAAAAAGATAACTTCAGTAGAGACAGTTCAATTTTATATTGATCGAAACCAAACATTTAAACATCTAGATTGTATTTCGGAATTATTCGAAATTGAGGCTTTGCAACAGGCACAACATTTAGATGAGTTGCTTCAGCAAGGCACACGATTGAGTCCATTTCATGGTGTGCCAATTTTACTAAAGGATAATCTGGATGTAGCGGGTCATATCACCTATGCAGGTACGGTTTATTTAGATCAAAAAGCGCAAGCGAACTGTAAACTGGTTGATCAATTGCAAGATTTAGGTTTTGTGATTTTAGGTAAAACTAAAATGACCGAGTTGGCTTTTGGTTTGTCTGGTCAAAATCCAATGCAAGGCACACCTAAAAACCCGTGGGCAGAGCAGCAATTTGCACCGGGTGGATCATCTTCAGGTTCAGCGGTTGCTGTGGCTAGTGGTCTTAGTCCTATGGCCTTTGGCGGTGATACAGGTGGTTCGATTCGTACACCAGCAGCATTAAATGGCATATTTGGTTTTAAACCTTCAGCCCATAAAATTGCCGACACGGGTGCAGTACCTTTATCCAAAACTTTAGATACTCTAGGGCCTTTTGCACGATTTGCAGATGATATTAGCGCTTTAGTCAATGTACTGATGGATGTAGATGTTGGAGCGGCATCAAGTCAAAATGTAATTTATGCTTTAGATGAATCTGCATTTCCATATCCGCTTGAGCCTGAGGTATTAACCCTTTGGCGCGAAGGGTTAAAACGCATTGAATCATTGGGAATCGAAATTAAAAACTGGCAACCACCTGCACATTTCGATTTTCATAATTTATCAGACCGGACGTCTGACATTATTGCTTATGAAAGTTATTTATATCATGGCGATACAGCTGAAAATGCTGAAACACAGATGTGGGAATTAGTTCGTCAGCGTGTGCTACGCGGTAAGAGTATTTCACAGGAAAAATACGAGTCATTGATTGCAGAGCGAACTGAGTTTCAGCAGACATTTAAAGCTTCTTTAAATGGTCAATGTTTGCTGTTTCCAGTGAGCCCATTCCTTGCAGCTGTGTCAAGCTCAACGGATACCGAGTTTAGTCATGTGGGTGAATACACGCGTCCATTTAACTATTTAGATGCACCAAGTTATGCTTTTCCAATGACTCAAAGTGAAAGTGGACTGCCGATGGGTATTCAGTTGGTTTCATATCAAGCTAATGATGTTAATGTGGTAAACACAGTGCAGAAAATTGCCAATGGTTTAGGTATTCGTTCTGTCCTTCCACCTATTTGTCAGAATTAAAGAATCATTTGTCATATTCAATTATAAAGAACCGCTATAGCGGTTCTTTTTTTATTTAGTTTTTTGGCTCTAGGCTTGTTTAAGTTGTTCTGACCCAATCCAATGCTTTGAAAATTGATAAGCAGCACGCCCTGAACGTTGCCCACGACCTTGACACCAACGTAGTGCCTCAGCACGCGCTTCATCTGTCCATGGCATCTCGGCTTTAGCCAAATAATGTTCAACAATTTCTAAATATAAATTTTGATCCATTGGATAAAAAGACAGCCACATCCCAAAGCGGTCAGAAAGAGATATTTTTTCTTCAATCGCTTCTTGAGGGTGAAGTTCGGTATATTGAGGCACATCTACCTTTGTTACAGGTGTGTTTTCATGCATGAATTCAGGCAATAAATGACGACGGTTACTGGTAGCATAAATAATAAAATTACTCGAACCTGATTGTAATGAACCATCTAAAACACTTTTTAAACTGCGATAGTTTTCATCTTCAGCATTAAACGCCAAATCATCACAATACACGATAAATTTTTCAGGGCGATTTTCAATTAACTTTTGAATTTCTGGCAAATCAGATAAATCATCACGCTCAATTTCAATTAAACGTAAACCTTGGTCTGCATAATGGGTGAGCAGAGCACGTACGATGGATGATTTACCTGTACCACGAGAGCCAGTGAGTAAAACATCATTGGCAGGTAAGCCTTTTAAAAACTGTAAAGTGTTTTGAATCACTTTTTCTTTTTGACGTTCAATTCCTTTTAAGTCTTCTAAATACATGACTTTGGGCTGTTTAATGGCCTTAAGCTGCTTATCTTGCCATTTGAAAGCGATACTCGAAAAATCGGGTGCTTGTTTAAGCTCAGGCAAACTGTGCTGTAGTTGTAAGAGTACAGTAGATAGCGATTGAAGGATGTTGTCAGGTAAATCAATTGTAGCCATGATAAGTCAGCTTGTCGTGTCTTGTTGTTGGTTGGTATATGACAGCAGTGTACATCAATAATGCAGTTATAATCGCCTCAATATGTCAAAGTTAAATGATTGTTCTAGGAGATCAGCGCTATTCGAATAACCAAAAAGTTGTTATAAATCTAGCTGAGTGAACAGTTTAAAATGTGCTGAGGGATAGTCATGTTGTTTACAGGGTTTTCAAAAAGTATTAATCCACATCAGGCATATCGGATAAAAAAATTAAAGCGTCAGCTCGACCGTGCTGAATGTTATGAAGAATGGAAAGATATCGCACTTAAAATAGATGAAGAATCGGGTGCGCAAGAATGGAAACTCGATAATAGTTCACCGTATTTTGATGCAGAAATCATCACACATCGTTTAGGGTTACTGAGACGATATCGTGCTCAGAAACGTACTCGAGATTTGATGTACATTTTAAGTGAAGGTTTAACTTATGATGTGGGCAATATTGCCCATCCCTTGCTGTTTACAGAAGCCTACGTCGGTACCAAAAAAATTATTGAAGACTATGTTGATGAGGTGAGTCAAAGTTTGGCATTTATCGCATCCCACGAATGCGTTTGTCTCAATGCTGCACAAAAAATTGAATTCTTTGAACAAAGCCAAAAAGCCTATGGTCAACCTGTTTTGATGTTTTCAGGCGGTTCAACTTTAGGTTTGTTTCATACCGGTGTGTGTAAAGCACTGATGGAACAAGATTTGATGCCAAAAGTTCTGTCTGGTTCCAGTGCTGGCGCAATTATGACCGGGATGTTGGGTGTATCTAAACCGTCAGAATTTACCAATTTATTAAACGGACAAAATTTCTTTAGTGAGGCATTTCACTTTCGTAAATTGACTGAGTTAGTGCAGGGTAATGGCGGTTTGGCAGATGTAAAATATCTGAAAAAGTTTTTGGTTGAAAACTTAGGTGACTTAACTTTTGCCGAAGCATATAAGCAATCAGGTCTGCATATCAATGTGGCAGTTGCGCCTTATGATGCATCACAAGATGCACGAATTATGAATGCGTATACATCACCAGATTTGTTGGTGTGGAGTGCAGTGTTGGCATCTTGTGCAGTGCCCATTCTATTTCCACCGGTACGACTGACCAGTAAGCGTTATGACGGGCAATTTACGCCATATATGTCGGCAACGCGTTGGGTGGATGGCAGTGTGCGCAGTGATTTCCCACAGGAGAAAATGGCGCGTTTGTATAATATTAATTACAGTATCGCTAGTCAGGTCAATCCGCATATTGTGCCGTTTATGCAGGATGATGCATCACGCTTTCGTAAAAGTATGTTGAGTTGGCCTGAGCGGATCGTTCGTCGTCAAGGTAAGGTGATTAGTAAAGGGGTGATGGATTTTGCCCGTGAGCGTGCAGGAAGTATCCCACCGGTAAGACGGTTGCTTGATCATGGTTATGGCGTGGTGGATCAGCGTTACTATGGTGATGTCAATATTGTGGGGAAATATGGCTTAAGACACTATAGTTATATGTTGCAAAATCCGCGACCTTATCTGTTTAAAGTATTGCAGCGTGAAGGTGAAAGAGCCACATGGCCGAAAATTTCATTAATCGAAACGCAAGCCCGCATTGGTAAGACCATTCAGCATTGTTTGGAATTATTAAATTATCAAAATGAACCCAGTCAACGACATGCAGAATTTATTGCGGTTTAAATCCACAGATTTAGCGCAAACCATTTGCGAGCCAAAAACCAAAACCAAAAGTTTGGTTTTTGGCCGTCGTCTATATCAATTTCAATTCAATCAACAACGTTATTGGCTCAAGGCGCAAGTCAGTGACAGCAGCCCTGAACATGTAGCTAGTTTTGGTCGAGAAATTGAGCTGTACCAGCTATTCAATCAAGCGTCTAGACAAAACAGTATCACGCTACCTTTTCAAGTGATAAAAGAGACGCATCTCAGTATTCAGCAAGAGCCTATTGATCGCCTATTAATACTGCCCAATGCTGAGCCTTGGTTCTTACAGTCTGCATCGAATTTGAGCATTGAGCAGGTGAGGCAAGTGCTATGGCAAGCAATCGATGTGGTTGAGCGATTAAGCTTGCACGGTTGGATACATGCAGATTTAAAACAAGAGCATTTTGTGAATTGGCAAGGGCAGTGCAGACTCATCGACTTTGAGCAAGCGCTCCCGTTGGCTGTTGACCAGCAAAATGCCTTAACTGCGACACCACGTTATATGGCTCCAGAACTTTTCCATGGACAAGCAAAATCTTTGCACAGTGATATCTACGCATTGGGGATAATTTTCTTGGAATGGCTGACATCACAGCGTTTAGAGGCGAAAAACTATGAAGATTGGGCCTATTTACATTGCCAACGCTTAAAGCTTGATCTGCCAATGCAATATCAAGGGTTTAATCAGCTAATGCAACACATGTTGATGAAGCAAAAAAATGACAGATTGGTGGATTTTTATCGCTTAAAAAGCGACTTAGTTGCTGAATTTGCTTAAGAAAAATACAAAAAAAGCACTATTGTTTTTTATTTAAACAAACAAGATGCTTTTTTATAAAAAAGGCTTGTCATGTAGGGGTGATCTCTATAATATACACAGCCATCGGGGACGTGGCGAAATTGGTAGACGCACTGGATTTAGGTTCCAGCGCCGCGAGGTGTGAGAGTTCGAGTCTCTCCGTCCCCACCACTGAATTACTAAACATGAGTTTGGTAATGAAGGTCACAGAGGATTGGTGTAATGGTAGCATGACGGTCTCCAAAACCGTTCGTCAAGGTTCGAATCCTTGATCCTCTGCCAAGTTTTAAAAAGTCTGACATTGTCAGCAACCCTGTTGGGGACGTGGCGAAATTGGTAGACGCACTGGATTTAGGTTCCAGCGCCGCGAGGTGTGAGAGTTCGAGTCTCTCCGTCCCCACCACTTAATTTATTAAGTTGCCAAATAAACAGGTTTTTAAACAAATTAAAGTCTGACATTGTCAGCACCCGAGTTGGGGACGTGGCGAAATTGGTAGACGCACTGGATTTAGGTTCCAGCGCCGCGAGGTGTGAGAGTTCGAGTCTCTCCGTCCCCACCATTAGATTAAGCAAGGTTTTATACCTTGCTTTTTTGTTTTTGAAATGCGAAAAAATCAGTGTCTTAAACATGGTCTTTTTTGAAGACTAATTCTAATAAAAAAATCTAATAAAAAAATCTAATGAAAGAATGATGAACCAGAGATACAGCAAGATGTCTTATCTTGCTTTTTTATTGTCTGAAATTTATCTCGTTAAAATGAGTCAGTAAAACAAAGGTGAAAAAAAGCCCGCATATACGGGCAAATTTAGAAATGCGGATTCGAATCAATCGAATTAAATCATTTATTTCTAATCGTTCGCATAAATTATAAAGAAGATTATGCCTTTAAATGATCTTCAAACTCTTCACCGAGCTGCATGGCCAAAGCATTACCAGACAAGTCTACAGTCACTAGACCATATTCTTTTTTAAAACTGAATGTAAATCCACGATTATCTGCCAGTGTACGAACAGAATATCCTAACTTTTCTAACCAAAGACGGAAGGCAACTAAATTTTTTGCTTTAACCACTTTTTTCACGAGCGAACTCCTTATCAATCATTAAAATATTAAATAGGGGTGTCAAAATATTTTTTAAAGGGGAAATGGAAAACTTTTATTTAAAATATGAAATTTTGATGGATAAATAAACAGATTATCGGCTTGTAAACGGTATAAACTTATTTAACTCGCTGTTTTATAACAAGCTAAACTTAATGTAAGTAAATATAACGTATTTTAAAAATTTGGGTTTTAACTGCTGGCTTAAAATCTGAACTATGTTTATAGAGAAGCTGTGCGCAAAATAAACGATTGTTTGGCTTAGAATGCACAGCTGTTTGGGCATGCAGTTGTGGATTGCAAATAACAGCTTGTTCAAAGCCTAATTCGCTGGATAGGTGAGCTTGCAATGCTATTTCTCATCAAGATTTATCGAAAAGCTTTTATACTATGTTCTATTGGTATAAGTAGATTGAACGCATGCAGAACATTGAGCACGCTGTAAAAGCAAAAATTGAACAGATGCAACAAGCGGGACAGACGCCTGTTGCGGTGATGCTTGGACATGAAGATTGGTTGGTCTTTTCGGAGCAATCCAAAGTGGCATATACACCATTTGGTAGTGCACGACGTTATCAACCGGCATTAGGTGGTTTATTGATGGTACGTATCGATGAAATGCAAGCCGTTCAAGTTGTAACACAAGCTGAATTGGATGAGTTTGCTGCCACCAATCAAATTTTATAAATATAAAATGATGAATCGGCCCGAAACATTCATCACAAATAAAACAGTTTATTTGTGATGAAATCTAAAATGCTTATACCTCTCAATCCAATTAAAAATTGTCTTTAAGTTCTCTTAAGCGCTGAAACGTTTCAACACTTTCTGCGCGTAAAAATGGATTGGTTTCTAATTCTAATTCAATACTGCTTGGTAAAGTACATTGTCTGAGCATGCGCATTGATTCAACCTCATCAAAACGCTGTTGTATGGCAAGGTTGTCAGGTTCAACATGCCGCGCAAACTGAGCATTTGATAGGGTGTATTCATGAGTACAATACACTTGAGTTTCAGCAGGGAATGCGGCTATACGGTTCAAGGAATCGTACATTTGTTGAAAGGTGCCTTCAAATACACGTCCACAACCCATAGCAAATAATACATCGCCACAGAAAAGTGTATGAATGTCATCGATAAAATATACGATATGACCGAGGGTGTGGCCGGGAGTTGCTGTAATTTCAATTTCAAGACCATGAAATTCAAAACGGTCATTATGATCGAGAGGAAAATTCACCCATGGAATACGGCTCAATTCTGCACGGGGACCGTAAACGGCAATGTTTTTATCCTGAATAAGTTCTGGTACGCCACCAACGTGATCTTTATGCCAATGCGTTAGCCAAATTTGCGTAAGATTGAGCTGATGTTCCTGACAATAGCGCTCGACCAAGGCAGCTTCAGTAGGATCTACTGCAATGACATCATGGCTTTCGGTGTGTTCAAGCAGCCAAATATAATTTTGCAGTGAATTTTTGACATCCAATGTATGTATTTTAAACGTCATATCTATTCATTCAATATTTAAAATTAAGTTAAAGTTAGCATGAAAATGCTCAAAACGGATGATTATCCATTTTTAGCCCTAGATAAACGACAGATCTCACAGCGCTATTTTAGTCTGGTGTCTCGTCTACAGATACAGGATTACCAATGGTATAAAAATGCCCACCAGCAACATGGTGCAGACTTTTCCATTCATCTGCTACTTCATGATAATACCAATGTCCGTTACGGAAGACGCGGTCGTCTGCATAGGCAGCAATGACTTCGCCAATAAACAGATCGTGCGCTTGTTGATTGTGCGGCTCAGGAATAAGTTTGCACAGTAGCCAAGCAGCACAACCTTCAACTACAGGAATATCTGAGTGATTAAATTGAAATAATTCTACGCCACATTGGCGCAATTTTTCTGGCGCATCACGTTGGCTCATCATGCCAAGTGCATAGACCAGTTTGAGTTGTTTCAGTGTTGGTACTTGTAAGGCGAAATAACCTGAATTTTCAATAATCTCACGTGTTTTAGTTGATTTATCCAGTACTACTGTCACTTTTGCAGGGTTTAACTCTAAGGCGCATGCCCATGCAGCAGTCATCACACCAGTATGGGTTTGATCCTGAGCAGAGACGAGCACAGTCGGCCCATGATTTAAAAGTCGGTATGATTTTTCTAAAGGAACGGGGTGAATATGCGTTTTCAAAATTGTGCCTATATTTAAGTTCATCTAAAACTTAGATGTTTTATTAAAAAGTGTTGCTACATAGCATATAACGCATGAAATATTTTCAAAAGCCTTTAATATAAATCACTAAATCAGGAGTTCTATCAATGAAAATGTATCAAGTGGACGCATTTACCCAAGTGTTATTTAAAGGCAACCCAGCGGCGGTTTTGGTGTTGGATGAATGGTTAGATGAACACTTGATGCAACAGATTGCTTTGGAAAATAATCTGTCTGAAACTGCATTTGTGAAAAAAATTGACAGCAGTAATTATGAAATTCGTTGGTTTACACCGACCACTGAAGTGGACTTTTGTGGACATGCGACATTGGCCAGTAGTTATGTACTTTTTGAGTTTTATACGGCTGAAAAAAATATCCAATTTCATGTCAAAAATCTCGGTATTTTTAGCGTAAATAAAGCTGAAGATGGAAAAATTCTGATGAATTTCCCTGTGCGTCGGGCACAGGTCGTGAGCGAATATCCTGAAGAGCTACGTCTAGGGTTGAGTCAACCTTTTAAGCAGGTTTATCTGAATGCGCAGGCGTATATCGTGGAATACGAAATGGCTCAACAAGTCTTGGACGAACAACCGAATTTTGAAATCTTAAAACGTCTTGGCAAAATCCGCACCGCAATTACAGCGCCGGGTACGATTACTGATGTTGCAATCACTGCGGCAGCCCAGCAATATGACTGCATTTCACGCTATTTTGCACCAGGCAATGGCATCAATGAAGATCCTGTTACGGGTTCTATTCATACTGGAATCGTGCCTATTTGGGCAGAACGTTTAGAAAAACTTCAAATCTTGGCGTATCAAGCATCGAGTCGTGGTGGTGAGTTACACTGTCAAATGCTTGAAAATGACCGTATAGAAATCTCAGGCTATGCGTGTTTGTATATGCAGTCTGACATTTATATCTGAACAAAAATCAAATACATGCTGTCTCATTCTGCAGCATGTATTTAATAAAAAGTAACTTTTAATCCAGAAAAGCTCAGCATAAAATCAAAACCAATCTGATCGACAGCACTACGCTGATCGATGCTAAATATAAAGGACACTTGAATTACATGCGTATTAAACATTTAACGCTTTCACTTTTTTTTGCAGGTTTAAGTACAAGCCTCTTTGCTCAACCTGTATTGGTTAAAACTGAACAAGCCATTGAAGAATATAAATTAGATAACGGTTTTCGTGTGGTTTTGGCGCAAAACGATAAAGAAAGCAAAGTGTTTATGAATACGGTGTATTTCACGGGTTCTTTAAATGACCCTGCGGGCAAAGGTGGTTTGGCACATTTGCTCGAACATTTGGCCTTTAAAGGCACTGAAAATGTCAAGGGTGATGAATTTCAGCGTCGCTTAGACCAATTCACGCTGATGACCAATGCCAGTACGGATTATTATTCAACGAAATACACCAATGTGATTCGTCCTGAACAAAGTTCAATCGATCAAGTTTTGCATTTGGAAGCAGAACGGATGGACAAATTGGTACTTCAGGAAAAATTTGTACCGACAGAAATTGATATCGTTAAGCGTGAACGTGAAATTCGTTTAGATCAGCCATTTTCAGTGTTAATCGACCAAGTTTTAAAAGAAGCCTATGGCAATCAATCTTTAGGTCGTTTACCGATTGGTGATTTGAAAGAACTTCAATCGATTAATATGAACGAATTAAACCAGTTCTATCGCCGTTGGTATGCGCCAAATAATGCAGTGATGGTGATTTCTGGTAAGTTTGATAAAGCGGCTGTATTAAAACAAATTGATCAACAATTTAGCCCAATTGCCGCACGTCAAATTCCTGAACAGGCCAAAGTCCCTAAATTAGATGGAACGAAATTAAAGCAACGCGAATTTACTGTTCATAAGGGTAGTGACTTTGGCAAATTTAATATTTATATAAATGGTGCAGTTGAACCGATTAAAACTGCTTTGGCGATATCTCCAACCTTGTATACCTTACAGCCGAGTGGGCATTTGTATCAAAGCATGGTAGAAACAGGGACAGCAACCGCAGTTCAATCCACCACATGGTTAGATAAAGATTTTAATTTGGTGTTTATGGGGGCGATATATGGCCCAAGTCATGATGCAAACAAAGTGGCAACCAGTCTTGCACAAGGTGTGGAGCAGAACAAAGCCTTTAATGACGTCGAGCTAAACCGTGTTAAAAGCCTGACTCGAAATATGGCTGACAATGTCAAAAATAGCGCAACAGCACTTGGCGAGCATCTTAGTTCTTATACTGTGGCTTATAACGGGGACTGGTCTCAATATTTCCGAGACTTAGATAAAGTACAAAAGCTGAGTGTAAGCGACGTGAATCAAGTGTATGAGGATTTTCTAAAGCCCGAATACCGTGTCACAGGAAATATTCTACCGACACCTGTAGACCAGAAGAAAGCACAGCAACAGGCTGCGTCAAAACCTGCTGAAACTTTAGATCAGCAAGCGCCTGCAGAAGAGCCATTGAAAGATGCGAGTGTTTATCGTGCTGAAGTGAAGCAATATGTTGCAGAGTCTAAGCAATATTTAAATCAGAAAGAAAAGCAGATTCAGCGCGCTAAATTTAAAAACGGCATTCAGTATGCGTTGTTTCCAACTAAAACCCGTGACGACAAGACCTATGCTACGATTGCATTGGATTTTGGTACAGCGCAAAGCTTAATGAATAAAGGTGAGTTGCTAGATTTGACAGCTTATCTCATGTTCCGTGCATCTAAAGATCAAAGTTTACAGCAAATTGCCGATAAAATTATTGATGTTGGTGGTGGTGCAACGGTCAGTGCAAATGATAATGGCCTCATAATTCAAGTGGTTGCACGTAAAGAAAAGTTTGCTGAATTTTTGCAATATGTCATTGATGTTATTAAAGCGCCAGCATTTGAACAATCACAATTTGATTTAATCAAAGCGCAAAGTTTGTCGAGTTTGGATCGACCTTATACAGAGCCGGATACCGTTGCTGCAATGACTCTGTCGCGTATTGTTGAGATCTATCAGCCGGGGGATATTCGTTATCACTTCGAACCTGAACTTGCGAAAAAACAAATTGAGTCAGCTACACGTGATCAAGTGCAGCAGTTACATCAAAAATTCTTTAAAACACAGCATGCACAAATTGCGGTAACAGGTGATTTTGATACCAAGCAAATAGAAAAAATTCTGAAAAAAGAATTTGCAGATTGGAAAACCAGCGAGCCATATCAACGCTTAGAGTCTACATTTACAGCGTATCCTGCACAGAAAGTGCATGCATTGTCTGAACAGCGTGAGTTTGGTAGTTACCAAGCCATTATGACTCTACCTGTAGGTGTAGAGCATACCGATTCTCCTGCGCTACAAGTATTACGCCACATACTTGGTGATTCACAATTATCTTCACGTCTAGCTCAAGAGTTACGTGAAAAGAATGCACTGGTTTATGGTTTTAGTGCAGACATTAATTTTGATGAATGGGTGAATTCAGGTGTACTGAGTATTGATGCAAACTACACTGCGGGTAAATCAGCACAAGTTTCTCAGTCTGTTCATAAAGTGTTGCAAAACTTATTGAAAAATGGCGTGACGGAACAGGAAGTAGAAGCAGCCAAAGCCAGTATTTTGAAAAAGCGTTTAACTGCACTTGAAGATGACCGTCGCATTCATAGTATGTTGATTCCACAGTTAGAAAAAGGTCGTGATTTAAACTATCGTGAAAAGCGTGATCAACACATTGCTAGTTTGACCAAAGCGGATGTTAATGCTGTCATCAAAAAATATATTCAACCTGAGCGTTTGGTTGAGGTGATGGCTGACCAATATGGTCAAGCTGTAAAATCTACTCAAAAATAAACTTAATAAAAAATCCTCCAGATGGAGGATTTTTTTTGAGCTAGAATGGATAACTTGATAGCGAGATTTTCTTAACGAACTTATAGGCGGTAGAACTGACGGGCATTTTGTTGGAAGACTAAAGTCAGTGCATCAGGATCATAACTTGCCACCGCATCTGAAAATGCGTCAATAATATTCACCAAAGATGCACTCACACTATCCATCGGGAAGTTTGAGCCAAACATCACACGGTATTTCCCAAAGCATTGTAGAGCATGCGAAATAAGCGGGAAGGCACAATCGAAAATCTCTTGTTTAGATGCAAGGCGTTGTTCTTTATGAAACTGATGACCCAGCACCGGCATGAATAATCCAGACATTTTGGTATAAACATTTGGGCAACTTGCCAGTTCAGCTAAATCATCTTTCCAACGAAACAAGATATTGTCACGTGAAGTTTGGGTTAAGCCTGTATGTGAGCCGACAGGTCCAAAGGCACCGACAGGTGTCCCAAAATGATCCAGAACGATAGATGTTTCAGGGAAAGCACGTGCTAAAGCGGTTAAATCACGAATTTGGTCTGAATAAACCCATGCATCAAAACTTAAATTCATTTGAGCAAGAGCTTCAAAACCTTTCATAAATTTTTTATTGGTATAGAGATGGGGCTCATTGGTCCATGCATGAACTTTTGGGTCTTCATGTACAGCTGCCATTTTTCGTATGCCACGAAAATGTGGGGAGGCTTGTTTATGCATTTTAAGAATTTTCTTAAAACTACTGTCACATGGGTCTGCAGTGCCGACTATGGCGCCAAGTTTAATTTTTTGAGCGTTAAAGTCTAAGGATTCAATGAACTTGGTTTCACCAACTACCCCTTTACCTTTATGGTCATGCCAGCTCGCTTCTACATGTACGATTTGATCGACCTGATAATGTCCTGCATCTTGCTTATAATTTTCAGGCAAATACGGTGTCGTCACATGTTTGGTCAAACCAACTGTGTCAATTAACTCTTGCGGCTTAACTAAGCGCATCATTTTGTCGAGCAAGTAGGGATGTTTACCCAATAATTTCACGGCAAGTGAAGCGGCATGTGGGGTATTGTACGGATCCCATTGATGTATATGTGAATCCACGATGGCAAAATCGAGCGTCTGCATTGCTATCCTTGTCCTTAAAACCATGTCCATTTCTTGCGTATTTCATTGTATTTTCGAATACGCGAGGCACTGAAAATAGCATGAATGATGAAAATACAACGTTATGACTAAATATTAAATCAAAGCTTTGTGAAAGAGAAGTTGTATAAAAAAAGCCCCGAAGGGCTTTTGATTAATGCTGATGATCGTGGTCGTGATCATGCTTATTTGCATGGAATTCTTCGTTATGACGGAAGCGAAGATAGTTTTCAAACTGTTCGCAATATTCATCATAATTATCTTCAAGCATCATTTGAAATTGTTGAAGAATATAAGACATCACTTGATCTTTGGCATCACGCATTTCTTTGCCATCTTTGAAGCCATTTGCAGCAACCCAAGTATTAAAACGAGCGGTACCAAATAACATGGCAGCGCTCACTTGACCGCGCATTTCTGCCGGTTTGACTTGAGAACCTTTTTCAACACGACAAAATTCATTGGCTTGTTTAATAAATTCATCCGCACGTTCAAAGAAAGCTGCATTCAACGCTTCTTCTTCGGTTACATCAGTAGCTTCAATCTTTTGAACCATGAATGTGTCCTAGCATAAAAATCTAATGCAGTATTATAGGCAAAGCCTTGCAGAAACTAAACCTTTGACTTAATCTAAAAAAATAGCCTAAGTAAAGTGTAATACCCCATGCAAGATGCAATCGCAGTGCAAAGTCTGAAAAGTGATATTGCATTACTTCGACAAAATGTTTGGCCGCCCTCAACCTTAGCCAATGTAGAGGGGCTGCCCATTTATTATGGTACAGCGTCTGAAGTAGCCGAATATTATGCGCAGTGGACTGGCTTAATTGAACGTGCTCAGGACTTATTTCAGCCCTTTATGGAAGATGAAGTCCTCGATGCAGTCCATTTGCCGAGTCATTTGAATCTGCCGCTTTTTTATTTTCACGTGGATCGTATTCGAATCAACAAAACACGTGCGAAAGAATCTAAAACCTTTCGTGGTATTGCCAGCTTAGTTGAAAAATGTGGGCAATTTGAAGCAGATCAAATTCAAGCGATGCGACTATGGCTAGACGGCGATGATACGGCAGCTTTGGTCGCACACCGTGAATTTATTGACCTCAGAACCTATGTATTTCAACATGGACAAAGTGAATACACCCGTACCCGTTTTTATGTGAATGGCATTGTTCTCAGTGTCGAAAACGACTTTAAATTGGTGGATGCCCGTGATAAACCACGTAAAGCCCGTAGTGATAGCTATAGCGACCCTTTAGCCGATAACAATACGTGGAAAATCTTTGGGAAATATCGTTAATCAAATGTATTGACGATATCACTTAGAGCGTGGACTTAGTTCGCTGTACAAGGAAGCTTCGGGTTATTTAATCCACGTCCTAAAGTGAATATAGCCACTATGGCAGATGCGACAAAGATCATCACCGAATACAATAAGGTATTGGCATTAAAATGATCAACAATATAGCCGCCAAACAGTGAGCCACACGCAATCATTAGTTGGAAAATACCAATAAACAGTGGCATGCCTTTTTCAACAGCTTCAGGGGCATGTACAAACATCCAGATATTGGCCGTTGTAGGAAATGCCCCAAAGGCGAAACCCCATAATGCGGTTAAAAGATATGCACCAAATAAATGAACTGCAAAGTGTGGAAAGCTAAAAAATACCACGATAAAACTGAAGGCAACAAAAGCAAGGGTATAGCGGACATTGATGTTACTGCTATAACCCGCAAATAAATTACCAAAGAAACCGGCTATACCGTAGATCAATAATAATGAACTGATGGTGGTCGCATCAAAGCCTGCATGATTCTTAAAAAATGGGGCGAGATAGCTATAAGAAGAAAAATGAGCAAAACCAATTAATAAAATAATAATGAGGCCTTTACGTGCTTTATCATGTTGAATCAGTGCAGGTAAATCACTAAATCGAATAGCCGATGTCGGTGGAAGTTTTGGGAGAAATTTGATTTCTAAAACTAAAATGATGATTCCGATTGCTGCAATGATTTGAAATGCACTACGCCAACCTAACCAGTCACTCAGCCATGTACCTAGTGGAACACCTAATACCGTCGCTAGGGTAACACCTGCCATGACGATCGCAGTGGCTTTGGCTATGGCGAGATGACTGGGTGCGACACGTCCACTCAAGGCTATGGCTGTTGCCCAAAATCCACCGATAGCAATACCCAATAGAAAACGGCTAAACAACAACAGCGCAAAGCTTTCTGCGAAGCCAGTTATAAAATTAGAAATGACCATAATCACGGTTAAGGCAATCAGTAAGATACGACGGTCAAGTTGCTTCACAGCAACAGACACCAGGGGCGCTGCGATCGCACCCATAATGCCAGGGAGGGTAATCACCCAACCTGCGGTACCTACACTAATCTTTAAATCTTGAGCAATGGCATTTAACACACCAATAGGTAAAAACTCACTGGTGACAAGGGTGAAAGCTGTAATGGCAACCGTGAGGATTGCAAACCAATTCCCTTGATTGGGAGAAGATTCATCAGGCTGCTGCGTCAACTGTTTATCTGGTTTTAAAGCTGTAGCATGCGGATTCATAGCGTTACACCTTAATTATTAATTTAATAGTGACTGTTATAAAAATAAATTATTTGATTAAATTGTGAGCGTCAATTATTTTATTAGTGAACGTTATAAAATATAAATGTTAGCTTATGATGAATGATTCAAAGCAAGAAAATCAGCACGCTAATCCAGCCGATTCGGTCAAGAAGCGTGGACGACCTAAATGTTTTAATGAACAGCAAGCCTTGGAAAAGGCGATGATGTTGTTTTGGCAATTTGGCTATGAAGGAACGTCCATCAGTGATTTAACTCAAGCTTTGAATATCACCGCACCTAGCCTATATGGCACATTTGGCGACAAAACGGCGCTTTTTGAAAAATGTATTGAATACTATAGTGAACACGAAGTTCAGCCTGCAGAAAAAATTCTACAAGCAGGTCAAACGGCTAAAATTGCGATGGAATTGTACCTATATGACAGTATTCAGCATTTGGTACAAGCCAATAAACCTAAAGGTTGTATGGTGGTGGTGGCAACAATGAATTGTTCACAGCAAAACCAAACCGTACAAGAACAGCTCAAACAACGTCGTGCCTATACTAAAACAAAAATTATGGATCGGCTCGCTATAGGCGTGCAAAATTCGGAAATTGAAAGTTTGGCTCATGCAGAGCAATTGACTGATTTTTATATGACCTTATTGCAAGGGATGACCATACAAGCACGTGATGGTATGGCCCTGACGCAATTACAGCGTATGGTGAGTAATGCGATGAAATCATGGGGATTATTAGCACAAGGTCAAATCAGTATGGATTATGAATTAAACCCCAATAGCAGCGTAGCCTTAAGGCAATTTTCTTAGTTTTTTAAATGACTGTTATACAAAAACAATTTTTTGACGCTTATTTGCAGGGATGAATTTTAATGTCGCCCAATTCCATCACACTGATATAACCATCAACCGCAATTAAATTGTCACTTTGACTCGATAGAGTTAGACATTCTCCAGACTTGACGCTGGATAGTAGCTGACCTTGCTGCGGATTCAAGTTCATACTGTAAATACTCAGTGTGCCAGCATCGGTTTTGATTTGGTAAGACTCATCACCATAGTCCTCATTATTATTGCGCAGGACTTTAAAGGTTCGTCGTGTCTGATCAAAGTTTTGAGTTGGAGAAAGCGGCTTTTCTACTTGTAAGGATGCCGTGCGCCTTAATTCGGTGCTTTGCACAGGCTTATGTTGTTCACTACAAGCACTTAGTAATGGGAAAAGGATAAATATAAGTGAAAATGAAAATAGGGGATGAATTACAGGTATGTGACTATTCAACATAAAACCACCCTGAATCTAATTTTTCAGATAGCTTATTTTAAAAGTTTTTATCCAGAAAACAAAAATAATAGCTTCTCAAAATATTTCAATGTAACTGAGTCAAACTAAAGAAATGATGAATTGAAATTAACCGACTTTGAATCTGAATGTTCAACAAATGAATATCTATACGACAATGTGGGATGCAAATAAAAAGGGAGACTCATTGAATCTCCCTTTTTGATTTTACTTAATGAGTTTTCGACTCACCAGGAATTGTTCTGTCGCTTCTAATAGCTTATCAGCATAAACCTCTAGTTTTGCCGTCAACCAACCGAGAACAAACCAATCGCTAGCTTCCAGCTCTGTTTGCTGAATATACTGTGCAGAAGAGGAAAGGACTTGGTATTCCTGTGCCGCAACTTGTGCATCATTGAGTGCTTTACTGTATTTCTGCAAATTTTTTACATCGTAAATCGACGTCAAAACTGGGAAGCTAAATTTAAGCTCTTGTATGCGTTGAGAAAGCACGTCTAAGCTTTCAAAATTGTTAATGTCGGCATCATTTAAAGACTCTTGGAGGGCTTTATATTGGTTTTGCAGGGTTGTTTGAGCATACCATTTAAAATCATGTTGCTGCGGCGCATCATCGAATTTCAAACTAAACATTAAAAGCTCAAGATAATGATGTACATTTTGAGTCGATTTAACCAAATTGCCTAACTTCTCTTTGCAATACAAAATATCTTTAGTTAAATTTTCTGAAGTCGTTGGGTTTTGTAAAAAGCCACCCAAGGTATTTTGCATGTGTTCAAAATGGTGTAATTGTTCAAATTGCTGCTTAAATGCGCCTAATTGCACAGCCCATTTTTCAACGATATCACTGTTCCAATCTTTAAATAGCGAAATGGTTAATTGTAAATGATGGAGTGCTTTCTGAGCTTGTGTAATGTGCTCAGCCTGAGCCACACCTGCAGAAATTGCGGCAATATTAGGCAGAAGATGCTGCATTTCCTGTGCAATTAAAAGTCGTAAGTTTTTTGCGGCAGTGTCTTTTTTACTGAGTTGAAATTCTTTAGCCTCAACTGCTGGACTCACAGTTTGATTAAACGCCAGCAAATTCCCGATTTCCGCTTTACTGCGGACATCTAACCATAAATGATACTTTTTAACCCATTCGAAACTAAAGGCAAGGAGTGATTGAATAGAGCCATTTTTAAGCTCAAATTCAACTTCATGAACTTCTGTTTCTGTGCTGTTGCTGCGGATACAGCCGACATCTAAGCTAACTTCGATCTTGGCATCTTCAAACTCTATGACGCGATAAGTTCTGAGAATATCTGTTTCAAACTGAAGTTGTAACGAATCCTGCTGATCGCCTAAAGTGGTTTTTAAAACTGACTGAACTTCAGCTTCATTGGCATAGACCGATAAATCTAGGGCAGGAGCTTGTTCTTGCTCGCCCAAATCAAGATTATGTTCAAACCGTTCAATGTGGCTTTTACCTGCAGCTTTCAAGGTTTGAATCCAACGCGTTCCCTCTAGACGTTGACGCAAGGCTGCATGCTGCTGTGCCATTTTCCGATCTGGGGTATCAAAATATTTAGCTTTAAGTTGAATTTGTTCCGATTTTTTTGGATCGAGTGCTTTTAATAATGCAGTTCGACGTGCTTCTGGAATCTGGAACTTTAATTCAACTTCAACCATGGTTTTCTGTCCTGATGTCACAACTTCATGATCTGGCATGAAGCGATCTTTAAATTTTTATAAAAATGAAAAACTAAAATGCGCGTAAATTTTCTATCAGCTAAACGCGTATCGATTGTAGCGAAAAACAGTTGAGAAGTAAGACTTGACGGATTTGAAAACTCAGCTTTGGGACTAAGAAAAGTTTTAAAAGATGGATATTCCATCAATTGTATAATTCACAATGGTTCGATTTTCATGGGATCAAAATAAAATTTTACGCCTTTAAAGTGGGAGAGTTTTAAGCTATGTTGGTTAAAATAAGTTCAGGATGAGCACAACATGAATTCACAAGTACAACCCGAGTTTAATCGAGATTTAAAGCCCGAATTTCAGTTACCTATTCGTGAGTATTCGCAATTTTATCGGTTTTATTTGACTGAACATCGAAATATCATGAGTCGACGTTTACATGTCACCGGCAGCAGTATAGGTCTCTATTTTTTTGCAAAAGCAATTTTAAAAAAACAACCGAAATATTTTGCTTATGGTCTGGTTTCAGGCTATGCCTGTGCATGGGTCGGACATTTTTTCTTTGAAAAAAATAAGCCAGCTAGTTTCAAGCAACCTTTGTACAGTTTTATTTCCGATTGGCGCATGCTGTCTGATATTGTGAAGGGGAACTTAAGCTTAAAAGACCGCAATTTAGATAAGATTGATAGTTAATTGTTTATTAATCAAACGCTTAATTTTTATGGATATGGGTGTGATTTTTTTGAGTAAATGACTTGCAAAATTAGAGTGATTAGTCTAATAATGTTCATATTGTTTATTTACTCCTTATCTAAAACATGAATAGTCGATAAACCCCAGTTTTCCGAGCCTAGAGTGACCTTCTCTAGGCTTTTTTTATGGCCTTAGAAAAGTCTATTGTTTGAAATATATAACAATAAAAACTTTTATAAAATAGGTTAGACTTTTTGATGCTCTGAACGCTCCCCAAAACGTTTCTTACCAAGCACCAAAAAGTCTAATAGGTTACACATTTTTATTTTTATAAAAGTGTTGTGTTTTTATGCGCTGCGTTTTGAGTTCTTCTGGTGCACTATTAAATAATTTGTATCAGTTTTGTTCTATACCTGAAAATAGGTATTTTTTGCCATTTTCTACAGAAAATTCAATTAAACATTTATATAAGCAGTCCTGTGAAAAGGAATATAACTTTCTCAGCAGCAAAGCATTAAAATTTTATATCCCAAGCAACATTTCATAGACCTAATCGTTATAATATTCAAAAGTTTTAAGTTGTGATTGAACTATGCGTGGTTTATACCTCATTACCAATGATGATCCAATCGAATTGCTTTTAGCCAAGCTTGAAGGCGCGATGGCAACTTATGAAGTTGCTGTTTTGCAATATCGTCGTAAAAAAGTGGCAAAGGAAGATCAGGCTTATGAAATTGAGTACATGAAAAATATGTGTAATCAGTACAAAGTGCCTTTTGTCATTAATGACGATCTAGAAGCTGCAGTTCAATATGGTGTGGGTGTCCATTTAGGGCAAGATGACGGTTCAATTGCTGAAGCTGTAACACGCTTACCTAAAAATGTTTTGATCGGTCGAAGCTGTAATAACTCTTTAGAACTGGCTGAGCAGGCAATTGCAGACGGTGCAAACTATGTGGCTTTTGGTGCCATTTTTGCAACTGAAACTAAGCCTGAAGCAGGCAATATTGGCTTAGAAACGCTAAAACAAGCCAAAGCGAAACTAAATGTACCTATTTGTGCAATTGGTGGTTTAACTGTAGAAAATTCAGCAGAAGTCATTGAAGCAGGTGCTGATCTTTGTGCTGTGATTAGTGATGTATTAGGTCGTTCAATGTCTGCTGTTAGCAGTCGTGTTTATGAATGGTCTGAGCTTTTTGCTGAACAAGCTTAATTTTATTTTTTAGATTGAATAAGTAGAGAATTTTTATGAGCTTATCTGCTAAGCAAGAACAATTATTTAAACAAGCCAGCAAGCATATTCCTGGCGGTGTAAACTCTCCTGTACGCGCATTTAATGGTGTAGGCGGTACACCGGTATTTATCGAAAAAGCGCAAGGTGCATATCTCTATGACGTAGACGGAAAACGCTATGTCGACTATGTCGGCTCTTGGGGCCCAATGATTTTAGGTCATGCGCAGCCCGACATTATCAAAGCAGTTCAAGACGCGGCTGTTGATGGTTTGAGTTTTGGTGCGCCAACCGTTCATGAAACAACTTTGGCGGATATTATTTGCGAAATTATGCCGTCTATTGAATTGGTTCGTATGACCAACTCAGGGACTGAAGCAACGATGACTGCTATCCGTTTAGCTCGTGGTTATACGGGGCGTGACAAGATTGTAAAATTTGAAGGCTGCTACCATGGTCACTCAGACTCACTTTTAGTGAAAGCAGGTTCTGGTCTTTTAACTAAAGGTGAAGGCGAAGCAACTTCGGCCGGTGTACCTGCTGATTTTGCCAAACACACTTTAACCCTGCCATATAACGATATTCCCATGCTGAAAGAATGCTTTGCAAAGTTCGGTTCAGAAATTGCTGGTGTAATTGTCGAGCCAGTTGCAGGCAACATGAATTTGGTGAAACCAATTGACGGTTTCTTACAAGCCATTCGCGATGTATGTGATGAACATGGTTCTGTCTTCATCATTGACGAAGTAATGACAGGTTTCCGTGTCGGTCTTGGCGGTGCGCAAGCGCATTACGGTGTAACGCCTGACTTGACCACTTTAGGCAAGATTATTGGTGCTGGCCTGCCTGTGGGTGCATTTGGCGGCAAGCGTGAAGTGATGGAATGCATTGCACCTCTTGGCAAGGTTTATCAAGCAGGTACATTGTCTGGTAACCCATTGGCTATGCGTGCCGGTATTGAGATGTTTAAACATCTGCGTAAGCCGGGCTTCTATGAAACTTTGACTGAAAAATTGGCAGGTTTGCTTGCTGGTTTACAGGCAGCTGCAGACGAAGCGGGCATTCCGTTCTTTACGCAGCAAGTGGGCGGCATGTTCGGTATTTATTTCACTGATCAAACTGAAATTACTGGTTTTGATTCAATTTTGAAATGTGATGTAGATGCTTTCCGTACTTTCTTCCACGGCATGTTACAGCGCGGTGTAAACTTAGCGCCTTCAGCATTTGAAGCAGGTTTCTTCTCAAGCGCGCATAGCGATGAAGATATTGCATTTACCATTGAAATGGCGAAAGAAGTTTTTGCCGAAATGAAGTAATTTTCATTTAAATCGGTAAATTCTGCTTTAGAATAAAGCCCGCAGCCTGCTGTGGGCTTTTTTGTTGTTTTAAGTTCGGCTTTTTAAGAAAAGGATTTTTAAATGAAAACCAAGCATTATTTAACTTTGGCAGATGCAGAATTTTTACTAAACACAGCACATGCTTATGCAGTAGAAAATGGCTTTAATGTCAGCATTGCGGTAATGGATGAAACAGGCAATTTATTGGCAATGAAGCGTATGGATGGTGCATCGCCAATGACAGCAAATCTATGCTTAGAAAAAGCCAAATGTTCTGCGATTAGTCGCCGTCCTTCAAAATTATTTGAAGACTTGATAAAAGGCGGACAGATGGGTTTCTTAACTATGCAGACGTTTAACGGTATGCTGGAAGGTGGTGAGCCGATTTTGTATGAGGGGCAATTGGTGGGTGCAATGGGTGTGTCTGGAGTAAAGTCTTTTCAGGATGCAGAAATTGCACAGCAGGCGATTGAGAAGTTTTTGGAACAGTAAGACTAAGCATGATCTTGAGTGAAATAGATAATTCAGCCCAATCGATATGTTGGGCTTTTTTTTATTTTGATTTAAATGTCTAGGAACTTCGCCCATAGCATTAAATCGAAATTTTCTAAGATTGAGCCGAAGCATTCAGCATGAAATTGATAAATACTTTGAGTTTAGAAGACTGATAGTTAGACTTTGGATAGAGTAAATAAAAAGGCCGAGTTGTTTGGCTATAAGATTTGAGAACTTCCACCAACGCGCCGCTTTGTAATTCTTGCTCCACTGAAAAGCGGTAGACCTGCATCAGTCCTGCACCAGATTTAGCTAAGATTAAGGTCGAGAGATAATCATCTTTACAGGTAATTTTTCCTTGGACATCAACCATAATTTTTTTGCCTGCATCCATGAGTGACCACGGTCCAGACTTACCCGAACTCGGTAATTCAAACAAAATACATTCGTGATGCTGTAAGTCTTGGATGTTCATAGGTGCAGGGTGCCTTTTCAAATATTCAGGTGTAGCCACAATGCATAATGCAGCATCTTCAAGTTTACGTGCAATTAAGCCAGAGTCGGTTAACTCATTACCGCGAATCGCAATGTCATAATCATCAGTCACTAAATTTACATTATGGTTGCTGACATGAATCTCGAGCTTAATATGTGGAAACAGTTCGGTAAACTTAGCCATTTTAGGCAGCAGACGATAATGTGCATAAGCTGTGGGCACGCTAATTTTCAGTAAGCCGATGGGGTGTTCCTGTTCACCGCTGATTTGCATTTCACCTTCGAGTAGGCTGTTAAGGGCTTGTTTGCAAAAATAATAATAATGCTGCCCAGCATCGGTAATTTTAAGTTGGCGTGTAGTGCGGACAAATAGCTTTACCCCCAAATTTTGCTTCTAAGCGTGATATCGCTCTGCTGACTGCGGCAGGAGAAATGCCTGCTGCAATTGCTGCAGCAGAGAAACTTTTCTTTTCCACGGTTAAACAAAACAATTCAAGACTGCCGATTTGTAGATCATCATAGTGACGCAGCATAATATTTCTATTTATTAATTACACGATGTAATAAGTAAATTAAATTTGAAGGTCTTTTTCAAGAATTTATTTTCGATAAAGTGGGTTTAACAGCTGATTCAGCACTGGCTGAGAGCAATTATTTATACAACTCCACAACGAATATCGGAGATACATATGGCGACTCTCAACTACGAAACAGGCCCGATTCAGGCAGAAGCAGCGTTTACTTCAGACTTCCCAGTTGCAAGTGAAATCAAGATGCATGATTTAGTGAATATGCAGGAAATTGAACGTCGCACCATGGATGTGCGCCCGGGCATGCGCCACAAATATATGCCACTTGGTTTTGACCGTTTTAGTGGTGCGCTTTGGACTGGTGGACGCTACTTATTTGATACTTGGGAAAATGTAAAAGATTATGAGCGTTTCACCAGTGAAGAATTGGAATTTGAGCCGGATGTAAAGTTTTGGAGCCGTCCATTTTTCTTGAATGTACAGCGAAATATTTGGCGTGTTGCTGGTGCTCATGATTTTAAACCCTTAGCAACATCACATCATGTTGTGCGTTTTGAACGGTTTTCTACACAGCATGATCAGTTAGATCAGCTGCTAAAAGAGGTTTGGCCGACTTTGCGAGAGCAAGCGCAGGCGCTAGGTTTGTCCAGTGCTTGGCTGATGTTTAATCAAGATGAAAAGCAAGTCAGTATTGTGACTGTGGCTGCCAAAGTGGATACAGGTAATGCGGCTGAAGATAGCATTAAGGCTTTGGCTAAACTTGAAAGCATGAGCTCTTTGAGTGAATTGTTACCTTCTGAGTTAGAGTTAACGCCACTATTCGACCGAACCAATCCAATACTTGCACAGTGGCTGCCTCTATCTCGTGTTGCAGGCGGTGAACCTTCGGCACATCCGATGTCACCACCATTGGCGGCACCTACCGTCGAACCACAAAAATAAATACGATAAGCTGACAGGGGTCGTGCTCTTGTCAGCATTCATATTGTAGTAAAACAGTCTAGAAAATGTGGTCGTTTGAAGTATCAGGGTTTATTAGGGTACTATAAGTGCTAGTTTTATATGCTATGTAATATACTGATTTAGGAATTACATTAAATAATGTAATTCTTGATGCGATGTATATTAGGGATGAGCTGCAGCGATACATATATTTTACAATTATGAGTATTGATGTATCTCGAATATTGTTTGGGGATGAAAAGAATATTAAAGAAATTATCGTAAAATAAAAAAATGATATTTGAAGAAAAATATCTATATTTGAAAATTTTTTATGCTCATTTAAAAAAGAATGGACGTTATACAAATTAAAATAAATGGAAAGCTATGGACTCAAAAGAATTAGCTCATCTGCTCAAAAAAGGAATTATTAACGAAAACCTAGAAATTTATAAAGGATTGTTCACAGACTACTCACCATCAGAAATAAAAGATCCTTATTTTATTGATGCAATAAGTTTTTTTAATAATTTGCCAGACGAACATAAGAGAATTTTTTTTCAATCTTACGACAAGTAATGATTGATTCAATTAGTAATGTATTGGGTGTTATTGATGGCAGCTCAAGTTTAGAAGAGCACGATGGTGATTTTTCTTTGCTGTATGAGGGTAAGTCACTTGAATATTTACAAGATTATTTTTTATCCCAATTTGAATAAAACCAAAACTTAGGTTTATCTAATAAACTTAATAGAATTAAAAAAATATATAAGTTTAAAGTTGACCAAAAAGTAAATCATCAGTAGCCGAAAGTCACCTTCAGATATGATTCTGCGTTAGCATATCAATTGTTCCAACTTGAGTTATGTACCGAGTCTGTATGCTTTATCCCATGCCTAAAAAAATCCAATTTTCACCATCTCAAGCAAAATGGCAGCTGTCTTCAACACAGTCAGTATTGGTATTAGCAGGACTGCAAAACTTACGCATGCAGCAGGGCATACAAGATACGCAGTTGATGGAAAATTTGATCCAGCTGACCAATAAAGCCAAAGCCTTAGAGATTCCTATTGTCGATTTATATGGCGATGATTTACTTCAAGGCATGCAGCAGCTCGGTGAATATGCAACCATACACCCTCAGCTCATCTTTGCAGGGCAAATCACGCCTATGCTGAAACAGATCTTGCTGTATCTATATAGGGTAACAGAGCAAATCTGTATTGTTGATGACGCAATTGTGCTGAATAATCAGGAACAGCATATTCAGTGGGTGGACTCCATGTCAGGCCAAGGTATTCATCATATGAGTAGTTATAATTTGATGCGGCTTTGGAATCTGTCAGCGCCAACGGAATTCGTTTTGTCAGCCAAAGGCATATTATTGGCTATTGCAGAGCAGCTAGATATGGAGGCATTGGAAATAGATCCCTTAACCGATTTACGCAGTTATGGGCTTGATTCCGTTGCCATGGTCAGCTTAATTGGTTTGTGGCGTGCCAATGGTGCAAACATCCGTTATGAAGACTTTTTAGATGATGCAAGTTTAAAAGCATTGCTAGAAAAATTGCTCAGTACAGACTAAACAAAGCCAATTGGAATTATTTTTGTTCTAAATCGGAAAATACGTCGGGAAATATGGCTTTGTGCATTGTAATTGTTGGCTAAGCTTTTTATTATTGCCGCCTTGTTTTTCGAGATCAGAACTGGATTGAACTTTGAGTAATTTTCTAACCGAACACCTGATACATCGTGACACTGACTTTATGGTGATCCATAAACCAGCAGGTTTACTCACAGTTCCGGGAAAAACAGCAGATTTACAAGACTGTGTTATCAATCGATTATTACAAATTGAGCCGAATACTTTGCTCATTCATCGTTTGGATCGTGATACCTCAGGTATTTTGGTTTTTGCATTAACCCGTCAAGGGCAAAATCGAATTTCACGCCAGTTCCAAGAACGTCAAACTTCAAAAACATATCAGGCATTGGTTGCGGGTACGCTTGAAGGTGAAGGTACTGTCGATGTACCGGTCATATATGACCCAGAACATCCGCCACTGCATATTGCCGATCCTGCACACAATAAGCCTGCGCTTACGCATTGGAAAGCCACTGAACATTTTGAGATTCAGGGGCAAGCCGTAACACGTGTAGTTTTAACTCCTATTACCGGTCGATCACATCAGCTTCGTGTTCATATGCAATATTTAGGTCATCCTATTGTAGGTGATACTTTATATGCAACACTTGAACAACAACAGCTGATGCCGCGCTTATGTTTACATGCTGAGCGTTTGAGTTTTAACCATCCTGAAACAGAGCAAACAGTGGAATTTCACTGTCCTGTCCCATTTTAGGAAAATCATTTAAATCCCTAAGAATTCTGCTCACTATTTAGTGGGCTTTATGTCAAAATATATTGCTTTATGGTCTAGATTTTTGCTCAAATAACGTTCACAGTTTGAGCATAATATTTTCAGACCGAACTTGAGAAAAAGGTGGAAAAATTGCAGCAGTTTGCTATTGGTCAACGTTGGTTATCAGATACAGAAACGGAACTGGGTTTAGGTGTTCTTATTGATGTTGATGAGCGATCGGTCAGCATTTTATTCCCGAAAAGTGATGAAACTCGTGTCTATGCCCGTCACAATGCACCTTTATCTCGTATTGTTTTCAATGTAAATGACGAAGTCCAAGACCAAGAAGGTCAAATTTGGATTGTTGAATCGCTTGAAGACCGTGGTGGTGTGGTTCGTTATAACGCGGTACGTAAACTTGCCGATGGCACAGAAGAGCGTAAAGCACTGAATGAAACACGTATTGGTGCAAGTATTCAGTTAGCAAAACCATTAGATCGTTTGCTTGCAAGCCAAGTGGACTATAAAGAATGGTATGACCTGCGTATCGAAGCACTGCTTCTTCAAGCCAATATGAAGTCTAGCCCTCTACGTGGCTTGGTAGGTTCACGTGTGGGTCTCATTCCACACCAACTGTATATTGCGCATGAGGTTGGTAAACGTTTTGCTCCACGTGTATTACTTGCTGACGAAGTTGGTCTGGGTAAAACCATCGAAGCAGGTCTGATTATTCATCAGCAACTCAAAACAGGTCGTTCAGAACGTATCTTGGTCTTAGTACCTGATTCATTGCAATATCAATGGATGATTGAAATGCGTCGTCGTTTCAATCTTGAGTTCTCATTATTTGATCTGACACGTACAGCATCGATTAAAGAACACGATCCAGATCTCAACCCATTCTTAACAGAACAATGCATCATTGCCAGTGTCGATTTGATGATCGACCATGATGACTTGCGTGAACAAGCGCTTGAAGCTGGGTTTGATTTGCTCGTAGTCGATGAAGCCCATCATTTAATGTGGTCAGAAGAAGAAGGCGGCAATGACCGTTATGACCTTGTTGAAGAACTTGCTGAAAAAACGCCGGGTGTCTTGTTATTAACCGCAACGCCTGAACAATTAGGTGTGGAAAGTCACTTTGCACGTTTGCGTCTGCTCGATCCACAACGTTTTAGTTCGCTTGATCGTTTCTTGGATGAAGAAGAGCAGTATCACCAAACAGCTAAAATTGCTGAAGTACTCATGTCTGATCTGCCACTCGAAGAAGGGCATTTGGCAGCGATTGAAAGCCTATTAGGTCATCGTATTACTGATGAACCTGAACAACGCTTCCGTGCCATTCACGAATTATTAGACCGTCATGGTACTGGTCGTATTTTATTCCGTAATACCCGTGAAGCGATTCAAGGCTTCCCAGGTCGTGACTGTCAGCCTGCGCCATTACCTGCACCAGAAAACTGGTCTAAAGATGGCAAGCTACGTGAACAAATGTGGCCTGAAGAAGCGCAGCTTGATGGCTCGTGGATGGAAACAGACCCACGTGTGATGTGGTTGATGGAACGTCTGCGTACAGACCTGAAACACAAAAAAGTGTTATTGATTGCACGTAGTGGTCCAGTGGTTGAGTCTTTAGAAAATGTACTTCGTTTGCATGCGGGTATTCGTACAGCGATGTTCCATGAAGGCATGAGCTTATTAGAGCGTGACCAAGCAGCAGCTTATTTTGCTGAAGAGTCATACGGTGCGCAAATTTTACTATGTTCAGAAATTGGTTCTGAAGGTCGTAACTTCCAGTTTGCATCGGACTTAGTTTTGTTTGACTTGCCTGCAAACCCAGATGTACTTGAACAACGTATTGGTCGTTTAGACCGTATTGGTCAAGAAAATCGTATTCAAATTCATGTGCCTTATCTGGTTGGTACTGCTCAAGAGCGTATGTTCCGTTGGTATAACGAAGCATTAAATATTTTCTGTAATATCTCGCCGACTGCGCAAACCTTACAAGAAAACTTTATCGTCAATCTGAAAGATTGTTTGTTAGCAGATAAAGGCCAAGAGTTTGAAGATTTGCTCGAAGCGGTGAGTGTACAACGTGAAGCACTTGAAGCTGAACTTCAAGAAGGTCGTGACCGTTTACTTGAGTACAACTCTTGCCGTCCAATCGTGGCACAAGAAATTGTGACTGCACTTGAAGACTACGACGACAATACTACGTTGCCAATGTTTATGAAGCGCTTCATGGCGTCTACAAACATTGATTTTGATGAACAAAGTAACGGTACAGTGATCATCAAGCCAACAGATCAAATGCAAGTTCAGGGTCTGACTTTGGACGAAGAAGGCATGACGGCGACGTTCTATCGTGACCAAGCACAGATTCGTGAAGATGCTCAGTATTTAACACTTGAGCATCCATTCACTGAAAGTGTGATGGAAATGATTAATACGCAAGGCTTTGGTAGTACCAACGTTGCTGTATTGAAATCGGCCGCTTTACCGCAAGGTTCTGTGTTAATGGAAGTGTGGTTTAAAGTCGATGTTGTTGCACCGAAAGCATTGAATTTGCCGTCAAGTTTGCCACAACAGTTGGTTCGTGTATTACTGAGCGAAAAAGGTCAGGATTTATCGCAAAAAATTGCACCTGAAATTTTACGTCCTTATTTACATCATCTTGATGGTAACAGTTGCCGCCAAGTGGTTAAGGCGCGTCGTGATGTCATTGAACAGCGTTATACGCAAGCGCTTGAAATTGCGCGTGGTGCATTACCGGGCTTTAAACAACAAGCCAAAGAAATCTACGGTAGCAAATGGCAGTATGAAATTGACCGTTTGACTTATTTGAAGCAGTTCAACCCAAGTATTCGTGAAGATGAAATTGTACGTTTACAAAAACTGCAAAAAGAAGGTTTAACACTGCTTGATGGTTTGGCAGTTACACCAGAAGCGATTCAAATTATGGTAGTGGTTAAGCCATAAGCTAAGAATATTAAAAAAGCACCTTAGGGTGCTTTTTTTTATGGCTAAAATTATAACTGTAAAATTAATCACGACAGATTTACGCTAAATCTAAGTTTTGTATTGTTTATTTTTAATCTAAATTGTCGACATCGGCATAAAAAAAGTAACTATTCTTCAGCAATTCTACAGCTTGATCAAAATCTTCATTTTCATCCAACATATAAAATATGCCATCAAGCTTTGTATAGTCAGGATGATTTTTTGCTAACTGAATTTGGATCGTACTTCGTTCTGCTTGGCTGCGTGTTACATAATGAACACTAAGTAAATCAAAGTCGATGTCATTACATAGCGGCTGTTTTAAGGCAATGGCACCACAATAATCATGTATTTCAGGTAATAAGCGTAGAACTAAATCAGCCTCTTTGCTTTCCGCCACGATGAGCTCTGGGTCTGCAGTCTTACACAAGGCGAGTATTTCTCTTAACAGCGTTGTGTCATCCAGTATATGGTCTAACACCATGACTTTTTGCGGTTGGGTTAAATTAAAGTCATTTATTAAAATCATAAAACCTCCTGAAAATAGAATGGTTATGCTTTATTTATCTGCGCTATTTATATGAAGTTGTGCTACGTATTGAGTCTAAATATTTACTAAAAATGGTTTTGAATAATGTTTTCAATCTTTGAACGATCTAAAGTTAATCATGGTGTAGAAACACACCTTGTTCTGATTCGAAGTTCAGTTAAATACTGAAATTGTAAAATGGGGCGCTTTGCTTCATGCTCATTGCTAGACCCAATATACATGCTTTGATTAGTAAAATAATCGGCATCGCGACATAAACTGTCGTTATTGATATCGATTGAATCCTGAAAGTGAAATGATTAAATGTATTCGGACATATAGCGATAGCATCATAATCAAATGATTGTTCACGAACTGTCTTAATGTCGTGTTTTGATGCTTTAGTTAAGTAAAGTTTTGGCTTGGTTAAATTTATACGTCGATGCTAGCGAGTTGAGGGCAGTTCCGTTAAAATGCTTCAAATTTCAGCAGTTCGTTAGAAGAAAATAAAAATATGAAATCCTTAATTACCTTAGGTAGTAAAACGTCACACGGTGGTGTGGTTTCAGAATGTGAAACTTCATTTGTGATTAATGGTATTGCAGTACATTTAAATGGCATGAAACATTATTGCCCGAAATGTAATTCGACTGTGGCTGCGATCGCGGCAGATCAAAGTACAACGGTAAAGGGGCGAGGTGTTGTGGTTGCTGGAGATAAAACTACTTGTGGCGCAACATTTTTACCGAATCAATCAATGGTCGGTTCACAAAAATAATCTGCAAACTGACTTTGAGGTCATCTAGATAAACTCATTGAGTCCTGTTTAAATCGTATTGATCTCTTTATGATGTGGCATCATCAGTTGATTGGATGAGTTCTAGATGAAAAGCGCGATCCATTTTACCCATGCCAATGGTATTCCTGCTGCAAGTTATCGAAAGTTTTTATCCTACTTTACACCGCAATTTGATGTGAAGGCGATTCCGCTTATTGGTATGGATGAGCGCTATCCGATCACCAAAGATTGGCGATATTTGGTCGATCAAGTCATAGCAGATATCGAGCACCAATTTCCAAAACAACAAGTGATTGGGCTTGGACATTCTTTTGGTTCTTTAGTCACTCTTATGGCGACTTATAAACGTCCAGATTTGTTTTCACAACTGATTATTATGGATCCACCTTTCGTAATCGGTCCTAAGTCTGCCATTTTTGAAGGTATGCAAAAATTAAAGCTCAAAGCTGTCGATAAAATTACCCCAGCGGCAATTACATTGAAGCGTAATGACCATTGGCCAAATTTGGATGAAGCCTATACGGCACTACGGAATAATCGTTTATTTAAAAGTTTTGATCCGCAATGTTTTGAGGATTATTTTGCACAAGGTGTTCGCACTGATGAAAAACGCGGTGGCGTGACCCTCAGCATTCCAAAAGCCGTGGAAGCGCAAATTTTCCGTACAGTACCTGCATGGTGGTGGCGTACTCCACGAAAAGCCCCTCAAATGCCTGTACACCTTATCACCGCAGATAACAGCCATTTTTATAAACAAGGTTTGCCTGACGGAATGAAGAAAACCTATGGTATAGATTATAGTGTAGTTGAAGGTGGGCACATGTTTCCACTTGAGCAGCCGAAACAGACAGCGCTACACGTCATGCAGTACTTACAGCATTAGAAAAATAAATTTTGCTCATAAAAAAGGAGACCTGAACGTCTCCTTTTTTTGACCGTTAACTTTTAGCGAATCTGTGCTTCGTCTAAATGGCGAGCGCCTTCCAGGATCATACGAATCATAATCATGGTTTGTTCGGCAACTTCTTTGCGTTGTTCTGTCGGTAGATCAATGACTTTTGCACCCATGTTAAACACCAATTGGGTAATACCACGTGCCACGATGTCAGGATGAGCCAACTTGCTTTGATTTAAACGTTCTAGGACGATTAAATCTTCTCTTAATTCTTGTTGGAAATAGTTAAGTTGACGCTCAACTGCATTTTTATAGGAATGCGAACCAGTATAGCCTTCACGAAGTAAAAGGCTTAAGTTGCCTTCATCGGCATCTAGCTGCTGAATAAATACTTCAACTGAACTACGAATAATACTGCTTTGGCGTGATGCCTGAAGGCGTGCTTCATGCAAAATTTGACGTAACACACCGCCAGCTCGATCAATCAACTCAATGGCTAATTCATCAATATCTTTGAAGTGACGATAAAAACTATTTGGAGCAATGCCAGCTTCACGTGCAACTTCACGCAAACTCAGTGATGAAATACTTTTTTGTGGACCAATTAAATTAAGCGCTGCCTGAAACAGTTCTTCCTTGGTAATCGTTGCTTTACGACCTACAGTGCGAACTGCAAGTGGAGTTTCAGCTTCAGAATGTAATTCTTCCTGGTACATGCTAACCATATTCGTCTGTGCAGACTGAGTCATATTTTTTAATAGATTAAAAACATTAACATATTATAGCGTCTGCTAATAGCTTTTGTGAAAATGTCGATTAAATGCACAAGCGTATATACAAATATATATACATATGTATAATAATTAAAAACCTCCCATGAGTTGTATTTGATTATGCATGTACTCGAAAAAGCGAAAAAGCCTTTAAACGCACTCAAAGACAGTGTTGTAGACGTCAATGCGGTAAATTTCTGGTTGCAGAAATTTAATCCGTTATGGTCTGGTAATCAGGCTCTCGGCAAAATTGTACAAAAAGAAAATGCAGCAAATGAGATGGTAAGCCTAACTATACAGGTGAACCGTTTGTTTAAAATGGGTGAAGCTGGTCAGCATCATCCTGTTTTTGCTCGTGTAAATGGGATCCGTTACGAACGTACTTATAGTTTGACTCAGTTAGATGATCAACACGTATTGCTTAGCGTAAAAAAAGTGAATACGGGTATTGTGAGTACTTGGCTGGTAGAACAAGCACAAGTTGGTGACATCTTAGAATTTGGTCAGCCTTTTGGTGATATGACTTTGGTGTCAAATTCTACACCCTTGCTACTATTGGCTGCGGGTAGTGGTATTACGCCAATGTTGAGTTTGTTGAAAGGGATGAGCAAAACTAAGCAAATTGCGGAGCAACCAATTCAGTTAATGTATTGGGTTAAGTATCACGATGATGCTGCATTCAAATTACGCTTCGAAGCTTTGGCAAATCAATATCCAAACTTTAAATTTCAAATTTTCTTTACCCAAGAAGATGTTCCCGATCCACGATTAAATGCCTCTCACGCTGCTCAATTTGACGACATTGAGCACAGTACTGTGTTTGCATGTGGTCCATCGGGTTTCGTCACTCAGGCCGAAGCGTTATTTGATCATGCACAATGCTTTATGAGTGAAGCATTTAGCATGAGCCCAATTGAAACGGATGACATTGGCTTTGTGAATGTCACGCTTACACAATCCAATAAAACCGTCAGTATCCCAAAAGGCCAATCAATTTTAGCCAGTCTTGAACAGCAAAATATCAAACCAAATCACGGTTGCCGTATGGGCATTTGTAATAAATGTGCCTGCAACAAAGTTGAAGGTTCGACTAAAAATATGGTCAATGGTAGCCAAAATACAGAACCGGGTAATTTACTGAAAATTTGTGTGAACTCAGCACAGTCAGATCTCGTTATTGATTTATAAGGTAGAAAAAATATGAACATGCCTGTAAAAATTGAATATTTTAAAAATCCTAAAAACCGTGAGTTAACCCAATCGCAATTAGATGAACTTGCGCGTGAGCTTGACGCGATTAAGCAAGAAGTTTTAGATGACTTAGGTGAAAAGGATGCGAAATACATTCGCCGTGTGTATTCGACCATTCGATATTCATCTATGGCGGGTCGTGCATTATTGTTTGCAGGTTGGTTTCCGCCAGCATGGATTTTAGGCACAGGTCTTTTAGGTTTTGCCAAAATCATGGAAAACATGGAATTAGGCCATAATGTCATGCATGGTCAATATGACTGGATGAATGATCCTAAATTCAATGGTCAGACTTATGAATGGGATATTGTGGGTACTGCAGATAACTGGCGCCAAACTCACAATTTTAAACATCATACCTATACCAACATTAAAGGTATGGATGATGATATTGGTTATGGTCTCGTTCGTTTATTCCCAGAACAGCGTTGGAAGCCGGGCTATCTATTACAACCGATTTATAGCATTCCATTTTGCTTATTGTTCCAATGGGGTGTTGCCATTCAAAACCTTGAATTGGGTAAATACTTTAAAGGTCGCAAAACAAAACAGCAGACCAAAGAAGAATGGAAGCCAATGCAAGCCAAAATCGGCAAGCAATTATTTAAAGACTATGTGTTTTTCCCGCTTATTGCAGGGCCTGCAGCATTACCTGTGCTCACAGGGAACCTCGTTGCGAATGGTCTTCGTAATATTTGGACGTTTAGCATTATTTTCTGTGGTCACTTCACCAAAGATGTTGAAGTTTTCCCGAAAAAAGTACTTGAAAATGAAAGCCGTGGACATTGGTACATGCGTCAAATCCGTGGTTCTTCAAACCTTACTGGTTCAGAAGCATTTCACATTTTGACAGGGCATTTAAGCCATCAGATCGAACACCATTTATACCCTGACGTTCCTGCACGTCGTTATCGTAAAATGGCGCCAAAAGTGCAGGCGGTCTGTGAAAAATATGGTCTGAACTATAACAACGCAAGTTTAGTGAAACAGTACGGCAGTGTACTAAAACGTATTGTGAAATATGCGTTTCCATTTAAAAAGTAATAAACGCTACACTAAATTTACGGGAAAAAAAGCCATGCAATTGCATGGCTTTTTTATATTAACTTTGGGGAAAATATTTATTTCAATTTTTGATATGTAATTTGAGGATCTTAATCAAATTCATATAATTTCCTTTTTTAGCCATACGAATGACCAATTCAATTTCTTCTTTCGTCCACATCTGGCGAGTGGCTGAGAAGGCAAATTGAGCAAGGAGTACAAATGGATTTTCGCCAAATTTAATATGGAGGCCTTTTACATATTTCGGTGGATTGAATTGATTCATATTCTTTTCCCGCTTTTAATATTTGACCGCATTATTTCTAATTAATGAGAAAAATAGCACACTATAAAGTCAAAATAAAAGCAGAATTTTCAAAATTTAATCATATATTAGAGCGACTTAAATTTAAGTTTGTGATTGTTAACTTTGATTAATAAACCAAACTAAATCACTCGACTTTAGTCGAGTTCAGGTAGGCGTTTATCCTTTCCATTCATGAAATGGTGGGTGGCCAATTCAAACATAGCGAGGTCTTCATCGCTATTTCCATAGGCATAAACATGCTCATAGTCTTGAAGGTTAAATTGCTCCAAAACGCGAATTTTCTTTTGCTCGCCACTACAGTCTAAGGTTTGATACAAACCAGTCAGTATTTGGTCATTGGCTGCTGTTTCGGTACAAATCAGTTTGACCCCAAGCTTTTTGGCCACAGGTTTAAGATATAAATCGACGGATGCAGAAACCAATACGACTTCATGACCGCGTTTTTGGTGTTGCTGTAATTGTTCATACAGTGAAGGATTGAGTTCTGCCATCAAATGTTCAGCATATTGCGCTGCTTGATTTAAAACCTGCTCATGATTGGCTTGGCTAAACATTGCGGCATATAGGCGAGGACGCATTGCATGTGCAGGATATAGCTTGAGATAATAGCCTTGAATCCAAGGGAGAATTTTAATCCCTTGGCGCACGATATGCCTTTTAGGCAGGGAATAGAAGATGAACCCTGTAAAACTGTCTTTGTTACACAGGGTTCCGTCAAAATCAAATAAGGCTAGAGTTTTAGGTTTTTGATGCGGCGCATGCATGTTTGATAACGTCCATCGACTCGTGTGGCAAACCAATTGGTATTGTAATCACGGCTTAATTTCGGCCCAGAAATTACGACTTCAGGCATCATGGCATAAAACGGTTCTTTACCAGTCTTTTCTTGGTACAACTTTTTGACCGCTTTATACGTCAAAGTATCTTCGAAGTCCTGATCTTTTTCTTTTTTAAGATCTGAACGAATTTGACGTGGAGTCGCAATCACATTGTTTTCTGCAAAAACGGCAATCAGCGCGGTTTCCGATTGGCTTTTAGCTGAACGTGGAGAACCATCTTTATTATAAAGTAAGAGGTCACCATCTAAACCGAGCTCAGCAGGGGTTAAGTCATTCAACATGCTTTGGAATGCCGCATTACGACTCGAATAACGACCCGAGTTATAATCTGCAAAACGATAAATCGGTTTGTCATATTCAGCCGGATACATCATTAAACGGTGGATGCCATAATACAAACCGCCATATTGGCTATACATGTCTGTGCGTAGTGCGGCAATATTTCCACCTTGGCGTTTGTGGTCTTTGGCATAGCCTATATGGACTTGCATCGAACCCAAAGTAGTAATTGGGTTGAGCTTTTCACCAATATCTTGTCCAACCAGTTTCGCCGCGCCTGTTAACGCACTCACGTGATAATGTTTAGACATATAGTCAAAAATTTCACGATATAGCTCGTCTAGCTCACGTTCAGTTTGAACACGGCGCATTTGGCTGAGATAGTTATCTTCTGGACTTGGCTGATTTTTTAACACATCTTGGAAATAGCCAGCGACTGTACCACCGATGCCATCACCCAATTTATCTTTAAACTTTTCTTCAAGACGATCTTGAACTTCTTTGACGGCTTTTTCACCGAGTCCCGGCACATGTGGGTCAGCAACAAAATTGGACTCTTGATCGACCACAGCAACAATCGTACAGACATTTTCTTTCGTGGTCGGAATACCGAGCTGATCACTAATGTCGTAGATATCATTGGCCCATGACAGACGTTCATTCACGCGAGGTGGAATGGCTTTTTTAATCTGTTCCGCTTCCATAGTGGGTTCATCTTTGCTCCACCATGAACCATTACCACAAGCAGCCAAGCCAATGGATAAAGCCAGTACAGAAAGGGATTTAAAGCATAATGTGGTCGAAAAAGTTTTGTTCATATTTTCCAATAAACTCAGCCATATGGGGGCGACAAAGCAGGAGCAGTATACTATGCAAATTACATAAATTATGAATAAATATGTATATGCCTCATAGGGGACTGTCAATCTATTTATGGAGATCTACGCGTGTAAAAACAAGCAGTTCTGTCAGGATGATTGGAAAAAGAATGCTTTTTGAGCTAAATAGATGAATATTCCAATATCATTTTCAACAGATTATAAAAAATGAAGGTATATACTAGCTGAAATCCATAATTTTTTTAAGGGGATTGTTATGCCTGCTAAATTTTTCAGTCGTTTCTTAGGTTTGATTGCGTTAGTTATGGTATTAGGGGTAATCGTTATTAACTTTGTTGTGGCTAAACCAATGGTGGAATATTGGATCTTACTCTTACTACCTTGTTTTGCAGTTCCAATTTTAACTTCAGTGATGATCACAAAGGATGAAAATCTTTAACGTCATTGCACAGTGAATCAATATTTCAATCTATATAAATGAAGAATAAACAGTCTTTGCGTAAAGCTCACCTAGGGTGGGCTTTTTTGTGAATTAGGCAAAAGTCTTTTATACTATGCAAATGAGAAAGTTAAAACGTCAGCACAAATTAACGGTATCAACCGTGATTTGGTCAACGGAACAAGATGCCGTGTTGATCGAACATGCAGATTTAGCTATGTCTGAATTAATCCAGCGCTTGGGATTTAGTGAAGAAGACATTTTACAAAGAAAAGAAATATTAGGTTTAAACCGGCGGGCACGTCAAATTCAACGTTTATATTTTAAATAATTGAAGTCAAAATCATTGAAAACGGCGGAACACTTAAAATGCCTGTGAATTTAAAAACCACACAAACTGTGGGTTTTTAAATGTTTACTCAATTATTTTGCAACAGCTTCAGAAGCAGAGGCTACTTCAGTCGCGTCCTGAGCAACTTCAGTTGTTTGAACTTCAGATGGAGCAGCTTCAACTTTTTGTTCTTCAGCAGCAAATGTAGTTGCAGCCGCCGTAGAGATAAGTACAGCAAAAAGTGCTTTATTTAAAGTTTTCATGATTCAATCTTCAGTCTATTTTTGGAAAAAACAACTTAATGTATTAATCATGAGAAAAGTGTAATTAAAATAGATTGTTCTGTGTCCAAATTGTGAATTCCAACGAAAAATTTATCACAATAAATCAATGGCTTGAAATCCATCACAAAATAATATGTGTCATTCAAATATCGTTTAATATTTTAAAGACTTTAAAAAAAGAAAAACCCGAATAAATCGGGAAGTATATTTTACGTTGTTATTACACCGAAACTTACACATTTTTCGCTTAATTACAATTTATCGCTGAAATATGACGCCATGATGAAAGGGAGATTATTCGGCAGGACATTCAATTTTGAGTTTTACTTTGTAGTAGTCCTGTGCAATCTTCAAATCATTTAACATTTTATCTTGAGTATAATCTTGGGCTGCGAGTTTGAGCATGGCAGGCATATAGTTGGTTTTATATTCATGAGGGTAGTCATGACATAAGACTTGGGTTTTTTCCTTGATCGATGTACTTTGAGCATCTAAAACATCAAGGTATTGACTGATTTGCGCATCTGACTGCTCAAATTGTTGAGTCGCTTGTTCCGTTGTTAAATCAGCGTTTTGACTTTCAGCTGCAGCTACCTCGTCATTCGGTTGTTGGCAGGCAGTCAATATGGTAGCGAAAAATATAAAAGAGAGAATTTTCAATTTTTTCATAAAGTTCAACTCACTGATGTGAATTTATAGATTTAAGTTTTCAATGATTTTAGCAGTATCCCGCTATAGTAACACCTGTACAGGCAGATCTGCTGAAAGTCTGATGTTGAATCGATAGTGTGTTAGCTAGAAGGTATATGCATAACTTTCAACGACTCTTAAGCAAAAGCGTAGAAATTTTTGTTTGGAATTACTAAACTATCGCATTGCAAATTTGCCGTCCAATTCCGAAGCTTCAAATTCCTCAATTTAAGCGTTGAACGATGTTGATGTTCATTGTCATAATTCAATTGCATAATCATTGCCATGAAACGTTTTTACGCTCAACTGATTTTGCGAACATAGATTTGAATTTAGCATTGTAAAAGTGGCTTGGAAGATTTCGAATGTGGTTCGCGCATCATTTGCTAAATATAGCTAGAGGTTAAAACATTGAGTCAACATCCTGTCATTCAAGAATTATTCGATCGTCCCATCGAGAGAAAACTGTGGGTGGCACCTATGGCAGGGGTTACAGATCGCCCATTTCGTACACTTTGCAAATACTTTGGCGCAGGTCATGCTGTCAGTGAAATGATGACGGCTGATAAGACCTTACGCATGAGTAAAAAGAGTCTTTATCGTGCGAATTTTGATGGTGAAATAGCACCTATCTCAGCTCAAATTGCAGGATCAGATCCAGCTGAACTGGCTGAAGCCGCTCGCTATCAAGTGGCAAATGGTGCACAAATTGTCGACATTAATATGGGATGTCCGGCGAAGAAAGTCTGTAATAAATTGGCAGGTTCCGCGCTGCTCAAAGATGAAGACTTGGTGGCTCGCATTTTAGATGCTGTGGTTGATGCAGTTGATGTACCCGTGACTTTAAAAACCCGCTTGGGCTATCTCAATGGCCATGAAAACATTATGCGCGTTGCGAAACGTGCCGAAGAAGCTGGCATTGCTGCATTGGCACTTCATGGTCGTACACGTGAAGATATGTATCTGAATACGGCGCGTTATAGCTTAATTAAAGATGTGAAATCGTTGATCAATATTCCTGTGATTGCCAATGGTGATATTGATACACCTGAAAAAGCCAAATATGTACTGGATTATACTGGTGCCGATGCAGTCATGATTGGCCGTGCAGCTCAAGGTCGCCCATGGATATTCCGTGAAATAGGACATTACCTGACGACGGGTGAGCATATGGCGGCGCCAAGTATTATGGAAGTCCGTGACGTATTACTCGGACATTTATCTGAGTTATATGGTTTTTATGGTGAATATTCAGGTTGTCGAATTTCACGCAAACATATTGCTTGGTACACCAAGGGTTTACGCTCTAGTAATGAGTTCCGCCAAAATATGTATAAAGTTGAATCTACAGCAGATCAATATAAAGTCGTCGAGAACTATTTTAATCACTTACTTGATCATGGTCAGATCATGAGTGATGTTCAAGTTGATCAGGTCAATTTGCTTGAAACCAAATAACTTAAAGCCAATCGAAATGGATCTGTGCAATGTGATACAAAGTAGGTCGATTAAAATTAGCTGGATTTATTTGAAATAGATTTAACTAACTTGATTCAAATGATCTGAAGCAATTATTAAATTGTGCATCGATGACAGCCTAAATTGCACATAAAAAGCCCTCAATGTTGAGGGCTTTTTATAGGCATTCATGTTTGAATGTCGCGTTGAGCGAGGTCTTAGTTAAAGCGCATTTCTAAAACCAATTGATTGATCAAGTCAGGTGCTTCCAATTCACGTATTTGAGAGACATTGGTTCCCGCCCAAAAAGCACCATATTCATGTATACCATGCTTGCTAGCAGCGGCATGTAATTGTTTGCCTAAATCATAGCTATATGGGTAAGCCGGGACGGTCGGGCGTGTTGGTGTGTCAATATCTGTGTGCCAGTTATTGATAATGCCACGAGCAGGGCGGCCTGAAATACTAGATGTAATCTGCGTGATGGGTGCATCAAATAATGCTTTGCGATAAGCTTCATTTGCATTTGATGTTTTGCATTGCACAAAAGCAGTGCCCAATTGAACAGCATCTGCACCCAACTCCATAATTTGATAGGCCTGATGTCCATTCATAATGCCGCCAGCAGCAACAACGGGGCATTGAATATGGCGTTTCAAGAGCTGAACCAAATCACGAGTCTTAACGCTGCTATCAAAGTTTTCATTGAAAATGCCACGGTGACCACCAGCTTCAATACCTTGAGCAATCACGATATCAATGCCTGCAGCTTCGATCAGTTTAGCTTCTGCTAAGTTGGTTGCAGAAACTAGAGTCAAAATACCCGCTTGTTTCAAGGCTTGGATTTGATGTGGATGTGGAATACCAAAATGGAAGCTTACCGCTTTAGGGCGCGTTTCCAGTAAGAGGTTTAGAAAATGGTCATTATCTTTAAAGCTTGGATAAATACAGTTCAGTGCTTCTGGAGCTTCTGCATTATATTGAGCAAAGCGTGATTTAAATTGCATGATCCATTTGGCAGCAACTTGTTCATCGAGTTCTACTGTGTCATGACAAAAAAAATTGACCTGAAAGGGTTGTTCAGTGAGTTCTTGAGTTTGTAATATTTGTTGACGTGCATTCTCAACACTGCTTGCACCTAAACCCAGTGAACCAAGTCCACCTTGATTTGACACTTCTGCAGCAAGTTCAGGTGTAGAAACACCTGCCATTGGGGCAAGAAATATAGGGTGTTTGATGCCAAGTTTTTCTAATAAAGTCATGTGCATACTCCAATCACTCTAAATACTTTGCCCAAGCGAGTGAAATTAAGCAAATAATATTCGTTATTTCATATCAAAATGGTCTTATGCTTACACGAAAGTTGTACTTGAAATTAAGCGACACCTCGTGTCGTAGTAATGATGTATGACCCGACTTTTGAGGTGGATCCTTTTAAAATAATGCTGTGTTCACTTTAAATTTTATAATTCTCCCATGTCTGAACGTATCCGTGAAAAACTGCAAATTTTAGCCGATGCTGCCAAATATGATGTCTCATGTTCTTCGAGTGGTAGTAAGCGCCAAAATAAAGACAAAGGTCTGGGTAATACTGGAAACGGTATTTGCCATAGCTATACAGAAGATGGCCGCTGCGTTTCGTTATTAAAAATTCTATTTTCCAATGTTTGTATTTTTGACTGCGCATATTGTGTGTCCCGTCGAAGTAACGACGTAAAGCGCGCAGCATTTACGGTACAGGAAGTGGTCGATTTGACTATGAATTTTTATCGTCGGAACTATATTGAGGGGCTATTTTTAAGTTCGGGGATTTTTAAATCGGCGGATTACACCATGGAACGTATGTTGCAGGTGGTAAAAAAACTGCGTTTAGAAGAAAATTTTAATGGTTATATTCATCTGAAGACTATTCCGGGGGCATCTCAGGAAATCATTACCGAAGCAGGTTTATATGTTGACCGTATGAGCATTAATTTAGAAATGCCGACAGAAGATGGTTTAAAAAAATTTGCACCTGAAAAAAGTCATGTCGAAGTCCAAAAAGACTTAGGTATTGTGCGAGATCGTTTGATTCAATTCAAAGATGAACGAAAAATAATACGTACAGTCCCTAAATTTGTACCCGCAGGACAAACGACGCAAATGGTGGTGGGCGCACATCAAGAGTCTGACCGTGATGTAATACTGATGGCAGACCGTCATTACAAAGAGTTTAAGCTCAAGCGTGTGTATTACTCAGGTTATATTCCCATTAATGAAGAGGAGCGTGCGCTGCCAGCTGTGGGGTCTGCGCCACCTTTATTACGAGAAAATCGGCTGTATCAAAGTGATTGGTTAATGCGTTTTTATGGATTTGAAGCGACAGAGTTGGTCGATGAAGAGCATCCAAATTTAGAATTGGATATTGACCCTAAATTAGCGTGGGCACTGCGTCATCCCGAGCAATTTCCCGTGGATATCAATCGTGCTGAATATCAAATGATCTTACGTGTGCCGGGCATCGGTGTGCGTTCTGCTAAAAAAATTGTTCAAGCACGACGTTTTGGTAAAATTCATATCGACCAATTAAAACGTATGGGTATTTCCTACAACAGAGCACAACATTTTATACGCTGTGAAGATTCACCTAAATTTATTCGTGAACAACAGCCTCATCAAATAAGACAGCAGATTTTGCAAAGTGGCCAGTCGAAATATACGCAGCAAATTTCTCCACAATTGAACTTCGGTTTTTAGGACACAGTCGTGAGTATTTATGTCTTTGATGGCACGATGACAGGATTGTTAAGTTGTGTTTTTCGGGCCTTTCAATTTAAGCAATTTGACATTCAGATTTGTACAGATGGGCAAGTGCAGGCAGGTCTTTTCGCCGAAGTCATTGATGTGGCTAGTCACGATGAACAAGCACAGCGGGTATGGCAAGGATTAAAGCTTAAAGCATCTGAAAGTGCTTTAAAGCAGTTTTATTATGCGTTTTTATCCGAGCAGCAGCAGGCTTTTCAACATTGTTTTAATTTTGCGATTTATGTGTTCCAGCAACAGCGTGATGTGTCTAAAAACTATGGTCATGCTGATGTATTAGGGATGAGTCAGTGGGCGAAGCAAGTGGGGCGTGAAAAGCACCGAATGGAAGCTTTTGTGCGTTTTAAAAAATGTCAGGATGGCTTGTTTATCAGTTTAGTCTCACCTGACTTTAATGTATTGCCTTTGATCGAACTGCATTTTAAATCACGCTATCAAGATCAACGCTGGCTGATTTACGATGAAAAACGCAATTATGGCATTTATTATGATTTAAAACAGGTGCATCAAGTGGATATGGATGCCACAACCATAGATAGGCAAATACAATCAGGCCATAGTCAATCCTTTAATATCGAACTGGATGATGATGAGGTTTTGTATGATCAGCTTTGGAAAGATTATTTTAGAAGTGTCAATATTGAAGCCCGACGTAATATGAAATTACATGTGCAGTATGTGCCACGTCGTTATTGGCGTTATATGAATGAGAAAGCGATTTAATTTCAAATCATTTGAAGAATTTCGGGCATAATGATTGCGCTTTTGATTGTTTAAGTGAGACTTTGATGAAATTATTTCTTGTTACGACCATTCTGACGACAATGGCATTAACGGCGTGTTCTGCAAATGAACAAGAAAAGAAAACATTCAATCCAAAAAGTTATCAAGTTGCCGATACAGCGGGATTACAACAACGCTTTGAACAATTAAATCAAACTCTAGCAGCCGATTTTAGTCAACTAAAAAAAGTAGAAAGTATGGCTTTTTCAGATCAATCCGCTTTAGATGTTCAGAACTTAAAAACTTTAAATCAGCATTTTGTTGCTAATACCGCTTTAAAAAGCTCCAAAATTGCCTATTGCGAAGTAATGAATCATTATTTTTCTGAAATGTATCATCTCGGACATGTGAACTTAGCCTTGGTGAAAGACGTTAAACTGCCAAATGCCGCAAACGAAGATTTGAGTCAGGTATTTGCGAATGCAGACCAATTTTATGATTTTATTATCAACCGCTATACCACATATAAACAGGCACAAGAAACTATGCAATATGGTTGTAATCTAAAAGCAGCTCTGACAGATTAAAAAAGCCCCTCATTTGAGGGGCTTTTTATTTACTGAAATTAGCAGCCTGTTAGTTTTTCCGGTTGTGGACGTTCACCAGGGAAGAAGATTGGACGTAGTTTGACGCCAATACCGTTCCCAATGAAGGCAAATACTAACCATAACCAACCGTGTAAACTACCTGAAGCAATACCGCTGAAATACGCACCAATGTTACAGCCGTATGCTAAACGTGCGCCGTAACCCAACATCAAACCACCGATAACAGCCGCTAGCAGTGAACGTTTTGGAATATTAAAGTTTGGTGCAAATTTACCAGCTAGGCTCGCTGCGAGTAAGGCACCGAGCATGATGCCGAAATTCATCATCGACGTGATATCAAACCATAATGATTCGGTGAGTGCTTTGGCATTTGCAGGCTGCTGCCAATATGCCCAAGATGAAACATCGATGCCCATGACACTTGCTGATTTTGCGGCCCAAACGGCTAAGGCAGAGGTCACGCCCCAAGGACGGCCTGCAAGTGCGAGTGTGGCAAAGTTCAGTAAAGTCAGGATAATTCCGCCCCAAACCAATGGCCATGGTCCACGTAGAAAACGTTTCCAGCCGTGTTGCATTGCTTGCGGTTCAACTTCAAGCTGACCATGGCGTTTCTTTTCAAAGTAAACTGTTGCTGCGGCAATGATTGCAAAAAGCACAAAGTTTAATGCCAGTGCAGGGACTACACCAAAGCTTTTGACTAAAGAAATCGGCTCAAAGTGGGGAAGGTCAAACCACCATTGAATATGCGAAGTTGCAATCAATGAACCTGTACAGAAGAAGATCAGCGTTACAATCATGCGTGCACTACCTGCGCCCACGGTGTACAGGGTCCCTGATGCACAGCCGCCGCCAAGTTGCATACCAATACCAAAAATAAAGGCACCGATCATCACGGACATTGAAACAGGATTAACGTTACCTTTGACTGGGTTGCCAAATAATTCACCCGCACCTAAAGCAGGGAAGAAGAGCAATACAGCCAAAGCCAACATGATCATTTGTGCACGCAAGCCACGACCACGACGCTCTTTAATAAAGACACGCCAACTCGAGGTGAAACCAAAAGACGCATGATAAAGCGTCATACCCAAAGCACCGCCAATTAAAAATAGCAATGCTTGGTTAACGCCCACAACCAGATAAGCACCAATGGTGCCTAAAATTAATAAAACAAAAGCCATCCAAATCGATACATTGGATCGATTGGCTGGCGCAGCAATAAAAGACATGGAAAAAAAGCTTAAAAAATGTATCTCTATTTTACGGTTTTTATATATTGTAAAAATTAATATTGTTTAGAATTCACACAATAATTGCTGTGAATAATTGATTTTCAATATTTGTAAAACTGATAAAAGAAACATTAAACTGGATTTACATTAAATAAAGAACCAATCCAACTAGAAAAAAGCATGGCTGCAATGCCCCAAAGCGCAACACGTAGACTGCCTTTCAACATAGAAGTGCCAGCTGCATAACTGGCTAAAGCACCGAGGAGTGCTAGGGAAATCACGCCAACGGCCATAACAGTTTTTTCAATATGCATGTCAGCACTGATCAAGATCGCAATCATCGGAAATATTGCACCTATTGAAAAGGCTAAAGCCGATGATAGCGCTGCTTGAACAGGTTTTGCTGCTGTATTGTCATGGATTCCAATTTCATCTCGGGCGTGGGCTTCAAGTGCATCATGTGCAGTTAATTGGACTGCGACTTCATGGGCAAGTGTAGGCTCTAAACCACGTTGAATATAAATTTGGGTAAGTTCTTTAAGTTCTAGCTCAGGGTTCTTTTGCAGTTCTTTATGCTCCATGTGAAGATCTGCTTTTTCGACGTCTTCTTGAGATTTCACAGAGATATATTCGCCCGCCGCCATAGAGGTTGCACCAGAGATAAGTCCTGCAATGCAGGTAATGAGTAAGGTATGGCTAGAAGCACCACTTGCAGCCATGCCCATAATTAAACTAGTAACGGAGATAATGCCATCATTTGCACCGAGTACAGATGCACGTAGCCAACCCGTACGTTCCATAAAATGTTTTTCGGCATGATGTGAGTAAGACATTATTTTCTCTAAGTTTGTTATTTATATGACCTCATAAGATTGACCTGACATCAGTTAAATTTCAAGTTAAAAATAGATTGAAACAGTAAGTTGAATAAAATACAGATATAAAAAAGCACCCGAAGGTGCTTTTTTTATAAAATGCTTATTGCTGCGCTTTTTCTTTCACGTCAGCTGCACCTTGTTCAACAGCACCTGCTGTTGCAGCAGTTGCGTCTTTAGCTGCTTCTTTGGCATTGTGTGCAGCAGCTTCAGCATTTTCTGCAGCATTTTCGGCTGCTGTCGCAGTTGCAGTTGCAGCATTATCAACAGCAGTAGCTGTCGCAGTTGCCGCATCTGAAGTTGCATCAGCGATGTCATGGCCTGCTTGATCAGCAGCGTTTTCTAGGTGTTCACCAGTTGTTGCACCTGTTTCTGGCGCTTTGTCTTTATTACAGCCAACAAGTGCAACAGTTGCAGCCAAACCTAAAGCAACAAGTAATTTATTCATTTTGATCTTTCCTTTTGTTGTTATGCCCGTAGCATGGGCTGAATTAATATTAGCTGAAAAAATATTCGATATTTGATCAAAAATTGTTGATTTAGTGTAATTTTATCCAGCTTATTTTGTAGTTTGAAAGGCTTTATATCTGCTTATGGCGTTAAGGGTTTTGACTAAATAATTCTTCAATTGAAGTCACAAGTAGATAGATAAATTCACTGTCTTCATGGCGCCATAAATATATTTCTTCCCCCAATTGTGTATCGTCTATCGTACGCATCAATAAATAATCGCCATCGCCGTTATGTGCAATAGCAATGCTTTTTTCAGGGAAGTCTTCTATTTCACTGATGGATTGATGTTCTACGGCTAGATGATTCATCGTACGTTTTATTCTTTTCACATCGCTGGTGTCTTGGAAGGGAAAAAGCCACCAAGCTTCGATGTCATCACCATCTTTAAATTCATCCGCACTAGAAAAGCTAATGCCGAATTCGCCACCATTTTCAATTTGCATTCTGGCTTTATATTTTTCTGGAAACTTAAATCCTAATTGTTCTTCAGTTGCAGTAATAAATTTTAAGTCTAATGGAAAGGGCATGATGTTGTTCTTAAATTATTTTGGTGTTTTATGAATAAGCTAGGCGTAAATTTTAGTCAATATTTTTTACACTCGTTATTTTTATCCTAGATGATTTAGTTATGGACATATGGGGCATAAAAAAGCCTGCAATCAATGCAGGCTTTTTTGAGAAATTAATCTATTAAGATTAAAGACCAGCAGATGCTTTAAGCGCTTCCACTTTGTCAGTTTTTTCCCATGTAAATGCGGTATCAGAACCTTCACGACCGAAGTGACCATACGCAGCAGTTTGTTGGTACATCGGTTGGATCAAGTTCAACATACGAGTAATACCGTATGGACGTAAGTCAAAGTGTTCACGTACAAGTGCAATAATCAAATCTTCAGATACTTTTGCAGTATTGAATGTGTTGATCGAGATAGATGTTGGTTCTGCAACACCAATCGCATATGACACTTGAATTTCACATTTGTCAGCTAGACCAGCAGCCACAATGTTTTTAGCAACATAACGGCCTGCATAAGCAGCAGAACGGTCCACTTTTGATGGATCTTTACCAGAGAACGCACCACCACCGTGACGAGCCATACCACCGTAAGTATCTACAATGATTTTACGGCCTGTTAAACCACAGTCGCCTACAGGGCCGCCAATCACGAACATACCTGTTGGGTTGATGTGGAATTTAGTGTCTGCATGGAACATTTCAGCAGGAATCACTTTTTTCACGATTTCTTCAATTACCGCTTCTTTCAATTGAGCTTGAGTAATTTTTGGATCGTGCTGAGTCGAAAGTACAACTGCGTCTAAACGAACTGGCATGCCGTTTTCATAAGCAAATGTTACTTGGCTTTTTGCATCAGGACGTAACCAAGCAAGTTTGCCTTGTTTACGTAGTTCAGCTTGTTTTTCCATTAAGCGATGCGCATATGAAATAGGTGCTGGCATAAGCACATCAGTTTCACGGCTTGCATATCCAAACATTAAACCTTGGTCGCCTGCACCTTGATCTTCAGGTTTTTGACGGTCAACGCCCTGAGCAATTTCAGGTGATTGTTTACCGATCATGTTGATCACGGCACATGTTGAGCCATCAAAGCCAAGATCTGAATGGTGGTATCCGATACCATTTACGGTATTACGAACAATCGCTTCAAAGTCAACATTTGCAGTTGTTGTGATTTCACCGGCAAGTACAACCGCACCCGTTTTTACAAGCGTTTCACAAGCAACCCGTGCATATGGGTCTTCTTTTAAGATTGCATCCAAAATAGCATCACTGATTTGGTCAGCCATTTTATCCGGATGGCCTTCGCTTACAGATTCCGAGGTAAATACAGCGTACTCGCGCATAAGTCCTATCACAGTTAAATTTAAAGACGCAATATGTTACATCGAGAAAGCGTTTAGGACTAGCTTAACATGACCAAATTGGATGAAATTAATTCATTTCAATGACTTTTTAATTGATATAGGCATCTAAAAAATTGATATGAGCAATGGATTTCTCAATTTAATTTTTTATGATGAGATAAAACTGAGATATTTTGTTTTGGCACAAGCAACAATGTGATTAGGCGTTAAAATGCCTAAAGTGGCATTTTAAGTGAATCAATTATAAGAAAAAATCAAATCAATATCCTGAGATTTATCAATAATGAATGTCATGAACTGCCAGAATATGACTGTAAACGACAATTATTCGTTTAATTTGAAAAATAAAACACACTAAATGCGGACCTTTGAGACTTGGTACGCAAATTGCCTAGTTGTCATTACGTTGAATGGGGAAACGTAATGAAACAGTCTGGTTTTACACTCATTGAAATCATGATGGTAGTGGCAATTATCGGCATTTTGGCTGCAATTGCTACTGTATCTTACAATGGCTATGTCGCTCGAGCGCAAGTGGCTGAAGTTTTAACAATGATTTCATCCTATAAATTGAAACTGATTGAAAATTATTCAGCAGAACAAAGCTGCATAGATTTGAATACAGCGCTGAATGAAAGTATCAGTACCAAATATATTGCGAGTAGTGAAATTACTGATGTGGCAGGAACGTGTTCAGTGGTTTTTACGTTTAAATCAACAGATGTCAATTTTGCTCTTCGCTCAAAGCAGATCTATTTTAGTATTCCAGATGGTTTAAATGGTGCTTGGAATTGTCATTCGGATGATATTTCGCAGCGAAATTTACCTGCTACATGTCGTGGTATCTAAAGTTCTGTATTTAGGGTCTCGAAGATATTGGATCAGTGCTGATTTCACAGGAATGAGTATGCTCTTAGAGTTTCATAAATATTCATAGGTTTCTTTATTGAATATATTTCATATTTTTAATGGCCATTTATCTGGATCGGCTTTGGCTGCTATTTATATTCACATTTTCCATTCGATGTATTGGACTTTTATCAATTACGAAGTGTTTGCTTTCGCCACTTAACTCTAAATATGCATTGCGCTGTCATTGATTCGCCATATAAAAGCGTCACTGTATACAAAATAAACGACATGCATAGGCCTGAAATTGTGCAATAAGCGCCCAAAATACAGGTGGTGCAAGAATAATTAGCGAAAATTTGCCCCTGAGGCTTTACCCATTCCGCTTTTTTTAAGACAATATACGCATCTTTGAATTCTTATTCATCTTACTCTTTTAAACCATTTGTTTGGACTCTGACCTATGACAACCCCGCTTAACGAACGTCGTATTGCAAACGCAATTCGTGTATTGGCAATGGATGCTGTGCAAAAAGCAAATTCAGGACATCCAGGTGCTCCAATGGGGATGGCAGATATTGCTGATGTGGTATGGCGTGAATTCCTCAACCACAACCCTGCAAACCCACAATGGGCAAACCGTGACCGTTTCGTATTGTCAAACGGCCATGGCTCTATGTTGCAATATGCGCTATTGCACTTAACAGGTTATGACCTGTCTATTGAAGATTTAAAATCTTTCCGTCAATTGCATTCTAAAACTCCGGGTCACCCAGAATTGGGCTATGCACCGGGTATCGAAACAACGACTGGTCCATTGGGTCAAGGTATTGCAAACGCTGTAGGTTTTGCACTTGCTGAAAAAACTTTAGCGGCTCAATTCAACAAAGAAGACATCACAGTTGTAGATCACAACACTTACTGTTTCTTAGGTGATGGCTGTTTAATGGAAGGTGTTTCTCACGAAGCATGTTCATTGGCTGGTACTTTGGGTCTAGGTAAATTAGTTGTTTACTACGATGACAACGGCATCTCGATTGACGGTGAAGTAGAAGGCTGGTTCTCTGATGATACAGAACAGCGTTTCCTTGCATACGGCTGGCAAGTACTTAAAGTTGACGGTCATGATGCAGATGCAATCCGTGCGGCAACTGTTGAAGCAAAAGCTGAAACTGCGAAACCAACCCTAATTATTTGTAAAACCATTATTGGTTTAGGTTCACCAAACAAACAAGGTAAAGAAGATTGCCACGGTGCGCCGCTTGGTAATGATGAAATCGCTTTAACTCGTGAAGCTTTGGGCTGGACAGAAGGTCCATTTGAAATTCCTGCTGATGTTTATGCAGCTTGGGATGCAAAAGCCAAAGGTACTGCTTCTGAATCTGCTTGGAACGACACATTTGCTGCTTATGCTGCTAAATATCCAGCAGAAGCAGCTGAACTAAAACGTCGTCTTTCTGGTGACCTTCCTGCTGACTTCGCAGCAAAAGCGGATGCTTATATTGCTGAAGTAAATGCTAAAGCTGAAACAATCGCTACTCGTAAAGCTAGCCAAAATGCCATTCAAGCATTTGCACCGCAACTTCCAGAAATTCTAGGTGGTTCTGCTGACCTTGCAGGCTCTAACCTGACTTTATGGAAAGGCGCAGAAGGCGTTGAATCTAACCCAGCGGGTAACTACGTTCATTACGGCGTACGTGAATTCGGTATGACTGCGATTGCTAACGGTGTTGCACTTCATGGCGGTTTCGTTCCTTATGTAGCAACATTCCTGATGTTTATGGAATATGCGCGTAATGCAGTACGTATGTCTGCATTGATGAAACAGCGTGTGATTCATGTGTATACCCATGACTCAATTGGTCTAGGTGAAGATGGTCCTACACACCAACCTGTAGAGCAAATTGCATCTTTACGTGGTACACCAAATCTGAACACTTGGCGTCCATGTGACACTGTAGAAGCGTCTATTTCTTGGAAATCTGCGCTGCTTCGTTCAGAAGGCCCTACAGCATTAATCTTCTCTCGTCAAAACTTGCCATTCCAAACTCGTACAGCAGATCAAATTGCTGACGTTGCGAAAGGCGGTTATGTACTTGCAAAAGAAAAAGGCGAATTGAAAGCAATCATCATTGCGACTGGTTCAGAAGTTTCATTGGCAATGGATGCTTACGCACAGCTTGACGGCGTACGTGTTGTTTCTATGCCATGTGCTGAAGAATTCGTAAAACAAGACGCTGCTTACCGTGAAGCGGTTCTTCCTGCTGCAATCCGTGCGCGTGTTGCTGTTGAAGCTGCGCATGTGGACTACTGGTGGAAATTTGTAGGTCTTGATGGCCGTGTAATCGGTATGACGACTTACGGTGAATCTGCTCCAGCAAAAGACTTGTACAAACACTTCGGTATCACAGCTGATGCTGTTGTTGCTGCAGTGAAAGAAATTACCGCTTAATCTATAAAGATTAACAGTAAAAAAGACGCCCCAGAGAAGGGGCGTTTTTTATTGCAGAGATCAAATATATTTTTTAATTGTGAAATAACGATTTGTAACGAATGAATTAAAGCATTGGTTTAAAATTAATTCATTCATGCAGTATTCAGCCACGGGTGCAATGTTGCCCCAAGTGAGGAAACGATGAGCCTTTACGATCAGATAAATGATGAAATTGTACTGATGGATGCTGGTGAACAGAAATGGATAGGCACGAACTTAGAGCTTGAAGCCATGGTTGCAGTAGAATTGATGTTGCAAGATTTGCAAGAAGACAAAGTGATTAAGATTCGCCGTAAGAACCATGAAAAGCATACAGGTTTAAAGCAGGTAGATCGGATCTTGGTTGAAAAGCTATAAGCTGAATGGTTAAAAAGTCCGAATCTTCGGGCTTTTTATTTGTCTATTGTATTTATAAAACAGATAAGAAAACGTTCTTTCAAGACTCATCATGTTTAAAAAGAGCGCATAAAATACAGTGTTTTCAACACAAAAAGCTTTATTTCAGTTATAAAAATCCAGTGATCATTTAAAAAAGACATTGAACGTGCAAATACAAATTAAAAATTTAACTGAAATTTTAAAAAGCCAATGGCAGCCGCTCTGGGAGCTGTATTTAGAATTTTATAAAAGTCAGGTGGCGGATGCAGTGACCGAGCGAACATGGCAAAGGTTACATGCTGCTGAGTGCGAACATATGTATGGCTTTGCAGCCGTAATTGAACATCAAGTGGTTGGGATCGTGCATGTCATTGAACATGAGAGCTGCTGGACATTGCAGCCTTATGCCTATTTGCAAGATTTATATACGCTTGAAGAATATCGCGGGCAGGGTATTGGCAAGGCGCTGATCGCGAAAGTGAAAGAATATTGTGATCAGCGGCAGTGTGACCGTGTGTATTGGCTTACGCATCAGGACAATGAAACAGCACAAAAGCTGTATGATCAAATCGCGAGAAAAACTGGGTTTATCCAATATCGCTGTCATTAACTTAATGTAAAAGGCCATTCCAAATCAACAGCAGCTCTTGCGTGAAGAGCTGCTGCATCTAAGTATTAAGCTGAAACTTTAAAGTTTTTAGCTGAGTCTGCATCTTGCTGAATGATCCATTCTCCGCCTACGCGGAAAGATGATGCTGAGGCATAGGTATCTTCCATGAATTGGAAATAGCTGATTAAACCATTTTGAACTTTGGCTTTAATTGAAAAAGGCGAGGTGAAAGTATTTTTTGCATAGACTGAGGTGTAGGTGAATTGACCAAATACAGCTACGGTTTCATCTTCAGCGATCATATCCGTGATTTGAAAGTCGTCGATATTCCAGTAGGTCCCGACGTTGGCAAAGGTATAAATATAAATGTCTCTGCCTGTGCCAGACCCAGCCCACGGCTCAATTTGTTTAAGTTCTGGGTTGCTGAAGTTTAAGGAAACATACGCCGCGTCTTCTGCAACTAGCAGCTGAGTTGCATTTTCGACGAGTTCTTTTGAAGTATTCATAAGAAATGCCAAAACGACATCTTTGGGCATTTTAGTATTTAAGGCTTTTTCAATAGCCAGCGATTGTTCTGTCATTTTTGGGTACTCAGATTTTTATGATGTCTAAAAATCTTAAGTGGATTTGTTTAGAAAACCTACGACTCAGATAGGTTGATGTTTCCTAAATTTAGGATAAATAACTCATGGATCAATTAAATTATTAATTATTTGAAATATATGGGAAATTTAATAATTGAGAGTGGTTGTAGATGCTGCTACAGATTTTACAAAACTATCGTTCTAAACATGCAACAAAACGTTTTATCTTTAAAGCTGTAATACGGCTAAAAACCTATAGACTTAATAGTATTCGATAGTGAGATAAAAACATGAACTTTAAAGCATTAACAATCGGTTTGGCGGTAGCATCAGTTACAACAATTTCTATGGCAAAACCTGTTGCCTATCAAATTGATCCTACTCATACAGCAACAGTATTTACTTGGAATCATTTTGGTTTCTCAACGCCTTCTGCAAACTTTAGTGACATTCAAGGGACAATTAATGTCGATAATGCAAAACCTGCAAATTCGTCTGTGAATGTGACGATTCCATTATCGAGCTTAAATACCAATGTCAAAGCATTAGATGATCATTTAAAAACAGCTGATTTCTTTGATGCTGAAAAATATCCAAATATCACGTTTAAAAGTACAAAAGTTCAAGCGATCAGCAAAACTAAATACAAAATCACGGGTGATTTAACAGTTAAAAATGTGACTAAACCAGTGGTATTGGATGCTGTATTGAACAAGCAAGCCGTTCACCCAATGACTAAGGCGGAAACGATTGGTTTTAATGCAACGACTTCTTTTGATCGTTCAGCATTTGGTGTCGGTGCATATGTACCAAATGTAGGCGACAAAATTACGGTAAATATTACGACTGAAGCGGCTGTGTCTACAGCAAAGGCAGCAGCGAAATAAGATTTAGCTTCCTCAGCTAAGTTAGGAAAGCACCCATTTGGGTGCTTTTTTATGTCTCGTAGATGAGTATTTGATGAGTGGTCAATCGCGATTGAGCAGCAATAGGCAGCCAAAACTGATGAAAATTCCACCGGTAATGGCGTCAATTTTTTTACTAAATTTTTGATAGTAATGGGTCATTTTAGGTGCTGAGAATAAGACCGCAACCAATGCAAACCAAATCAAACTTTCAATAAAGACTAAAGCCAATAAAGAGCTTTGATCAAAAATGCTGACCTTTGCACTGATCCCAATGGAAAATACACTAGTGAAATAAACCAATGCTTTAGGATTGGCCATATTGGTCAAGAAACCTTGGAATAACAGCGTCAAAGGCGATTTTTTCTGTACAGCTTGCTCGGTTGATTTCGTTATTGTGCCGAGGTCTTTACTCCATGCAGATTTTAATAACTGAGAGCCTAAATATAAAAGATATAAGCCACCCAAAATCATGAGGCATTGTTGTAACCAAGCCATTTTTTGAAATAGAAAATGTAAGCCACTTATTGCACAAATTGACCAAACTAAAATACTAAGTGAAATACCTAATGCGGCAAATAATGCATGTGATCTGGATTGTTGAATAGCACTTTGAGTGACAAAAAAGAAGTCTGGGCCTGGGCTGATGAGAGCAAAAAAGTGGATGAGTGCAATGCTGAGTAAGGGAGTCATTCTAATGGCTTATACGTTTTGAAGTGCAACTGTTATAAGCCATTTAGTTTTAAATTAATAGCTGTTTTAAAGCTCAAGCTGTTGTAAAAATTGTTGCAAAATAAGGGGAGCAACACGTTCTAAATGAGGTGTATGTTGTTGGCTTTCCATGCGCAAATTTGGAATGTTAATTTGTGCTTTATGCAGTTCACATGTATGCCCAATTAGCCATTTTTCCATGGCCTGAGCTTCTGCTTCAATATGAAACTGTAGAGCTAGAATATTGGGTCCATAACTAAACGCTTGATTTGGATAAATTGCTGAGCTGGCTAGTAACTGTGCATTTGTAGGTAAATCAAAGGTATCACCATGCCAATGCAGTACAGGCACTTGATCTAATGGCGCTAAAATATTGTGAGTAATGGCATCAAGCTCTAAGGCACTCCAACCGATTTCTTTGCTATGACCTGGATAGACTTTCGCTCCCAATGCATGTGCAATAAGCTGAGCACCTAAGCAAATGCCTAAAGTCGGTAAGTTACTCTCTAAACGTACTTTAAGTAAGTCTATTTCTTTTTGTAGGAAAGGGTAGTCATTAGTTTCATAAACTCCGATCGGGCCGCCCAAAATGATGGTAAGCCCTGTATGTTGCATAGCTTTACTGAGGTCATCGACACCAGCTTCGAAGTATCTTACCCGATAACCCAGTTGGTAAAATACATCTTCCAATGAACCCAAATCTTCAAATGCAAGGTGTTGAATGACGTAAATGGTTTCGTTTAATGCAGTACTCATAGGGATTTTTCAGGATTAAAATTTCAAAATAGAATGTAGCTTGAATTGTCGGAGATTAAAAAGGAAAACTGTAAATTTTTCACAATTGCGAAAAGAGATAAATATAGAAGTTGGCTGAAGCGTATTGTTTTTTTCTTTGAATGATTAGGTCTGAAAATTGAACTTAGCATTTAAAACTTTTGTACTGTGAAGTAAGGGATTCTCGAAAGGCTTTATTGGCAAAATTTATGAGAAAAAGTGCATGATATTTTGATAAAGCTTTGGTTTAGTATAAAAAAAAGATGAAAAACCAATGGAAAAGCGTTTAGAGATGCGTATGATGAAATCTTCGACAAACAACAGTTCATTTTTCTTTTAATATCATCACATAATTAGATAACTGATTTTAAAAGTAAAAAAATATAAGCCAGGGAACTTGTATGCAGTCAAAACATAATCGAGATGCTAGTCTCTTGCATGCGATACATAAAATTTTATTAAAGGAATGGGACCCCTTAGGGATTCGCCGTATTCCTGCTTTACGTGATGAATATGATGATTATTTGCCCAATATTTTTAAATTAATTCAAGAGGATTCAAGTGAATCAGAAATTTTTGAATATTTATGGTGGGTTGAGCAAAAGGTCTTAGAGAAAAAAGGGCAGAAGGAACATACCCTAAAAATTGCGAAAATGTTGAAGGCAATTGAGCGCTAGTTTGCGATCATGTACGAATAAAAAAACCGATACGTATCCGTATCGGTTTTTTTAGTTTAAATCTCATTGGAAGCTCTTAGAAACGGTTTAGAATTTCTTTTCTAAGGTAAACATAAAGCTTTGAATTGCTTCATTAATACGAGATTGGTATAGCGCGCCAGAACTTTGTTCTCTTAACACTTCTTTATAATCTGAGCTGAGAATATTACGTGCATTGATTGATGCAGACCAATTTTGATCAAAGCGCTTAGTAAAACTCACATCCATGTTGACACGTTCATTGCTGGTGCGATTGTAAGGTTCGTTACTCAGCCCACGTGTATATTCAGGGGTATAATTGAGGTTCACACTTGTTGCAATACGCCACGGTTGATAGTTATAAGATAAACCAGCACTTGCGGTATAAGGTGCAACATCGCTTGCCAAACGATCAGAGCCGTCAGTTTCTTCAATTTTTGCACGTACAGTTGAAAGTTGAGCATTCAACATAAATGAATGGCCATTCTCCGTTTGCTTCAGTGCATAGCGTCCAGAAATTTCCACACCATAGGTGGTTGCACTGTCTTGGTTATAAGGACGTTCGACAAAACGGCAATCGGTATTTCCTGTTTCACAACGACCGCCTGTAGCATTTTCTGACAGGATCGATTTTTCGATATAGTCATTAATTTCTCGATAATAGGCAGTGATATTTACACCGCCAGCAGGGGTGTTATAGCCTAAGGTTGTTTCGTAAGCATTAATAGTTTCAGGTCTTAGGTCAGGATTACCACCACGATCAGGGTTGTTTAGTGTCCCTGCATCACTATCTGTAGAAACTGAAACCGTCGGCATCAATTGATTGCTACGTGGGTTTTTAAAAGCCTGACTCAAATTGGTTTGAAGTGACCATTGGTCATTAAAGTCAAAACGGTGTGCTAATACAGGACTTAAATGCTGATCTTGATAATCCACTAAACCTGAACGATCAATCCACTCTTGGCGTACACCTAGAGTTAAGGTTTGGCGCGGCGTATATTTCCAACTTCCTTCAACATAAGCAGCATACAATTGTTCATCTAAGGTCTCTGCAATATTGCTTTCAAGTTCATTACTACGTAGATCGGTACCAAATTTTATTTGGCGTTTTGAGTCGAACTTTCGGACACCGTCGTAGCCCAAGCCATATTCATTAATTTGTTCATCAATATACGATTGAGAATTTCTATACTCTGTTAATTCGGTTTCATTTTGCTGCTCGATTGATAAGCGAATTTTGTCGGAATTACCTTGGTCTTTACGCTCATATCGTGTGTTGAGTCGAATGCTGTCATTTTTATCTTTTTGGACTTGGGTGCCACTTGTGCCTTTGCTTTCATTGTTGCGATAAAACATTTCAGCGACCAATTTTTGTTGATCATCAAGTTGATATTCAACACGTGGGGTCAGCATTTGCGACGTACGATTGGTGATGCGTTTTTGAGTTTTCGTTCCTGTTGCATCTTGTGTACGGATGAGCGTATCTGAATCATTCCACATTTGGCTCCCAGATAAACTATAGATCCAAGGGTCTGAACGACCATCCATTTGAAAGTTTAAATTAGTGCGTTCTTCTTCACGTGTATTTGACTTTGTTAGACCATAACCAGCACGTACAGAACCACTCAAACGCGTGCCATTCAATGGTTCTTTTAAAATAATATTAATGACTGCAGATGAAGCAACCGAGCCTTGAGCTACACTTGGTTGTTTGGTGATTTCAAGGCGTTCGATCATTTCCGGTGTAATGCTATCAACAACTGACATGCCCCCACGAGGACCACCTTGTACAGGTTCACCATTGATTAAAAACACGGGTGCGCCACCACCACGAAAACGCATGCCGCCAGCACCTGCACCACCACGTGGACCACCGTCGACACCGGGGAGTTGAAATCCTGCAGCACGACGCAGTGCATCATTGATTGACTGATCGCCAAATTTCAACATTTCATCACGGCTTATGATGGTTTTTGCGACAGCACTGATATCTGGGTCTTTGGGCTTAGTGCTTGCTGTTGGAACTTCAAATGTTAAAGCTTCCATTTGCTGAACTGCTGCAGATTCTTGGAGATTTTGAACAGTATCTGCGGCCCAAATTGATGTTGAGATCGTAAGTAATGCGTAACTTAAGCTGGTCAGTTTGAGTGTGGTGTGCGCGCCGTGCATTATTTGGTTGTCCAAATGTAATTTTGGCAAAGAATAACGGAAAATTATGGAGAAAAATTGAGGAAAATTGGCGAGATGAGCATTTCATCAGATTATTTTTTAACAGGTGGGTGAGAGGTCGTGTGGCAATAGGGGCAGCCTTATTCGTTAGGGAGAAATTAAGGCCTATTAACGTGGCTACAATATAATAAATAACAGATGTTACGCAGTAATATCAGAAGCGTACTTTGCTTCAAATAATAAAGATACGCGGTAATGTCATCCGCAATTGTTTGAGACAGGACGACTTCTAATCAAAATGTTTTTGAATACTTTGAATACTTTGAATACTTTGAATACTTTGAATACTTTGAATAATTTGACGGTAGTGAACGAGTTTTGTCTGTGAGGTGCATTGCGCCGCAAGATGGTTTCCTTGCGAAGCTTCGCATCTCATTTTCCCGAGTGAGAAACAACGTTTCGTAAGAGTACTTTCAGCTGGAAGCTAATCCCTGTATTCAATCCCTAAATGTAAGGCTCCGTCGAATAGACTTATATATTATTTTAAAAATGCGAAATTGCTTTCATGTGCATAACATGAGTAAATACATCTAAAAATAAGCCTTTGAAGAAAAATTTAAACATAAAAAAACCCTCATCTTTCGATGAGGGTTTTTCGTATTCTGGAGCGGGAAAGGAGACTCGAACTCCCGACCCCAACCTTGGCAAGGTTATGCTCTACCAACTGAGCTATTCCCGCAATGAGGTGAATTATAGAGAATTTCACACAGCTGTCAACTCTCTATGCTTCTGTTTGCTTAATTAATCAGCACGGCGCCAAATAGTACCTTGACGTGTATCTTCCAGAACTACGCCCTGATCCAGTAAAGACTGACGAATTTCATCTGCTTTGGCAAATTCTTTTGCCTTTTTCGCATCTTTACGTTGTTGAATTAAATCTTCAATTTGCTCTTCAGAGAGACCTAGTGCTTCTTGACCAATATCTGATTTTAAAAATTCATCAACATTGTGCTGAACCAAACCTAAAATATTGGTCAAGTGACGCAATGTCGAATAATACACAGCCGCTTGTTCAGCATTTTCATCTTTTACGGCACGGTTCAATTCTTTGTTGACTTCAAACAATACCGCAATTGCTTCTGCGGTGTTGAAATCATCACGCATAGCGGCATTAAAGCGCTCAACTAAAGCATCATCCAAAGTTTCTACGGTTTTTTCACCATAGACTTGCTGATAAGCTTTAAATGAATGATAGAAACGGGAAAGGGTATTTTTCGCTTCTTTTAAAGCAGTGTCAGAGAAGTTTACTGGGCTACGGTAATGTGATGACACAATAAAGAAGCGAATCACTTCAGGGTGGAATTTATCCATCACATCACGAATAGTGAAGAAGTTACCTAAAGACTTCGACATTTTTTCGCCATCGACATTAATAAAGCCGACATGCATCCAGTAATTAACATACTGTTCGCCAGTAGATGCCTCAGATTGCGCAATTTCATTTTCATGATGCGGGAAAGTTAAGTCTGAACCGCCACCATGAATATCAAAATGGTTACCTAAGCAGCAGGTCGACATCGCTGAACATTCAATATGCCAGCCCGGACGGCCATTGCCCCAAGGCGAAGCCCAAGAAGGTTCATTTTCTTTGGCATGTTTCCAAAGCACGAAGTCAAAAGGATGTTTCTTTTCTACTTCTACATCAACGCGTTCAGAAGCACCAGCCTGCATATCGTCAAGTTTACGACCCGAAAGACGACCATATTTGGCAAACTTTTCAACTTCAAAATAAACATCGCCATTTGCAGATGGGTAGGCTGTACCTTTGTTAACCAAGCTACCAATCATATTCTGCATTTGATCGATATAGTCTGTTGCACGTGGTGCTTCATCAGGTGCTGCACAACCTAAATTGGCAGCATCTTCGTTCATGGCCTTAATAAAACGGTCGGTTAAAGCAGTAATGCTTTCGCCATTTTCATTGGCACGGGCAATGATCTTATCGTCAATATCGGTAATGTTTCGAACGTATTTAACGCTCCAGCCCTGACTGCGCAGGAAACGGATAATATAGTCAAATGCAACCATAACTCGAGCATGACCAATATGACAGTAGTCATACACAGTCATTCCACAGACATACATGTCGATATGTCCTTCTTTGCGAGGTACGAATTCTACTTTTTTACGTTGCTCTGAGTTATATAGAACAAAAGGTTGCATAGGTCTTCAAATTGTTTCTACCAAAAGATGGCTCATCTTAACCTAAGCATTTTTTTTCATAAAGTTAAAACCCAAAAAAGCAGATATTTTTTAATGCTTGATGTCTTTGCGTTGCTAAAAATAGCGTAGAAGGTTAATTGGATTCAGTCTGAATCTCATTCGAGTGCTGAATTCAATTTATCTGTCCGGAAGATAAAAATGAAGAAATGCATCTTTTCTGCATAATTCATGAATTCTTATACATTTGGAAACGTGCTATTTGCATAGATATGATAAAATTGTGAAAATTTTTTATTTTGAAAGTGAGAGCGCACCTCTCACGGCTTAAGGTATAACAACTTTGAATCCACCAAATATGCCGAATCAAGTCGATTTTCAGAAAGTCGCATTAGAAACTTTGCGTATTGAAGAGCATGCTTTACAAGTATTAGCGACGCAAATAGATGATCGTTTTAGCCAAGCCTGCGAAATCATTTTACAGTGCAAAGGGCGTTTAGTGATTACTGGTATGGGCAAATCGGGTCATATCGGTCGTAAAATGGCCGCTACATTTGCCTCGACTGGTACGCCATCTTTCTTCATGCATCCGGGTGAAGCTGGACATGGTGATTTGGGCATGTTGGTTAAAGGTGATGTGCTCATTGCAATTTCAAACTCAGGTAAGAGTGATGAAATTATGATGCTGATGCCATTGATCAAACATTTGGGCATTCCTCTCATTACTATGAGTGGCGACAATAAAGGCCCAATGCCACAAAATGCCGATGTCGCATTGACCTTGGGTAATATTCAAGAAGCATGCCCTTTGGGTCTAGCTCCGACCTCAAGTACCACTGCAACATTAGCCTTAGGTGATGCCCTTGCGGTTGCTTTATTGGATGCACGTGGCTTTACCTCGGATGATTTTGCACGCTCTCATCCTGCTGGAGCGTTGGGTAAGCGTTTGTTATTGCATGTAAAACATCTAATGCATACAGGTGAAGACTTACCCAAAGTGTCGCCAGAGACACCAATGAATAAAGTTCTCTACGAAATTTCAAATAAACGTTTGGGACTCACCACGATTGTCGATGAAAACGATACCTTATTGGGTATCTTTACCGACGGTGACTTACGTCGTTTGATTGATAAACAGCAAGGCTTTGATGTGAATATGAAAGTCTCAGAAGTGATGATTAAAAATCCTTTGACCATTTCACAAGAAGAACGCGCGGTACATGCTTTAGAACGTATGAACGAAAAGAAAATTACACAATTTGTAGTTGTTGATGATGTCAATAAAGTGATTGGGATTATCAGCATGCATGATTTGATTCAGGCTGGGGTAAATTAAGAAAATGGCATCGTATGTATTGCTAGAACAAGCGCGTCACATAGAAGCACTGGTACTGGATGTAGATGGAATTTTAAGTGATGGATTTGTAACATTGACCAATAGCGGCGATGAAATCAAATCTTTTGATATTCGAGATGGCTTAGGCATGAAGTTGGTGCAAAAAGCGGGTATCAAAGTCATCATTATTACTGGCCGTAAAAGTAATATTGTTGAAAAACGCATGTCTGACTTAGGTGTCGATTTGGTTTTTCAAGGTCGTGAAGATAAAGGCGTTGCCTTGACTGAAGCCTGCGCACAGTTCGGTATTGATCCTTCAGATTGCCTATATATGGGCGATGACTGGCCCGATCTTTCAGCCTTCGCTATTGCGGGGATGAAAGTGACCGTACCAAATGGACATTTAGAAGTACGTCGCCGTGCAGATCTTGTGACGCAGGCGATGGGTGGACGTGGTGCTGTTCGTGAAATCTGCGATATGCTTTTAGTTTCTAAAGGTGTATACCAGGAACTACTTGAAAAATATGCAAGTGCACCTTATTAATAAATTGATGCAGTCACTGGATTGAATCTCCGCTTATGGATACTAAAGTTTTATACGTGACAGCTGTGGTCATTGCTGCAGTAAGCGGTGGTTTTTACTATTTCGGTGGAAAGGGTAATAAGCTTCAGGCGGACTCTTCGAAAAGTATGACTTACTCAGCTGAAAACATTAACCTGACGCAGACTGATGAGCAGGGAAAATTGCATATTCGTGCGCAAGTCGATCGACTTGAGCAGGATTTGCAAAAGCAAACGTCTCATTTGGTGAATCTGAAAGCATCGACCTATCAGGATGGTGCTGTCGATGCCACGTTCTTTGCCAAACAAGCCAATGGTATGGATGATAACCAAAAAGTCGTACTGAGTGACAATGTGGTTGCAACAAAATTGATGCGTGAAGGGCAAATGGAGTTTCGTACTGAGGAACTAACTGCTTTTCCAAAAAAGCGTGAAATAGAAACGGACAAGACTGTAACGGTGATTTCACCACAAGCCGAATTTGTCAGCCAAGGTTTAAAAGCAAATTTAAACGACGGTCAATACGAATTTTTTAATATTCGAGGAAAGTATGAACCATAATTTTAATCGAAAAACTGCAAAAACTTTCCTAAAACGTACAGCGCTACTCGGTTCACTGGCGTTATGTTCAGTTGCAGCTTTTGCTTTGCCTTCAGATCGTAATCAACCGATTTCATTGGTTGCCGATCGTGCAACATTTAACGAAAAAACCGGGATTACGACGTATACCGGTAATGTCATCATTGAACAGGGTTCGATGAAGCTTCAGGCAAACTCAATCGTTGCGAACTTAAACAGCAAAAAAGAGATCAGTACGATTACAGCAACGGGTGGGCCAGCACATTTCCAACAAAAAACTGACCCTGCCAAAGGCTATGCAAAAGGCCAAGCTCAGAAAATTGTCTACAATGCTGAAACGGGTATTATCACCATGACAGGTGGTGCTTTGTTACAACAAGATGGTGCAAGTATTCGGGGTAATAGCCTGAAATACAGTATGAATAAAGGTGACATCGTTGCTGAGGGTACACCAAATAAATCTGGATCTTCTTCGGGTCGTGTACAGATCGTAATTCCACCATCAAGCACTAAGTCCTTCCCAGGAGCACGTGATTAATGGAGCAAACCTCGCAAGTTCAAACTTTATGTATTAAACATTTAGCCAAAAACTACAGTAAGCGTTGGGTGGTAAAGGATGTATCCTTTAGCATGCAAAGTGGTCAAATTGTGGGTTTACTTGGTCCAAATGGTGCAGGTAAAACCACAAGTTTCTATATGGTTGTTGGCCTGGTGCGTATGGATAAAGGTGAGATTCATTTAGATGATCTTGATTTGTCTGACTTGGCAATGCATGAGCGCGCACGTAAAGGTATTGGTTATCTACCCCAAGAAGCATCTATTTTTAGAAAATTAACCATTTCTGAAAATATCATGTCGATTTTAGAAACCCGTAAAGATCTAAATAAGCAACAACGTCAGCAACGTTTAACGGAATTGCTTGCCGACTTTAAAATCACACACATCAAAGATTCTCTTGGTATGAGTGTGTCGGGTGGTGAGCGTCGTCGTGCGGAAATCGCGCGTGCGTTAGCGGCAGACCCTAAATTTATGTTGCTAGATGAACCTTTTGCAGGGGTTGATCCTATTTCAGTGGGTGATATCAAAGACATTATCAGAACATTGAAAGATCGCGGTATTGGTGTATTAATTACCGACCATAATGTGCGAGAAACCCTTGCGATTTGTGAGCATGCCTATATCGTGAGCGAAGGTTCAGTGATTGCAGAAGGTACTCCAGAAGAAGTCCTTGCAGATGAAACGGTACGTAAAGTTTATCTTGGTGATGATTTTACCGTTTAATTGAATAATATAAGAAATTTCCCGTTGAATGGCGCTAGTTTCCTTCAGCGGGTTTATGTTATTGTCTGAAATGACAAAAACTGAGCGATTAATCTAAAAAATTAACAAGAATTCAGTATACTTTAAACTAAAAATACGACCTGCAAAAATCATGCGATTACGAAAGATGAATGGTCCAGAAGTTGGGCGTCCGCGTAAAAATAAGTGCAATTTCTTTTGTATATTATTTTTACCCTTTTCCATTGGTTCAGTGTATGCAGCAGATACCGGCACTGCACAAAGTACCATTCAAAAGACATTAGATAAGATTTTTTTACCTAATAAGCCGAAACCTTCTGCCGAAAAAATTAACATCACAGAACTCAGTAAATATAATTTAGATACCTCACGTGTCCAAGAAATGCCAGCCGTTGCTTATGGTCGAACGCAACAAGGCAGCTATAATCCAAACACAGTAGCGAAGAGTCTAAGTTTTATTGATGCGATACATATCGCCGTCCAAAGACGTCCAGAAATCACGCAAAGTATTGCTACAGTCGCATCGCAAAACGCCAATATTGACCTAGCGAATGCTGCATATTATCCCCAAATTTCAGGTGGATTGAGCACTGCAGATCTGACTAAAGGCGAGCGTGGACGTCAGTTGGTATCTTTAAATGCGACGCAGATGTTATATGACTTTGGTAAAACCAAAAGTGCAGTAGGCATTGAAGAAGCAAAAATGTTACAAGAGCAGGCTAATGTACTTGTAAATTTAGATGAAGTTTCATTTGATGTTGCAAATGCAATTATCAACATTAAACGATATCAAGAAGTGGCTAAAATTGCGCAGCAGCAAATTGCCGGTGTGAGTCGGATTGCTGAGATTGCTAATCTACGTGCAACCGCAGGGATCAGTAGTCAAGCAGACCCTATTCAAGCCAAGTCAAATTTAGAAGCTGCAGAATCAAATTTAATTGTGCAAGAAACTCAACTTCGACAGTACCAACAGCGACTTCGTACCTTGTTAGGTTTTGATGTAAGTCAGATCAATTGGGTGATACCCGATCGGATCTTAACTGCAGCCGCATTGTATGATGATCCTGACTTCAAGATGATTCCAAGCATGATGCAAGCGCAGGCTGGGGTTGAAGTTGCCAAATTGCAAAAGCAACAGTCAAAATTAAGTGCATATCCAACACTTAATGTCAAAGGCAGTCTGAGTCAGGCGGTGAATGGCCGTAATCCAAATAATGACGAAGATGATGGTTTATATAGTTCAATCATGTTGGAAGCGACCAGTAATTTTTACCAAGGTGGAGCAATCGCAGCGCAAACACGTGCCGCAAGCTATGCTGAAGAAGCAGCTAAAGCACAAGTAAATACAGTGTATTTGGATGTGATTGATCAAGTCCGAATGATTCGAGAACAAATCGAAAATAAAAAGCGTCAAATGTCGATATTGGTGCAGCGTCGTGAAACAACGGTAAGAACCAAAGAGCTGTATCAAGAACAATATAAATTAGGAACTCGAACGGTTGTCGATCTACTGAATGCAGAGCAAGCCATACATAGTGCCGCACAAGAAATTGTGACATCGCAATATGATATCTACTCAGCACTTGCACAGTACATCCAAGTGACAGGGCGTTCACGAAATATCTATGAACTTAATAATATATCTATTCAGGGGTTTGAAGTTCAGCCATGAGTAATACAATAAATTATCAACCGTGGCTACAAGCGGTTCTGAATATTGCAAAGCATTATCGAATTGAACCCTCTGAAGAACGTATACGGTTGCAGTTGGATTGGGATCAACACAAAAATGCCGATGAACTGGTTGCAGTCATGGCACGCCAAATTGGATTAAGTGTTCGAAAAAATAAATATGACATAAATCTGCTCAATCCATGGCGCTTACCGGTATTGGTTGAGTTTATTAGTGGTGAAGTGGGTGTGGTAGAACGCATCGACGTAGACGGTAATGCCAGTGTCCAATTGAGCGGAGATGAAGGCCTATCTCAAGTCTTCTCTATTGAACGATTGAGCCATGGCGTTCGCAATATTTATATTCTGCGTCCAGAGTCATCTGTACCCGATGCACGTGTTGATGAATACATCAAGCCGTTTGAAAAAAATTGGTTCTGGTCGATTGTTTTAAAAGACTGGAAACGCTACATCGACATTATGTTTGCTTCATTAATGGCGAATATTTTGGCCCTAGCCACTATTTTGTTCTCAATGAACGTGTACGACCGCGTCATTCCATCTCAATCTGTACCGACTTTATGGGTACTTGCCGGTGGGGTGTTAATTGCAGCGATATTTGAGTTTGCACTACGTGTTTCACGAATTTATTTATCGGATATTATTGGTAAACGTGCCGATTTGAAAATTTCCGATCGTGTATTTGGTCATGCATTAAGGATTAAAAATAGCGAACGTTCAAAATCAACAGGTACTTTTATTTCACAAATTCGTGAATTAGAAGGGGTACGCGAAATGGTCACTTCGACGACTGTTACCGCAATTGCCGATTTACCGTTTTTCTTCTTGTTTTTGTTCATCTTCTGGTTAATTGGCGGCAATCTATTTTGGGTCATGCTGTTGGTGGTTCCTTTGATGATTATTCCAGGGATTTTGGCGCAAAAACCATTGGCTAAACTTGCACAAATGGGTATGCGCGAGTCTTCGATTCGTAATGCATTATTGGTTGAATCTGTGCAAGGCATGGAAGATATCAAATTACTTCGTGCTGAATCACGCTTCCAAAACCAATGGAACCACATGAATGAAGTGTCTGCTGATGTCAGCATGCGTCAACGTAAAATCGTGGGCTTAATGTCGGCATGGACACAAAAAATTCAGGGTCTAACATTTGCAATCGTTGTACTCGTCGGCTGTTTTGCTGTGATGAAAGGTGAAATGACCACAGGTGCTTTGGTGGCTTGTTCGATTTTGTCCTCACGAATGTTGGCACCAATTTCTGCACTGGCTGGGGTATTAGGTCGTTTACAACAGGCTAAAGTGGCGAAAGCAGGTCTTGACGAACTCATGAAGAAACCTGTCGATCAACCGGATTATTCTCACCTTATTCATCGACCATCAATTAATGGTCATTATGAACTCAATGGTGTGTCATTTAAGTATGGTGAGGATGATCCACGTCCGAGTCTTTTAATTCCAAAACTGGAAATTAAGGCTGGAGAAAAAATCGCAATTTTAGGCCGAAATGGTGCTGGTAAGTCGACGCTACTCCAATTGTTATCGGGTATGCAAACGCCAGTACAAGGCAAAGTTAAATTAGATGGGATTGAGCTGTCTTTAATTGACCCCGCAGATGTACGCCGTGATATGGGGCTATTGAACCAAAATGCACATTTATTTTATGGTACGATTCGTGAAAACTTGACCTTGGGTGCTCCGTTGGCTACGGATGAACAATTGATTGAAGTACTGAAAATTACGGGTGCAATTCACTTTGTTCAAGAGAAAAAAGAAGGGCTAGACCATATCATTTTAGAAGGTGGTGTAGGCTTCTCTGGCGGTCAACGCCAAGCTTTGTTGCTTGCACGCTTATTGATTCGTCAACCCAATATTCTATTGCTTGATGAACCTACAGCAGCCATTGATGACGTATCTGAGAAGCAGTTGATCGATCATTTAAAAGGTTATTTACAAAACCGAACTATGGTGGTAGCAACACATCGCCGTGCGGTACTTGAGTTGGTTGACCGCATTATTGTGGTGAATGAAGGTAAAATTGTCATGGATGGGCCTCGTGATCAAATTCTGAATCAGAATGCTCAGAAAAAAGTAGCTGGGGCTTAAATCATGAGTGAAAATAAACAAGAAATACAACGCTCGACCAAAGTCAGCTTTAAAGAGCCACCATTACCGAAATCGAGTTTAATCATTTGGATTATTACGATTGGTCTGGCAATCCTTTTAGTTTGGGCTTGGTTGTTTAAATTAGAAGAAGTCTCTACAGGAACAGGTAAAGTGATTCCATCTTCGAAAGAACAAATTGTTCAGTCGCTTGAGGGAGGTATTTTAACCAAGTTGAATGTGAAGGAAGGTCAAATTGTTGAACAAGGTCAAGTCCTTGCGCAACTCGATCCAACACGCTTCGCATCAAATGTTGGTGAAACCGAGTCTTTACTTGTGGCATCACGTGCGACAGCAGCACGTTTACGTGCAGAAGTGAATGGTACACCATTAACCTTTCCTGAAGATGTTCAAAAGATTCCAGCTTTAGTGAAGGAAGAAACAGCTTTATATCATTCACGTCGTGCAAACTTGGAAGAATCTGTTGCCGGCTTAAAACAGGCATTGGTGTTAGTTCAACAAGAATTGGCCATGACTGAGCCGCTCGTTGCTAAAGGGGCAGCAAGTGAAGTTGAAGTACTTCGTTTAAAGCGTTCAGCGAATGACTTACAAAATCAGTTAAATGATGTCCGTAACCAATATTTGGTGAAATCACGGGAAGAATTGTCGAAAGCCAATACTGATATTGAATCACAGCAACAAGTGGTGAAAGGCAAATCAGATACACTCAGCCGTACCGTTTTTAAATCTCCAGTTCGTGGTGTGGTCAAAGAGATTGATGTGATGACATTGGGCGGTGTGATTCCGCAAAATGGTAAATTGATGACCATTGTACCTTTGGATGAACAGCTTTTGGTAGAAGCACGTATTTCACCGCGAGATATTGCTTTTATTCGTCCGGGTCAAGAAGCCTTAGTGAAAATTACGGCATATGACTATTCGATCTATGGTGGTCTAAAAGGTAAAGTGACCGTCATTTCACCAGATACTTTACGTGATGAAGTGAAACAAGATCAGTTCTATTATCGTGTTTATATCCGTACAGATAGTGATAAATTAAGCAATAAAGAAGGTAAAAGTTTTAGTATCACTCCAGGTATGGTGGCGACAGTTGATATCCGTACCGGCTCGAAAACTGTACTTGAGTACTTAATCAAGCCATTCAATAAAGCAAAAGAAGCACTTCGCGAACGTTAATAGCGCAGTGCCAATCAAGCCTCCAGCAATGGGGGCTTTTTTGTGGATGTAAGTCTTTCAAAAAACGCTATAATATCCTTTGATACAGGATCTAAAGACGTTATGCCATTTACACTCGCCGCACAGTTTGAATATGAAGAAGACATTAAAAAAAGTCGTTTTCAAGCCATCGCAGTTCCTGTGGAAAATGAACAAGCCGTTAAAGAATTTCTCGAAGCCCATAAAGATATCTCAACAACACATCAGTGTTGGGCATGGAAAATTGGACATACCGTACGTTTTAATGATGATGGTGAGCCTTCAGGCACAGCAGGTCGGCCCATTCTAGCAACCATAGAAGGGAATGACCTAACCAACGTGTTGGTCTTGGTTAATCGTTGGTATGGCGGAATTAAGCTCGGGACAGGGGGATTGGTACGTGCCTATGGTGGCTGTGCAGGTCAATGCCTTTTACAAGCTGAAAAAATTGAACTCATTGAGAAGAAAAAAGTGCAATTTAGTTGTCAGTTTAATGAATGGGCAATTTTCCAATACGAACTCAATCAGCAGCAAATTGAATTTCAGGAAGAATATACAGCGCAGGGCGTAAATGTACTTGCATCATTGCAAATTCATCAAATCCAACCGCTACAGTTAAAGATTCAAGATGTAACTCGCGGACGTGAACAATTGCATATCGTTGAGGCTGCTGAAGATGAATGAACAAGATCCATTATTGAAATATCGAGAGCAACATAAGCATCGTCTGAATTATATGCCTTGGTTGTATTGGTCACTCAAACCGAAAAATCGTGGTTGGGCCGAAGCTTGGCAACAGGAATATCAAGACTATCTCAAATCGATGGAAACTGTTGAAATTGGTGAAAACTGTTTTATATCGCCATTGGCTCATATTTTTGCCGAACCGGGACGTAAGATTGTCATTGGAGATAACAGCTTTATTGCGGCGGATTGCACCCTGCATGGCCCAATAGAAATTGGTAATGAAGTGGCGATCAATCATCACTGTATTTTAGATGGTGGGCGCGTGGGCATCAAAATTCACAATCAAGTCCGTATGGCGGCGTATTGCCATTTATATGCTTTTGATCATGGAATGGATGTCAATCAACCGATCTATCAGCAAGCTGTACGATCACAAGGGATTGAGATAGAACGTGATGTTTGGCTAGGTGCGCATGTTGGAATCAAGGATGGCATTCACATTGCTGAGCAGGCTGTAGTCGGTATGAACAGTATGGTGACGAAAAATGTCGAAGCGCGTGCAATCATTGCTGGAAATCCTGCAAAATTCATTCGATATCGTGAATAAATAATCGCCAAATACGTCATAAATATTTTTTATGCTTACACAAATGCATGCACAGTGAAACAGAGTTGTGATAAGTTAAAAATAACAAACAACATTTTATAGCCAAGCAATAATAAAACGAGGGCTAATCATGAAACGAGTTATCGCCTGTATCGACTCTTCTCCATGCATTAATGCACTAGCTGATGCTGCTGCTTGGGTTGCTAAACAAACTCACCGTGAGTTGGTTTTAGTGCAAATACTTGATTACTATCCGGCAAGTTATCACTTAGGTGAAATCAGTGGCGTGATTGGATTTGAAAGTAATGCCATGCTCTTAAAAGAACTCGCGGAGTTAGAACAAAAACAAAGTGATTTAGCGTTAGATTATAGTAATAACTTGCTCAAACACATTTCTGAAATGATCCAAGATAAGCATGGGATTCAAACCACCCATATTCAGGAAAAGGGTGACTTCTTAGAGCAAAGTTTTAATATTTTGCAAGATGACGATATTGTTTTAATTGGTCGCGTTGGTGAACGTTCAGCAGAGCGTAATAAGCCGCTGGGTAGTAATGTTGAAAACTTTATTCGTGGTGCAAGTTGTACAGTTATGACCGTAGGACCAACGTTTAAACCACCGACTCGCTTTATTTTTGCCTATGAATATTCGCCTAAATGCGTTGAGTTAATGAAGCGTGTGGCACAAAGTGATCTACTCAAACTCTTACAATGTCATTTGGTTTATGTTGGAGATCACCCACAAATCTTGGATGATCCAAAAAATTATTTAACCAATGCCGGTCTCGATGTGGTGACAGAATACCGTTATGGCGATGTTTCGGAAAATATTCTGGACTATCAACAAGAGCATGGTATTCAGTTAATCGTACTTGGCGCTTTTAGCCACAGTAAAATCCATCAGTTCTTCTTGGGCAGTATCACTACCAGTATTTTCAGAAATTCCAGTGTTCCATTGTTGGTTGTAAAATAAGTTGAGCAAACGAACAGAGTTGATTTAATAGACGGACAATTACGAGTAAATAAATAATAAGTTGTTGATTTAAAAATAATCAGAGTTATCCTCAAAAATTGTGGATAACTCTGTGTGTAGTATTTGTAAGTAATTGTTTTTAAAATAAAATATTATATTGATTGTTTTTTATACCTTTATTCGAGGTGTTTAAAAAACACCTCGATTGAGATTATTTAACGATTGCAATCGCAAAACCGTCATGACCTTTGCAACCAACAGTTTGAAGTGCTGTGCAAGATAAAATTTTCGGATGATTTTGCATGGCTTTGAACATATCACGGATACCTTCAATGCTGGGTTTATGGTTTTCAGCGTTCAGAATCTCGCCTGCACGAATTACATTGTCTAAAACAATCACTGTACCTGAATGAGATAAATTTAAGCTTAATTCTAAATATTCAGGGTAGCTCTGTTTGTCTGCATCGACAAAAATAAAGTCAAAAGGTTCGGTATCTTCAGGAAGGGCACGTAAAATATCTGCCGCACGACCACATTTCAGTTCAATCGTTTGTGTAAGGTTTGCATTATCAATATTTTCTTGACCGAGGGCCGCGTGTGTATCACGACCTTCAATGGTCAGAATGTAACCATCATCAGGTAATGCGCGTGCTAACCACATAGTGCTGTAGGCTGCAAAAGTGCCAAGTTCTAAAACGCGTTTACACTTGTTCATTTGGATTAACATTTGTAGCAACATGCCTTGATTGGCCGCTACAGCAAGATGATCTGGAAAGCCACGTTCATCTGTATGTTGAAGTGTTTGAGTCAGTATTGGATCTTCAGGAATTAAATGTGAATCGATGTAAGCATCAATGTCTGTCCACATTTGTTGCATGTTGTCGCACCTCGTGATTGATGCAAGCATTTTAAACCTTTCCACCAACATCGCAATTTATTGTTCTATATTTGAATATTTTATGTACAAAAAAGACCTCCGAAAAGGTCTTGATATGACGATGTAATGTTTTAGTAATTACACATTGAAGAGCGACTTGAGTGATCAGGTCCCCAAGTACGGTAGCCTTGAGTATCAATATGAATTTGTCCGCTGGCATATAAACCTAATCCCATATTGAGACTCTGCCCGTGTTGTGACCAAAATTGGCATAAACGGAACTTGGTATTTTCAATATAACTGTAGTCTTCGGGCTGCGGGTACGCAGGTCCGATACGGAAATCAATCGCCGAGTTATATAGGTGACGAGATGAACTTGCACCACCGGCACATTGGTTCAAAGGCAAATCACGATAAACCGAAGTCACTTCAAAGTCCGTTAAGATATTGGCCGCAACTAAATATTTAAAGACACGTAAGGTTGCAATTTGGTTTTGCCATAATTCACGGTTAGGCACCATATATTCTGAGCGACCACATTTTTGCCAATCACGTGCAGTACGCATCAGCTCAAATGAAGGGATGATATTGCCTACACCATTTTTCTCTAAAAAGACTTCATAGTCTCGAACGCGACGTAAATTATCAACAGATGCGACCCATGAGTTGTATGCATAAGGCACCACTTTAGGCGGGGCTTGTCTGATGGTCGTCACTTTTTCTTGAGGTATGTAAATACGTTTACCGTCGGGAGTTGTAATAGTGTGACCTTGTTTTTGTGGTGTAGTTGTACAACCAATGAAAACAAGAGGGAATATTGCAACGGACAATAATCCCTTAAGTAAATGCTTCATTATAGAAATCAATTATTTATAAACTCGTTCTATTTTAATCCAATTTGATTGATAAAATTTGAATAATTTGCAATGAAATGTGTGCTTTAAGTATAAAAAAAGATCAGCATGTGCTGATCTTTTCATGAAAGCGTAAAATTACTTTTCGAGATATTGTAATTTATCAGCTTTACCGTTCCATTCTTCACGGTCGGCAGGTTGATCACCAATTTGAGTGATGTTCGGCCATTTTTGAGAAAGTTCAGTATTAAGTTCGATAAATACTTCTTGACCTTCAGGTAACTCATCTTCAGAGAAAATCGCGTTAGCTGGACACTCAGGTTCACATAGCGCACAGTCGATACATTCATCTGGATTAATAACAAGGAAGTTTGGACCTTCATAGAAACAGTCAACAGGGCAAACTTCTACGCAGTCTTGATATTTACATTTAATACAGTTTTCAGTGACAACAAAGGTCATGGCGACAGCTACCTAAAAAATATGGTTCTAATAAACTAATGGTGTATTTTAGGCAAAAAATAGGGTAACTAACAATTCCTTTTATTGATAATTATTATATGCAGTGCTGTTAAAATCACTAAAAACTGAACAATTTATGTAAATTTCACAATGAATGAGAATCATACTCAAAAACTGATTAAATTACATCTGTTTATCGAACAATATTTTTAATGTGGATTTTAAGCATGAAACATTTAACAACATTAATTTTTTATCAATTTATTGCTGAATAGCCGCAGTAGTAGATAGCAAATATTTACTAATTTACACATTTAAATGGAGTCAATGCAAAGAACACCTTCATAGGTGTTCTTTGCATATCTCATCTATCGCTTCTGCTCAATTTAGATCTTAAGTAAATCTTTCAAGGCGTAAAGTTGTTGTAGTGCTTCACGTGGACTTAAGTTATCGACATCTAAATCTGCTAAGGCATCAAGTACGGGCGATGTTTTTTCAACTTCAACCACGCGTTCGATGACTTCTGGCTCTGTTAGTGCTGAGAATAGATCGGTTTGTACAGCAGTATTGAGTTGCTGTTTTTGCTGAGTTTCTAATATACGAAGGCGATTTTGCGCTTCTTTGATCACAGCTGCAGGAATACCCGCAAGCTTTGCCACCTGTAGACCATGACTTTGACTCGCCGGGCCTTGTTGGACTTTATGTAATAGGATCAAGTTGCCATTTAGCTCACGAGCAGTTACATGATAGTTATCGATATTAGCGTCTTTGCCTAACTCGGTGAGTTCAAAATAATGCGTTGCAAATAGGCATAAACATTTAATACGACGCGTGAGATCGAGTACACATGCCCACGCCAAAGATAAGCCGTCATAGGTACTCGTACCACGGCCAACTTCATCCATCAGTACCAGTGATTGATTGGTTGCATGATTAAGAATCTGAGAGGTTTCAGTCATTTCCACCATGAAGGTTGATTTGCCTGTAGACAAGTCGTCGGCAGATCCTATACGGGTAAATATCCGATCGATCGGCCCTAAAATGGCAGATTGGGCAGGGACAAAGCTACCACAGTAGGCCAATAAGCTGATTAAGGCAGTTTGGCGCATAAAGGTCGATTTACCGCCCATATTTGGCCCTGTGATAATCGCCATGCGGTGATTAAAGTCCAAACTAGTATCATTTGGAGTAAATGCTGATTTGCTCAGAGATTCCACAACTGGGTGACGACCGGCTTTGATTTTGATCCCAACTTCAGGGCTATATTCAGGACGTGACCAATTTCGTAATCGAGCTTGATGGGCAAAATTAGCCAGTAAATCAATTTGCGCTATAGCGGCGCTCATCATTTGTAAGTTGCCAATATCTGCACGTAACTCATCAAGTAATAGCTCAAAGAGCATTTTTTCGCGCGCTAATGCACGTGACTCACTCGAAAGCACCTTATCTTCAAAAGATTTCAACTCAGGGGTAATGTAGCGTTCCGCATTTTTTAGGGTTTGGCGGCGAATATAATGATCAGGTGCTTGCTCAGCCTGCGCTCGAGTGAGTTCAATATAGTAGCCACTGACACGGTTATAGCCAATTTTTAAGGTTGCAATGCCGGTTTGTTCACGCTCTTTGATTTCGAGATCAATGAGGAATTGTCCTGCATGGTCACGAATTTTACGTAGTTCATCAAGTTCAGTGTCGAAACCCTCGGCAATCACATTTCCATCACGTAAAAGCACTGGCGGGTTTTCTACGATGGCAGACATGAGACGCTCATGTAAGCCGTGAAAATCACCCATTTCATCATTTAACTGAGCGATCAGCTTAGATTGGTGTGACTGAATGATCGGTTCAAGTGCATGTCGAAGATAGGGAATTTGTGCACAAGTTTGACGTAACTGAACTAGGTCTCGTGGACGAGCACTGCCGAGAGCTACACGAGATAGCACACGTTCAATATCACCAATTTCTTTGAGAACTAAGCGGATCGGAGACTCATGATAGCCTTGCAGCATCGCTTGTGATGCATCTAAACGTGCATCCAATAAAGCGGTATCTCGTAAAGGCTGCATCAAGGTACGACTCAATAGGCGGCCGCCCATCGCAGTTTGGCAATCATTGATTAGTTGGAACAGGGAAGTACCATGTTCAAATAGGGGGTCAATCAGTTCTAAGTTACGACGAGTGACGGGGTCGAGCGCCACAAAATCACTACTTTGTTCGAGTTGAATGCTGCGGATATGTGGTAAAGCAGTTTTTTGAGTCACTTTTGCATAGTGAATCAAAGCCGCTGCGGCAGCTTTCGCCAAAGGTAAATGGTCAATACCAAAACCTGAAAGTGTGGCAACTGCAAATTGGTCACACAGCGTTTTTTGTGCGTTATTTAAATTGAAGTCGACGTTTGGACGTTTAGTGACAGGGCAGTCTAATTGACGTTTAATTTGCTCGACAATATTCGGATCAATAAGATCTTCATCAATCAAAATTTCGCTCGGCATTAAACGAGAAAGTTCGATTGCCAATTGTTCCAGTTGATAGTCCATTTGCTGAACTTTGAAAATACCTGCACTGAGGTCTAGTAAAGCAATCCCGATTTGATTTTGTTGTAAGCAGATCGCGACTAAATTTGAACTTTGATGGGAGGCAATCAGTGCATCGTCCGTTAATGTCCCCGGGGTAATGATACGGACAATTCCGCGCTCAACCGGCCCTTTGCCTGTCACTTCACCAATTTGCTCGCAGATAACCACCGTTTCCCCTTTTTTTACAAGGCGGGCTAAATAGCCTTCAGCTGCATGGTACGGGACACCAGCCATAGGAATAGGCTCACCATTGGCTTTACCACGATGTGTTAGTGTAATTCCTAAAAGTTTTGCTGCTTTATGCGCATCTTCAAAAAAGAGCTCGTAAAAATCACCCATCCGATAAAACATCAGTGAATGCGGATTTTGCATTTTGACTGACATGTACTGTTGCATCATCGGAGTCAGGGTTGAAAGGTCAACTTTGGAATTATCAGCTTGCATGAAACGAAATACCTTAAAATAAAAATTTGTGCGCTGCTAAACGAATAACACTGTTTTGATGAAAATTGGATTTAAAAAAAGTCTTTATATTTATATTGTCTCTTCGTTCAAAACCACAGGTGTACGTTAACAAATCGTGTTGCTGATTCTAGCAAAAAAAGTGACAGGAAAATGCCAGAAAAGGTTTGTCTGCATGTAAAAAAAGCAGTCAAAATATTATTTATAAACGCTAAAAAGTCTGTGTGTAAATTCAACAATGGATACATTTACAAAGCGATAAACTGACTCAAACATCAAGCTGCGCTTCAGCCTGAGCTAATCGATATTGGTTTCGACCGCTGCCTTTTGCAAGGTAAAGCGCTTGATCGGTGGCCAATATAAATTTTTGAATTTGATCAGATTCAGATGGAATGATCGTTTCCGTACCGATGCTAATCTTCACAAATTTAGACATATGGCTGGCTGGATGTGGAAGTTCGAGTGATTAAATTCTGCGTAATAAATCGGCAGCCAAAGGTTCAATTTTCAGCTTCAGTTAACATCCTAAAGAGGAGTAAAAAATCTTCGCTGCCATAGTGTGCAGCTAACTCACCATTTCGATTGGTGATTTGAGACAAAACCTCAGTAATTTGTGTGAGGCAGATGTCACCCGCCTGATGACCTAAATGATCATTTTAATTTTCAAAAAAATCGATATCGATCACCATGATGGTTAAAGGCTGTTGATGGCGTAGGGCATAATGCCATAGCTGTTCTAAAGCTCCTTATAATGGACGACGGTTTGCTAGCCCAGTCAGTGGGTCATGTTCTACCAACCCGCAACCATGGCAATATAAAAACGCATACCAACAAAGGCATAGATGATGACCACGGCATACTTCATGGCTGCATGTAATAGCGCATCATTGTGATCATTACAAATCATAGTAAATATGATCGCAACAGCGCACATCGAGCCTAGACAAGTATAAACATTAAAATAAGGGTTTAATGCGGAACAAAAGATAAATCCCATGCAATCAGAATGATAAACACTATCCAAATATACTGAGGAATCTACAAAACTGCGTTATGGGATCACTTGATAAATCCCCGCACATGACAGGGCATACCGGAGAAAAATAATGATTCCGCGAAAACAAAATTTTTTCGCCGCTTCATCGCGGTAGAGCGGTTGATAAATGGATTATAAACTTGACGTAAAATATACTTAATTTTATATAGTTATGATTAGACCCTTAATTTCACAGAAGAAGTGACTTAAAGCCTTAAAATTTCATAATTCGATATGCTCATAAAAAATTAGGAAATGGGCACAATATTTTGAATTTATTTTACAATAATTAATCTCCAATATAAGGTTTATGTAAAGTTCAACGAGTGCCTTTGAGTTTTAAAATGATTAAAAAAAAGCTTATATAGTAACTACCTGAATAATGGCATATTCAAGTAAATGCAGAAATAAAAAAAACCGATCCTGAGATCGGTTTTAAAATATGTAGATCGATTTAAATGCTGTATTGCCTTATGGTTTATAGAGGCCAAGTTCAATCAAATGCAAACGTAATATACGGCGTAGTTCGAGTACAGCTTCAGGGGTTTCTTGAATCGAATGACCCCCTTTAATGATTTTTTCTGAAACAGCACCCTCTAGATGAGCACTAGTGTATGGTACAATATCATCCGTCATAATATTTTTATCTTGACTGTTGGTGTTATTTCCCATAATTGAATGAAACTTCAAACCCTTACGCGGCTGAATATCTTCAGTGAGCGCGATAAATTTTGATTGATGACTTAAGTCACTTGGTCCATTTTGGATCAAGCCATGGTCAATTTCACGAAATAAATCTTTCAGGTCTTCTTCTTGAGTTAACACATCACCCATAGCCGATAAAAAAGCTCCTGGGAGTTTAATAATTTTTCGAGCGGCTTTGGTAAACCAGCGATCTGCATATTCTGTACCGCGATGAGGTGCAGCTAAAAAAATTGCGCGGCTGAAATTTGGAATATCATCAATCACCATACGCTGCTTCACGACTGGAATATTTCGGTACTGATTTAATTGACGTGAATTCATCATTTTCAAAGCTGCTTGCGTGGTATCGGCTTGGCTGACCAGTAGTCGTGCAATAATGCCGCCCATACTATGACCGACTAGAACAGCATCTTTTTTAGCTGCGGCATTGGCGTCTACTTTGCTAAAGGTCTGAGTCAAAATGGAATAAATTTGGAAGCGGCTTTCAATAATCGGCATATTCGTTGAATAGAAGACTTGCCACACTTGATAATGTTCACGTAGCACTGAATCGCCCATAATATCGTTAGTCAGACGAATCCATGCTTCAGGGCTGCTAGCAAGGCCATGTACCAAGACGATAACTTTCTTGTCAGGATTATATGGTTCAAGCATGTAGAGATGCGGCATCGTCAGTTTTTCATCTCGGTCAATCAGTGATAAATAAGCTGCCTTACCCAAGTTATTTTGTGCTAACCAAAGACCATATGGAGCAGAAAAATTGGCAGCAAGCGCATAGTTTTTATTGGCAATATTGACCTGTTCATATTTATACGGATCGTAAGCTTTAATTTGAAACTCATGTTGATTCAAAATTTGATCAACTGTAGTTGTAGCGCTTAGTGGTTCAGCCGTTAAGGTTGCAGCTAAATAGCGCGCTTGATGGATATTAGGATTTGAACCAGACGGATATTTAAAATCAATCGGGTTGATAATATATTTTGCTTTGCCTGTTTCAATCGTATGTTCTTCGGGTAAAACCACAAGAAATTCGGAGCCAAAACCATCTCGACGGGTAATTGAACGTAAACCTGAGAAGTTAAGGTTATAGGTTGACATCAATTGTTCAATTTTACGATTTTTGAGTTCTGGGTAGTGGCTGAAGTCTATGTGATAGGTGGTTTGTCCGACTTTAATCTGTTGGGTGACTTCTTGCGGCTTATAACGTAGTGCATAGCTGCTAACCAATTTGGCAATCCCTTGATTATAGAAATCACGGATTTGAACTTGACGGTTATCAAAAATACGATCAGCAGGCGCACGTTTGGTTTTAAACATGTACGCATAGCTATAGCGAATACTTTTATCGAGAAGTATCAATTGTTGATCTAAGCACTTATTATAAGTGTCTTGTTCAATTTTTTGTTTTTCTTCAGATTTGTGACTACTGAGCACACCTAACTTGCAGGCTGAAGAAGATTCATATTCTATAGCTTTAGCTAAATATAATTCACTTGCTGTAGAAAGTAATTGTTCATCTTGAATCTGAGGAATTTGTTGTAACTCATCAACACAGGCTTTCGGGTCTTCTGTGCAGGCTTTGGCTTCCCGACCTGTCATCGACAAGACATTTAAACTGGCTTCGCTAAGTTTATTTCGAGAAATAATACTTTCACGTTCATTGGCAATCGAAACATTGAGTTTTTGATTTTTGACACTGACGACCTGACATCCACTCAGTACGCTTGTACTTATGATTCCAAGGAGCAGTATTTTTTTAATATTTTGCTGCATAAAGAGGCCGCGCATAAGGTTAAGTATTTTCAAATCATACGATAATTGTCAGGATTTTCAATTCACCTTAAATGAAAAAAGACCGTTAAAACGGTCTTTTTTCAAAAGAATTTTCTAAATCGTCTGATTTAAGACGCAGCTTTAGGTGGATTTAAAACTTGCCAAACATTCCAGCGACCTTGCTTTTCAATTTCTTGAATTAAACGATCAGCAACTTCTGCTTCTTGTGGATATTTAACTTTATAGTTCTTTAAAACCTGAATGGCGTTCTTTTTTTGTTCCATGGCAATATAGTTATTTGCTGCAGAAAGATACGCTTCTTGAACACCGGCTTTCATTGCTTTGTCTAAGTATGGAATCGCTTCACGTTGACCACCACCTTCAGATAAACCAAAACCGAACCAGAAGTTTGCTTCTGCATCATCTTGGTTGATTTTTAAAATACGTTGTGCGTAAGTTAATGATTTAGTTGTGTACACAGAACCCAAATCAAGGTTACGTGCCATCACACTGGCTTTAAATGCACGAACTAAAATATCAAAAGAAGCGTTGTCTTTAGACGCAAGCGTATCTAATTTTTGCGTAACTTCCTTGAGTTTAAGCTCAAACCCTTTGCGTTCTTGGCGTTGAACAAAACGTGGTGGATAGTGACGTGCTTTACCTTCAACAAGCTGTAAGAAATCATCAATTTCAGTAATGTCGATTTCATTGTCACCTGCTAAAGCAGCAAATTTCATCGAACGTTCTTTGCTGTCAACAGTGGGGATAATCAGGCGGTTTTCTTCAAGGGTTAATTGCTTGGATGGGTCGGTTGGGCTAGTTACCACCATCTTAGTCACAGGCTGTGCTGCAGCTTTTTGTAAATTTAATTCAAAAGGAGGTGGTGCATCGTAGTTAAATGGGTTGAGTGCGTAGAAAGGTGGAGTTAGTTCAGGCTCTACAAAAATCATTGCATCTTTAGGAGCATTATTTTTAGTTGGGGCGCTTCCACAAGCGGCAAGGGTTAAAGCAATACAAGCAACTGCCAAGGGCTTAAGCGTCATATGATTCATCCATTAAATTTATTTTATAAAAAAAGCATGTTGGTCAGTCTAAAAAAACTCTGAACAACATGCAAGTTAAAGGCAATTTATTCTGATTGCTTTTGGTTAAGCTTTAGATTGACTACTTTGAGCTTCGCATTCGCGGCGCACATCTTCAATGATTTTAAGTTCTTCCTGACTAAAAGGTTGTTCATTAAGCTGTTGCTTTTTGAACGTTGGGTCAAGGAGAGACAAACGCTGACACAAATTATTCATACGTTTTTCATTGTGCTGAATACGATCTAACAATACACGCATACCTTCTAACATCGGGTCAGTTTGGTCTTGGGTTGCAGCATAAGGCTGGAAACCAATACTTTCTGCATAGTCGCGACGACGTGTTTCCGCTTCATCTTTTGGTTTATCTTTGGTGATAAAGCGTGCTGGATTGCCCACAGCAGTAGTATTTGCAGGAACTTCTTTAGTCACGACGGCATTTGAACCGACTTTGGCATTTTTACCCACCGTAAATGGGCCCAAGATCTTTGCACCAGCGCCAACCACTACACCATCTTCCAAAGTTGGGTGACGTTTGCCTTTGTTCCAAGTCGTGCCACCTAAGGTCACACCATGGTAGAGGGTGACATCATCACCAATTTCAGCTGTTTCACCAATCACCACACCCATACCGTGGTCAATAAAGAAACGACGACCGATTTTCGCACCCGGATGAATCTCAATGCCTGTGGCAAAGCGGCTAAAAGAAGACAATAGACGAGCTGAGCCTTTACACTCTTTTTTCCAAAGTTCATGTGCCATACGATGCATGATTAAGGCATGAATTCCTGGATAAGTCGTTAAGACTTCGAGCGTATTTCGTGCAGCAGGATCGCGCGCGAATACAGCCTGTATATCTTCTTTGAGCTGCTTAAGCATTAGATTGATCCTCATTGTCTGTAGATTTTTTCCATGTTCCGTTATTTAAAGCCTGTACTCGGCTAAAGATGCCACGTAATAAGTGGTATTCCATACGATCTAATTGTATACGTCCAAATAGGCGACGCAAGCGTAAAGGTAATAATCTTGGATTTTTTGGATCCATAAATTCAATCTCTGCCAGCATTTTTTCAATATGCGGGTAGAACTGTTCCATCATTTCATGGGTCACCAAAGGTTCATCCCATTCCATATCGATGTCATCAGTAACATGCATCTTGGCATCAGGATTTGCAGTTAACTCAGTATGTGCAAGGGCGGCCATGCGCATTTCATAGCAAATGACTTGAATCGCTTGGGCAACGTTTAAGACGCCATATTCAGTATTTACTGGAATAGTGACGTGATAATTGGCCATTGCCAATTCTTCATTGGTCAAACCACGGTCTTCACGGCCAAACACCACGGCAATTTCTTGCTGTTGTTCACAGACCGCTTTGAGAGACATTTCGGCAGCAGGGCGAGCGTCAAGTAATGGCCATGGGATGGTACGACTACGCGCACTAGTACCAAAGACAATATGACAATCTTTAATGGCTTCTTCTAATGATTCAACGATTTCAATTTGATCAATTAAATCGACAGCACCGGCAGCCAAAGCATTAATGTCCGGATGCGGGTAAGTCTTCGGTGCAACTAAGACCAACTTTGAAAGTCCCATGGTTTTCATGGCACGTAATGCACTACCAATATTTGCGGGTAATGTTGTATTCACCATGACAATACGCACATGAGAGAGATGTGCTGAAACCGCAGCATTGTCAGTTTGATTCATGATATTTCCAATATGTTTATTTAAAAAAGCAGTTCAAACAGCGTTTAAACTTTAAGAAAATTGATTGGCTTCTGCTTGATATAAATCCATGGCATCATCCATGCTCATCCCATCTGGCGGTGGCGGAACCTGCGCAGGAATAGAGGCTTGTTCATAACTTACCGCTTTGGCAGCTTTGGATTTGACATGATATTCGACATGCAAAGATTCTTTGCCGAAGTAGTCACGCAGCTTAGACAGTAATTCATCTAGTGGGGCAACTTTCCAGTTTAAGCCCAAATGAATGTCGGCCGTCGCATATGGATAGTCAATATATAACTGCACAGGTATATGCGTACACATATCGACATTGCAGAAAGGCAGTAAAATATTTTGGATGTCGCGTGATAGCGTTTTACTAAAATGTTCAGGTGTTAATTTAATTTGAATGGCATTGGCACGTTTTTGACGGATTTCATTCAAACTGAAGGCCTTAGTTAAGCGACCCATTGGCCGATCAAAACCTTCACGTTCGTAAATTTCACCTTCAATGACCACCACTTTTTCGTTTTGAATCACATCTTTGAAGCGGTTAAAACGTTCATGATTCGCAGACACTTCAATACGTGCAGTACCATCATCGAGCGTCACCATCATGCGGTTCGGGAAGTTGGCAATATCGACGACTAGGCCTGCAAATACTGTAGTGACACCACGTCGTGTAGGCGTAAGCTCATTAATGCGCTGTGAAATAAAGGCTTTTAGCTCTGATCGATACACATCGATCGGATGACCTGTTAGATAAAGCCCAAGAGTATCTTTTTCACCTTTAAGACGAACTTCATCTGACCACGGTTTAACAGGTTTAGAAGGTTTACGCTGAACTTCTTCAACTTCACCAAATAAATCCATCATCCCTGTTTCGCGGTTTGTACGGGCTTGGTCAGCCGCTTGTACAGCTTCTGGCAATTGCGCCATCAAGTCAGCGCGTTCTAATCCTAAACAATCCAATGCACCACCACGAATCAACGCTTCAAGCGTGCGCTTATTGATTTTTTTTAGGTCAATACGATGGCAGAAGTCAAACAGATCTTTATATGGGCCATCTTGGATACGTGAGTCAATCACAGACTGCATGGCAGCTTCACCGACACCCTTGATCGCACCTAAACCATAGACGATGGTTTTTGGATCGCTGGCATGGAAATTATATAAAGACATATTGACCGAAGGTGGCAAGACTTCAAGACCATTAATACGACAGTCATCGATCAAGAACACCACGTTATCGGTATTCTGCATTTCCGAGGTCATCACTGCTGACATAAATTCAGCAGGGAAATGTGCTTTTAACCAAGCGGTTTGATATGCAACAAGGGCATAGGCTGCGGCATGGGATTTGTTAAAACCATAGCCTGCGAATTTTTCCATATAATCGAAGATATGGTTGGCCGTATCTGCATCAATACCTTTGGTTGCAGCACCTTCAGTAAAGATTTGACGGTGCTTAATCATTTCTTCGACTTTCTTTTTACCCATGGCACGACGAAGTAAATCCGCGCCACCCAAGCTATAGCCAGCACAGAACTGCGCTGCCTGCATTACCTGTTCCTGATACACCATAATGCCGTATGTCGGTTCAAGGACACTTTCTAGTAATGGATGTAAGTATTCAAACTCGCCACCATGCATACGGTAAATAAAGTCAGGAATCAGATCCATCGGGCCTGGACGATATAAAGACACGAAAGCAATAATTTCTTCGAACTTACTTGGACGTGCCTCTTTCAGCATTTTTTTCATGCCTACGGATTCAAACTGGAAGACTGCTGTGGTGTTTGCATCTGCGAACACAGCATAGGCAGGTTTGTCATCCAAAGGAATTAAGGAAATGTCGACAGGTGTAGTGATATCTGGACGGGCATTAATGTGCTTAATGGCATCTTCAATTACCGTTAAGTTACGTAAGCCCAAGAAGTCGAATTTAACTAGACCTGCAGCTTCCACATCGTCTTTATCGAATTGGGCTACACGGTTAGTTCCATCTGCATCACATAGGACTGCCGAATAGTCAGTTAACTTCGTTGGTGCAATAACCACACCACCGGCATGTTTACCTGTATTACGGGTAATGCCTTCAAGTTTGAGTGCCATTTCCCAAATTTCGGCTGCATCTTCGTTATCTGGGTTAGATGGATTGGTGACAATGTCTTTGAGTTGTGGTTCGGCCTCAATGGATTCTTCCAAACTTAAACCTAAAGGCTTGGTCGGAATCATTTTAGAAATACGGTCAGCCAAACCATAAGATTTACCCAAGACACGGGCTACGTCACGAATTGCACCTTTTGCCGCCATGGTACCGAAAGTTGCAATCTGAGAGACCGCATCTCGACCATAGGTGCGTGCAACATAGTCAATAACACGGTCACGACCTGCAATACAGAAATCGACGTCAAAGTCGGGCATTGATACACGTTCAGGGTTTAAGAAACGTTCGAACAGTAGGTCATAACGTAGTGGGTCTAGGTCGGTAATTTTTAAACTATAGGCAACCAAGGAACCTGCACCCGAACCACGGCCTGGACCAACAGGGACGCCATTACCTTTAGACCATTGAATAAAGTCCATGACAATCAGGAAGTAACCTGGGAATTGCATGGTCAGGATGATCCCGACTTCATAAGCCAAACGTTCATCATAAGGCTTACGAATTTCTGGCCAGTCGTCACCACGTTGTTCGACAGGGTACAAATGCGCTAAACGTTCTTCTAAACCTTCTTTCGATAAATGTTCAAAATAGGTGTCAATTGTATGGCCTTCAGGAATTGGATAATCGGGAAGGTCATGGAAGCCTAAACGTAATGACACATTACAGCGTCGCGCAATGTGATAGGTATTTTCTATAGCCGTTGGAATGTCTGCAAACAGCTCCGTCATTTCCTCAGCAGTTTTAAAATACTGTTCAGGACTGTAATTTTTAGGGCGACGATTGTCACCGAGGACATAGCCATCGGCAATACAAACGCGTGCTTCATGTGCCTCGAAATCTTCTTTACGTATAAAATGCACATCGTTATGAGCAACCACGCCAATGTTAAATTTCTTCGCAAGTTTTACTGCTTCGTGAATAAAGTCTTCTTCACCCGAGCGCTCAGTTCGTGTAATCGCTAAATAAACACGATTGCCAAATTTTTCGACCCATTCAGCTAACAGGGGTTCAGCTTTTTGCGGGTTGGAAGAGCAAAGCATTTTGCCGACATCACTTTGTATACCCAGTAAAACAATTAAGTCTTGGTGTTGATTTAAAATCCAATCTTTTTTTACGCAAGGAATATCAAGCTGTTGACCTGAAATATAACCTTCAGAAACCAACTCTGTTAGACTGCGCCAACCTTTATTGGTCATCGCTAGAAGAGTAGCTTTGTGTTCAGCATCATTCAAACGAATGGTTGAACCAAATATGGGTTTAATGCCTTTATCTAAGCACTTTTTATAGAATTTTACAGCAGCATGTAGATTTGAAAGGTCAGTAATGGCCAGAGCGGGCATTTCATCTGCAGCTGCAGCTTTTACAAGATCAGGTATACGTACAATAGATTCAGTAATGGAAAATTCTGTAAAAATACCAAGATGTACAAAGTGCATAGATGAGTCCCTGCGAAAACAGCTGCTGATTTTAGCATGCTCTGAGATCAAACTTGCGTTTATTGCATGGCTTTATGCAGATTTATAAATTCACTGTTTAAGCAATAAACGCTGTATGACAATCACGGTTTAGCAAGCAATACCTTGATTAACTGAAAAAGCTATTAATTTGCTATTTTTAAAGTTGAAGGCTAGATTGCCAATATAGGGTAAATCATAGTTTTGCGGCTCTTTCAGCACGGATTTGGCATGAGTGGTGAGAGTAAAATCATATATGCAACTTCATTTGGATTGGCGGATTTTGCACTTTTGGGAAAGTCTTTTTTTAATTGTAGAAAGTTATATTGGCTTATCAGATGTTTTGACCCAATTTGAATTTTAACGCGTATTTGAGTGGATTTATCCCATTCCATCCAAACATCCCCTTTGGTTTGTCCAAGTTGGGCGAAGCTGCTTTTATTTTTATAGAATGAATCATTTTTAAATTGAGGATTGTCCTCAGCATAAATTTCAAATTTTAGAAATTTACCTTTTGATGTGACATGAAATTCAGTATTGCCGGTACATTCTGAATATTCATATTTAAGCTTTACTGGATTTTTGCTGATTAATGCATTTGCTTTTGATGCAGGCAAGGGTAAGGCTAAGTCAACATCATTTACCTTAATACTAGTGACATAGTCATAATCAGCAATGGATGCAGATGCTGCTGAAGTGATCAATATTGCTGTTGTGAAAAAAGTTAAGCGGAAAATTTTGCTGTCAGTTTAGTTTCCATAGGGAATATAAAATCCTGTTCTTTTGATATTTTGTACTCATTCAAGTTTTTGTAAACGTAATATTGAAGGTTATATTTTAAATTTTATGGTGTTGCTAATTTGCCGTCAAAATAATTTAAAACTAAAAAAATTTGGTTTAATTGCGGCATTAAAAACTAAATTTTAGAATCTAAGAAACTAAAAAGCCCTCCGAGGAGAGCTTAAATATATGAATTATGCAGGCTTAGCGCAGTTTCGATAACCAGTCCCCCAGACTTTGAACAATTTGTACCAAAATCAACAATACAATGACGGTCATGATGACCACGCTACTATCAAAACGTTGATAACCATAAGAAATGGCAAGATCACCGATACCGCCTGCACCTACTGCACCAGCCATGGCTGTTGCACCAATTAAGCTAATGGTTGCAGTCGTTAAGTTTAAAATTAAAGAGCTACGAGACTCTGGTAGGACAAATTTAGTAATGATTTGCAGCGGAGATGCACCCATCGCTTGAGCAGACTCAATGATGCCGTCATTCACTTCAAGCAACGAAGTTTCAATCAGACGACCAATGTAAGGACCAACATAGATTGTGAGAGGAACAATTGCAGCCCAAGTACCAATTGAAGTACCCACAATGACTTTGGTCAAAGGAATGACCGCAATCAGGAGGATAATAAATGGCAATGAACGCAGCGCATTCACAATCGGGTTCAAACCATGGTAGATGACACGGTTAGGCAAAATGCCTTGTGGACGTGAGACATATAAAATCACGGCCTGGATAAAACCCCAAATACATCCAAAGAGCATGGCAAAGAACACCATGTGAAAAGTTTCTTGTAGGGCAGTAACGAACTGATCCATGGACAAAGAACTTTTCCAAAAAGGTGCTGTAATTTGAGTCAGCCATTGAACAATTAAATCTCTCATTGCTGAACTCCTGCTTGAGTGACTTCAACGCCATGTTGTTCTAAGAACGCCACCGCTTGTTGAATCAATGCTGCATCACCTAATAGCTGAACGAACATTTGTCCAATCACCGCACCATTAATTTCAGTCATATTGGCAAACAAAATATTCAGGCTAATATCAAACTGTTTAATTACCGCTTGAATGACGGTTTCTTGTGCCGAACTGCCCAGAAATTTTAAACAATAAATACTGTTATGATTTTGATTTTCTAAATTATTTAAAATATTAACAGGGAGCTGTTGCTGCAATACAGTTTGAATAAAATTTTTGGTTGTATTGTGTTTTGGCTGACTAAAAATCTCTAAGGTTGAGCCATGTTCGATGACTTTTCCTTGTTCCATTACCGCAACATAATCACAAACGGATTCAATCACATCCATTTCATGGGTGACCATCACAATAGTAATGCCTTGTTCTTGATTGATTTTCTTTAATAACGCCAATACCGACTTGGTGGTTTGCGGATCGAGAGCAGATGTTGCTTCATCACACAGTAAAATTTTAGGATGATTGGCAAGCGCACGGGCAATCCCGACACGTTGTTTTTGACCACCAGAGAGCTCATCTGGATAGGCATTTTTCTTATGTTTTAGGTCAATAAATTCGAGCAACTCTTCTAAACGTTTTTGGCGTTCAGCTTTAGACACACCTAAAAGTTTAAGCGGCATTTCAATATTTTCTGCAACAGTTTTGGTTTGCAGTAAATTGAAGTGCTGGAAGATCATGCCAATATTGGTTCTTTCTTGACGTAGCTCTGCCGAATTTAAAGCAGTAAAGTCTTTATCATGAATAATAATTTGCCCTTCACTAGGACGTTCTAGCAAATTAATTAAACGGACTCTGTACACGACAAAAATAGATAACTCATTGAAATAATGTCACAATAATTGTTTTCTAACGACGAATACTATGACACATCTCAATGAGTTATATCTTATCTTAAACAAATCTCTAAAATGGAACAA
>NZ_VOZP01000009.1:0-24939 GCF_013419735.1 Acinetobacter sp. YH12064
AGAACTGTGGTGTTCTTCTACGTGGTACTAAACGTGAAGACGTTCAACGTGGTCAAGTACTTGCTAAACCAGGTACAATCAAACCGCATACTAAATTCGACGCAGAAGTATACGTACTTTCTAAAGACGAAGGTGGCCGTCATACTCCATTCCTTAACGGTTACCGTCCACAGTTCTACTTCCGTACAACTGACGTAACTGGTGCGATCTCGCTTAAAGAAGGCGTTGAAATGGTTATGCCTGGTGACAACGTAGAAATGTCAGTAGAATTAATCCACCCAATCGCAATGGACGCTGGCTTACGCTTTGCAATCCGTGAAGGTGGCCGTACAGTTGGTGCGGGTGTTGTTTCTAAAGTAACTGCATAATATAATACAGTTATCTTTGTACAGATCGAGAGTTTCGACTCTCGATTTGCTCTGCAGGTCAGTAGTTCAATTGGTAGAGCGTCGGTCTCCAAAACCGAATGTTGGGGGTTCGAGTCCCTCCTGGCCTGCCAAATTTTTTTAAAAAGAAGCTTGATGCTGGCTCAACTGGTCATATAATAAGTCGCGAATCCTACGACGAGTACAAAAATGTCGAATGATAAATCGCGTGACGCATTAAGCGACGCGCCAATTCCTCAAAGAAATAATCCTGCTGAAGTTGTTAATTCTGGTTCCCCTTTAGACTATGTTCTATGGGTTATCGCGTTGATTTTACTCGGTAGTTCTATGATGGTGAATCAACATTTGCCAGCATACTGGGCACCAGCGAATGATGTTTGGGTCCGTGTTGGGGTAATTTTGGCTTGTATCATCGTGGCTTTAGGTTTATTATACGCCACCCATCAAGGCAAAGGCTTTGTTCGATTGTTGAAAGATGCTCGAATTGAGTTACGTCGAGTGACTTGGCCAACCAAGCAAGAGACCATGACCACATCTTGGCAGGTACTTGCGGTAGTCTTAGTGGCATCTATTTTATTATGGTGCTTTGACTATGCTTTGAGCTGGTTAATGAAGTTTATTATCGGGTAAGAGAGCTATGAAACGTTGGTACATTATTCATGCCTATTCAGGCTATGAAAAACAAGTGTTACGCTCACTTAATGATCGAATCCAGCGTAGCGCTGTAGCCGATAGCTTTGGTGAAGTCCTTGTCCCTACTGAAGAAGTAGTGGAAATGAAGGATGGTAAGAAACGTAAATCTGAGCGTAAATTCTTTCCTGGCTATGTGTTAGTCGAGATGGAAATGAATGATGAAACTTGGCACATTGTTAAAGAATGTCCAAAAGTATTAGGTTTCATCGGTGGTACTGCAGAAAAGCCTGCACCAATTACGCAAAAAGAAGCTGATGCGATTCTTGCACGTGTACGCAATACTGGCGAAGCACCTCGTCCTAAGACGATGTTTGAACCAGGTGAAGAATTACTCGTAATTGACGGTCCATTCACCGATTTTAAAGGCGTGGTGGAAGAAGTTCTATACGATAAGTCACGTTTGACGTTGACGATTAATGTATTTAATCGACCAACTCAGGTTGAGCTGGAATTTCGCCAAGTCGAAAAATCGGTTTAATTTAACTTGGTTGATAAACGCCCGATTTGTTATGAGTCGGGCATTGTTGTTGTAACGGTATCGTTACTTATATGTATGGGGAGCCTAGCGGCGTTAGTACCCAGAGGTAATTGAAATGGCTAAGAAGATTGACGGCTATATCAAGCTGCAAGTTCCAGCTGGTAAAGCAAATCCATCTCCACCGATTGGTCCTGCACTAGGTCAACGTGGTGTTAACATCATGGCATTCTGTAAAGAATTCAATGCTGCGACACAAAAAGTTGAAGCTGGTCTTCCAATTCCAGTAGTGATCACTGTGTACAACGACAAGTCGTTCACATTCATCATGAAAACTCCTCCTGCTGCGATTCTTCTTAAGAAAGCTGCGGGCATCCAAAAGGGTTCAGCTGTACCTAACAAAACTAAAGTTGGTAAGTTGACTCGCGCTCAATTAGAAGAAATTGCGACTACTAAAGAACCAGATCTTACTGGTGCTGATTTAGACGCACGTGTACGTACCATTGCTGGTTCTGCGCGTTCTATGGGCTTGGAAGTGGAGCTATAAGACATGGCTAAATTAACTAAACGTCAAAAAGCCATTGTTGCTGCTGTTGAAGCTAACAAAGTTTACACTTTGGAAGAAGCAGTTGCAGTTCTTAACGGCCTTCCAGCAGTAAAATTCAAAGAATCTTTGGATGTTGCTGTAAACCTAGGTGTTGATCCTCGTAAATCTGACCAAGTTGTTCGTGGCGCGACTACACTTCCTGCAGGTACTGGTAAAACTGTACGTGTAGCTGTGTTTGCTCAAGGCGCTGCTGCTGAAGCTGCTAAAGCTGAAGGCGCGGACGTTGTTGGTTTTGATGATCTTGCTGAAAGCATCCAAGCGGGTAACCTTGACTTTGACGTAGTAATTGCAGCTCCGGATGCAATGCGCGTTGTTGGTAAGTTAGGTACGATTCTTGGTCCACGTGGCTTAATGCCAAACCCTAAAGTGGGTACTGTAACTCCTGACGTAGCTTCTGCTGTTAAAAATGCGAAAGCTGGTCAAGCACGTTACCGTGTAGACAAAGCAGGTATCATCCACGCTGCGATCGGTCAAGTAGGTTTCACTGCTGAAGCTGTTCGTTCAAACGTTGAAGCTCTTGTAGCAGACCTTAAGAAAGCAAAACCTGCTACTTCTAAAGGTGTTTACATCCAAAAGATCACTCTAAGCTCTACTATGGGTCCTGGTCTTGTTGTTGATGTGGCAAACGTTTCTAAATAAGTTTCGACTTATTACAGAATTTTAAAGCCCTGAGTAATATTTGAAGCACCGCTTTAAATATTACGCAAGAAACGCTCCGTCGTATATTGCGTGATTCAGGCAAACTTTGAATTGATAAATTTAGATTTATCAGCGTCAAAGACCTCAGGCGAGGGGAGTTTTATGCTTTCTTCTTAATAGCCCAGCCTGAGTAGACGCGGTGGTGTGATTTGTTCCTCCTCCGCGTGTTGGTTCAGTGATGAGCTAACGAATTGGGAGTGCATCTGTATAGGTGCATAAATCACCGTTAGGAGGTTTTACAATGGCTCTTCTTATCGAAGGCAAAAAACAGATCGTAGCTGAAGTAACTGAAGTTGCTTCTACTGCGTATGCTGCTGTTGTTGCTGACTATCAAGGTTTAACTGTTGAGCAATTAACTGCTCTACGTGTTGAAGCTCGTAAACTAGGTGTTGCTACTCGTGTAGTTCGTAACACTTTGGCTAAACGTGCTCTTCAAGATACTCAATTCAATATCTTGAGCGACAACCTTGTTGGCCCAACAATCTTAGCTTTCTCAACTTCTGAAGACGATATGGGCGCAGCTGCTCGTTTGTTCGAAGAATTTGCTAAAACTAATAAAGCATTTGAACTTAAAGCTGCTGCATTTGACGGTAAGGTTTATCAAGGTGCTGAAGTTAGCGTTATCGCGAACCTTCCAAACCAAGAGAAAGCGCTTACTATGCTTGCAAACGTTCTTCAAGCTCCTATTTCGAAATTGGGTCGCCTTATTACTGCGCTCAAAGAGAAAAACGAGTCAGAAGCTGCTTAAGCTTAAATCAATTTACACACCATTCAATACCCATTTGGAGTTACTCTCATGGCTTTAACAAACGAAGAAATCTTAAACGCAGTTGCTGAAAAAACTGTTCTTGAACTTGTTGAACTTATTTCTGCTTTCGAAGAAAAATTCAACGTATCTGCTGCTGCTGTAGCAGTTGCTGCTGCTCCTGGCGCTGCTGGTGCTGCTGCTGAAGAACAATCAGAATTCAACGTTGAGTTGACTTCTTTCGGTGCTAACAAAGTTGCTGTAATTAAAGCAGTTCGTGAAGCTACTGGCCTTGGTCTTAAAGAAGCTAAAGATCTTGTTGAAAGCGCTCCTTCAGTTCTTAAAGAAGGCGTTTCTAAAGAAGAAGGCGAAGAACTTAAGAAAAAACTTGAAGAAGCTGGTGCTACAGTTACACTTAAGTAATCTTAAGGGGAGTCGATTTTTTATAATCGGCTCCAAAAAATGGCTGGTGGCCCTTGGGTCATCAGCCTTTTTGCGTTACAATAATCGGCTCGATTTTTGTTTGCATGATATAAAAATCATACAAATTAAAAATAATTTATAAAACCAAACGCTTACCAATATTTTTCAGTAAAAAATATTGTTAAGCGTTTTAATACCACTAAAAATTGCAGCATTTGTGAAAGTGGTGGCCATATCGGCCTGCGTAATTCCTTCTAAGTTCGTTCTGCAGGCGGACTTAGTTTACTTTCCGAGGACTCCAGATGGCATACTCATATACCGAAAAGAAACGGATCCGTAAGAATTTTGGTAAATTGCCCAAGGTAATGGATGTTCCGTACTTGCTCGCGATTCAAGTCGACTCGTACCGAACTTTCCTTCAAGACGGCAAAACTCCAAAAAACCGCGAAGATATCGGTCTCCAAGCCGCATTTCGTTCAGTTTTTCCTATTGAAAGTTATTCTGGCAATGCTGCTTTAGAATTTGTTGAGTATAGTCTTGGTAAGCCTGAATTTGATGTGCGCGAATGTATTCTTCGTGGCTCAACTTATGCGGCGCCAATGCGTGTAAAAATTCGTCTGATCATTAAAGATCGCGAAACTAAAACAATCAAAGATGTGCGTGAGCAAGAAGTCTACATGGGTGAAATGCCACTTATGACAGACAACGGTACCTTTGTGATCAATGGTACTGAGCGTGTAATCGTATCTCAATTACACCGTTCACCAGGTGTATTCTTTGATCACGATAAAGGCAAAACTCACTCTAGCGGTAAAGTTCTTTATTCTGCTCGTATCATTCCTTACCGTGGTTCATGGTTAGACTTTGAATTCGATGCAAAAGATCTTGTATATGTTCGTATTGACCGTCGTCGTAAATTACTTGCGACTGTTGTGCTTCGTGCCTTGGGTTATAACAACGAACAAATCCTAGACATGTTCTACGAAAAAGTACCTGTATATCTTGATATGGGTAGCTATCAAATTGACTTGGTTCCAGAACGTCTACGTGGCGAAATGGCACAGTTTGATATCGTGGGTACAGACGGTAAAACAATTGTTGAACAAGGTAAACGTATTAACGCGCGCCATGTTCGTCAAATGGAAGCAGCAGGTCTTGAAAAACTTTCTGTTCCTGATGAATACCTATATGAACGTATTGTTGCTGAAGATGTAACGTTACGTGATGGCGAAGTAATTGCTGCAAATACAGTACTAGGCCATGAAATTATGGTGAAATTGGCTGAAGGCGGCGTTAAACAATTCAACGTACTTTATACCAATGACATCGACCGTGGCCCATTCATTGCGGACTCTTTACGTGCAGATACTACAACTGGTCGTGAAGAAGCACTTGTAGAAATCTACAAAGTGATGCGTCCGGGTGAGCCACCAACAAAAGAAGCTGCTGAAAACTTATTCAACAATTTGTTCTTCTCTTCTGAACGTTATGACTTATCACCAGTAGGTCGTATGAAGTTCAACCGTCGTTTGGGTCGTCCTTACGAAGTGGGTACGGATCAGAAGTCTCGTGAAGTTGAAGGTATTCTTTCGAACGAAGACATCACTGATGTATTGAAAACATTAGTTGAAATCCGTAACGGTAAAGGTGAAGTCGACGATATCGATCACTTGGGTAACCGTCGTGTTCGTTCTGTTGGTGAAATGACAGAAAACCAATTCCGTGTTGGTCTAGTTCGTGTTGAACGTGCTGTTAAAGAACGTTTATCTCAAGCTGAAACTGATAACTTGTCTCCGCAAGATTTAATCAATGCGAAACCAGTTGCTGCTGCAATCAAAGAATTCTTTGGTTCAAGCCAGTTGTCTCAGTTCATGGACCAAAACAACCCGTTGTCTGAAATTACACACAAACGTCGTGTATCAGCATTGGGCCCAGGTGGTTTGACTCGTGAACGTGCGGGCTTCGAAGTACGTGACGTACATCAAACTCACTACGGTCGTGTATGTCCAATTGAGACTCCTGAAGGTCCAAACATTGGTTTGATCAACTCACTTTCTGTTTATGCGAAAGCGAATGATTTTGGTTTCTTAGAAACGCCTTACCGTAAAGTTGTTGATGGTCGTGTAACGGATGACGTTGAATACCTTTCTGCGATTGAAGAAGTAGGTACTGTGATTGCACAGGCCGATTCAGGTGTAGATAAAGACGGTAATTTAACAGAAGAATTTGTTTCTGTACGTCACCAAGGTGATTTCGTACGTATGCCTCCTGAAAAAGTGACGCATATGGACGTATCTGCACAGCAGGTTGTATCTGTTGCTGCATCACTTATTCCATTCCTTGAACACGATGATGCCAACCGTGCATTGATGGGTTCAAACATGCAACGTCAGGCAGTACCTACGTTGATCGCTGACAAGCCGCTTGTTGGTACAGGTATGGAAGCAAACGTAGCGCACGACTCAGGTGTATGTGTTCTTGCGAAACGTGGTGGCCGTATTGAATTCGTCGACGCGTCTCGTGTTGTTATTCGTGTAAACGAAGACGAAATGATCGCGGGTGAAGCAGGTGTAGATATCTACAACCTGATCAAATATACACGTTCTAACCAAAACACTTGTATTAACCAAAAAGTGCTTGTAAGCCTTGGTGATCAAGTGGGTCGTGGTGACGTATTAGCTGATGGTCCATCTACAGATGGTGGTGAATTGGCATTGGGTCAAAACATGCGCGTAGCATTCATGACTTGGAACGGTTACAACTATGAAGACTCGATCTTATTATCTGAGCGTGTGCTTCAAGAAGATCGTTTAACATCAATCCACATTCAAGAATTGTCATGTGTAGCACGTGATACTAAATTGGGTGCGGAAGAAATTACTGCCGATATCCCGAACGTGGGTGAAGCAGCACTTTCTAAACTTGATGAGTCAGGTATTGTTTACATCGGTGCAGAAGTAACAGCGGGCGATATCCTTGTAGGTAAAGTAACACCTAAGGGTGAAACTCAACTTACTCCGGAAGAAAAACTTCTTCGTGCAATCTTCGGCGAAAAAGCGGCTGACGTTAAAGATTCATCTTTACGTGTATCTTCTGGTGTTAAAGGTACTGTTATTGACGTTCAAGTGTTTACACGTGATGGTCTTGAAAAAGACGAACGTGCTCAAGCAATTGAAAAAGCTCAATTAGATGCTTACCGTAAAGATTTGAAAGAAGAATTCAAAATCTTTGAAGAAGCAGCTCGTGAACGTATTGTTCGTTTGTTGAAAGGTCAAGAATCGAATGGTGGCGGTACAACTAAACGCGGTGACAAATTAACTGAAGAGTTATTGTCTGGTCTTGAGTTGGTTGATCTTATTGAAATCCAACCAGTTGACGAAGCGATTGCTGAACGTTTAACTCAAATTCAAGTGTTCTTGAAAGAGAAGAGCCTTGAAATTGACGAGAAATTTGCAGAGAAAAAACGTAAATTGTCTACAGGTGATGAGCTGACAACTGGTGTACTAAAAGTTGTTAAAGTTTATCTAGCTGTAAAACGTCGCATCCAACCGGGTGATAAAATGGCGGGTCGTCACGGTAACAAAGGTGTTGTATCAAACATCCTACCTGTAGAAGACATGCCACACGATGCAAACGGTGTTCCAGTTGATGTTGTACTTAACCCATTGGGTGTACCATCACGTATGAACGTGGGTCAGATTCTTGAAACTCACTTAGGTATGGCGGCTAAAGGTCTTGGCGATCAAATCGACAAGATGATGAAAGAGCAACGTACTGTACTTGAGCTTCGTGATTTCTTAGACAAGATTTACAACAAAGTTGGTGGCGAACAAGAAGATCTTGATAGCTTGACTGATGAAGAAATCTTGGTGCTTTCAGGTAACTTGCGTAAAGGTGTTCCTTTAGCAACACCAGTATTTGATGGTGCTGAAGAATCACAAATCAAAGAATTGTTAGAACTTGGTGGCATTTCACGTACTGGTCAAACAGTATTGTATGATGGTCGTACAGGTGAGCGTTTTGACCGTCCAGTAACTGTAGGTTACATGTACATGTTGAAATTGAACCACTTAGTTGACGACAAGATGCATGCGCGTTCTACTGGTTCTTACTCTCTAGTAACTCAACAGCCGCTTGGTGGTAAAGCACAATTCGGTGGTCAGCGTTTCGGTGAGATGGAAGTATGGGCACTCGAAGCTTACGGTGCAGCATATACACTTCAAGAAATGCTTACTGTGAAGTCGGATGACGTTGAAGGTCGTACCCGTATCTATAAGAACATTGTAGATGGTAACCATTACATGGACCCAGGTATGCCTGAATCGTTCAACGTATTGACCAAAGAGATCCGTTCTTTAGGTATCAACATTGAACTGAAAAATGGTGACTAATTAGTTCCATTGAATCTCCCTTGCGAAGCAGTGCTTCTCACCTCTTTAATCAAGAGGGGCAAGGGGGATTTCTCAGTTAAAAAAACAATATTTGTGACCCAGTTGTTGAGTGAAAATCTCCACAACACACGGAGAAAAAAATTGAAAGACTTGCTCGATATCATGCGCAAAAAGACGGATTCAGACGGTCATGCTCCTGTAGAGTTTGATCGCATCCGTATTGGTCTTGCGTCACCAGAAATGATTAAGTCGTGGTCTCATGGTGAAGTTAAAAAGCCTGAAACCATTAACTATCGTACGTTCAAACCTGAACGTGATGGTTTATTCTGTGCCAAAATCTTTGGTCCAGTAAAAGATTACGAATGCTTGTGTGGTAAATACAAGCGTATGAAATACAAAGGCGTCATTTGTGAAAAATGTGGCGTTGAAGTAACAACTGCAAAAGTACGTCGTGAGCGTATGGGTCATATTGACCTTGCTTCTCCAGTTGCACATATTTGGTTCTTAAAATCACTTCCTAGCCGTATCGGTCTGCTTTTAGACATGACTTTACGTGATATCGAACGTGTATTGTATTTCGAATCATACGTTGTAACTGACCCAGGTATGACTCCACTTGAGAAATACCAACTTCTAAACGATGAAGAATACTTCACTGCTTTAGAAGAACACGGTGATGAATTCACTGCGAAAATGGGTGCAGAAGCAGTTCAAGATTTGTTGAAAGACATCGATCTTGAAGCTGAAATTTCACGTCTTCGTGAAGAAATTCCAAATACAACTTCAGAAACGAAGCTTAAAAAAGCTTCTAAACGTCTGAAATTGATGGAAGCGTTCAAAGAGTCGAACAACAAACCAGAATGGATGGTGATGAATGTACTTCCAGTACTTCCACCTGATCTTCGTCCGTTGGTTCCTCTAGAAGGTGGTCGTTTTGCGACTTCTGACTTAAACGATCTTTACCGTCGTGTAATTAACCGTAACAACCGTTTAAAACGTCTACTAGACCTTGCAGCACCAGACATTATCGTACGTAACGAAAAACGTATGTTACAAGAGTCTGTTGATGCATTGCTTGATAACGGTCGTCGTGGTCGTGCAATTACTGGTTCGAATAAACGTCCTCTTAAATCTTTGGCAGACATGATCAAAGGTAAACAAGGTCGTTTCCGTCAAAACTTATTGGGTAAACGTGTCGATTACTCTGGTCGTTCGGTAATTACCGTAGGTCCGACTTTACGTCTTCACCAATGTGGTCTTCCGAAAAAAATGGCGCTTGAATTATTCAAACCATTCATTTTTGCGAAACTACAAGCATCTGGCCAAGCGACAACCATTAAAGCTGCGAAGAAAATGGTTGAGCGTGAAACTCCAGAAGTTTGGGACGTACTTGCTCACGTAATTCGTCAACATCCAGTGATGTTGAACCGTGCGCCTACACTTCACCGTTTGGGTCTTCAAGCATTTGAACCAACCCTGATTGAAGGTAAAGCGATCCGTCTTCACCCGTTAGTTTGTGCGGCATTTAACGCCGACTTCGACGGTGACCAAATGGCGGTACACGTACCATTAACACTTGAAGCTCAGTTAGAAGCTCGTGCGTTAATGATGTCAACAAACAACATTCTTTCTCCTGCGAACGGTGAGCCAATCATCGTACCTTCTCAGGACGTTGTCTTAGGCTTGTACTACATCACTCGTGATGCGATCAATGCCAAAGGTGAAGGCATGGTGTTTGCGGATACTGACGAAGTAAACCGTGCACTTGCAACAGGTCAAGTTGATTTACACGCTCGCGTAAAAGCACGTGTACACCAAACTGTCATTGACGAAAATGGTAACCGTGAACAACAAACCATTGTTGTAGACACAACTCCAGGTCGTTGTTTACTTTGGGAAGTTGTACCTGAAGGTATGGATTTCCAACAAATCAACGTTGAGATGACTAAAAAGAACATCTCTAAATTGATCAACTCTTGCTACCGTAAATTAGGTCTTAAAGATACTGTTATCTTCGCTGACCAATTGATGTATTTGGGCTTCCGTCAAGCGACTCACTCAGGTGTGTCTGTTGGTATGGAAGACATGTTAATTCCGCCACAAAAACAAGCAATTATCGAAAAAGCTGAAGTTGAAGTTCGTGAAATTGAACAACAATTCGAGCAAGGTTTCGTAACTGCCGGCGAACGTTATAACAAAGTTGTCGATATTTGGGCGCGTACAAACGACCAAGTAGCGAAAGCGATGATGGACAACTTGTCTTTCACAACTGTTAAAAACAAACAGGGTGAAGACGAGAAACAAAAATCATTCAACTCGATCTACATGATGTCTGACTCAGGTGCCCGTGGTTCGGCAGCTCAGATTCGTCAGTTAGCGGGTATGCGTGGTTTGATGGCGAAACCAGATGGTTCGATCATTGAAACACCAATTAAAGCGAACTTCCGTGAAGGTTTGACCGTACTTCAGTACTTCATTTCAACACACGGTGCACGTAAAGGTTTGGCCGATACTGCATTGAAAACTGCGAACTCAGGTTACTTGACTCGTCGTTTGGTTGACGTTGCACAAGACTTGGTAATTACTGAGCCAGATTGTGGTACTTTCGACGGTCTTGTAATGACTCCGTTCATTCAAGGTGGCGATGTCATCGAGAACTTAGGTACTCGAGTATTGGGTCGTGTACTTGCTGAAGATGCGAAGAAACCAGGTTCGGATGATGTGATTCTTCCACGTAATACTTTAATCGACGAAAAACTTGCAAACTACTTAGAAGAGCAAGGTGTCGATGAAGTGAAAGTACGTTCAGTTGTAAACTGTGAATCTACTTTCGGTGTATGTGCGAAATGTTACGGTCGTGACCTTGCTCGCGGTCACTTGGTGAATCCAGGTGAATCTGTGGGTGTAATGGCTGCTCAATCAATTGGTGAGCCAGGTACACAGTTAACAATGCGTACGTTCCACGTAGGTGGTGCTGCGAGCCGAACTTCTGCTGCTAACAGCGTACAAGTTCGTAACAAAGGTACAGTACGTTTCCACAATGTGAAAACAGTACAACACGCTAAAGGTCACTTGGTATCAACTTCACGTTCAGGTGAAATCGGTATTGCAGATGACATCGGTCGTGAACGCGAACGTTACAAAATTCCATACGGTGCTTCAATCATCATTAAAGATGGAGAAGCTGTGGAAGCTGGCGGTATCGTAGCGACTTGGGATCCGCATACACATCCATTGGTTACCGAAGTTGCAGGTAAAGTGCGTTTCAGCCAAATCGCTGATGGCGTAACTGTGACATCGAAAACTGATGATGCAACAGGTATGACGACTATTGAGGTACTTCCAGTAACTTCACGTCCAGCATCTGGTAAAGATATGCGTCCAGCTGTTGTATTGGATACAACAGATGGCGGCGAACAGTTCTACTTCCTACCACAAAACACGATTCTGACTGTGCGCGACGGCGAAACAATTGGTGTCGGTGACGTTATTGGTCGTGTACCACAAGAATCTTCACGTACACGTGATATTACCGGTGGTCTACCGCGTGTAGCTGACTTGTTCGAAGCACGTAAACCGAAAGAACATGCGATCCTTGCTGAAATTTCAGGTATCGTAAGCTTCGGTAAAGAGACCAAAGGTAAGAACCGTCTTGTGATTACTCCGGATGATGGCTCTGAGATTTACGAAGAGCTAATTCCGAAATGGCGTACGATTAACGTGTTCGAAGGCGAGCATGTGAACCGTGGTGAAACCATTTCTGATGGTCCGCAAAACCCACACGACATCTTACGTTTGAAAGGCGAAGTTGCACTGACAAACTACATCGTGAACGAAGTTCAGGACGTATACCGTCTGCAAGGTGTAAAAATCAACGACAAGCACATTGAAGTGATCGTACGTCAAATGCTTCGTAAAGTTGAAATCACTGACGGTGGTGATACAAGCTTCATCAAAGGCGAGCAAGTGGAATACATCCGCGTTATTCAAGAAAACCAAGCTGTGGCAGCTCAGAACAAGTTCCCAGCGAAGTTTGAACGTCAATTGATGGGTATTACCAAAGCGTCGCTTTCTACTGACTCGTTCATTTCTGCTGCATCGTTCCAGGAAACAACTCGTGTGTTAACTGAAGCTGCTGTAACAGGTAAAGAAGATGAATTACGTGGTCTGAAAGAAAACGTAGTTGTAGGTCGTCTGATCCCAGCGGGTACAGGTTTGGCTTACCACTTAGAACGTCGTCGTCAAGAGTCTGAAGCTGCAGAGCTTGAGCTTCACAATGATTTCTCTGATGTAGATCAAGCATTAAGCCAAGCATTTAACGATGAATTTAACGGTCTTTAATTAGCCCTTAAATCATTCTAAAAAAGCCACCTTTGGGTGGCTTTTTTTATGCGGATGAATTGAAAATTAAAGCTTTCCTAATATTGAATTATTTCCTATAGTAAAAATAGAACATAACAAATCTCTTGATTTTTAAACTTAAACATAACGGGGTCTTTTGATGAAATTCGCACAGCAATTATTCGCAGTTTCTGCATTATTCAGCTCATTGACAGCGATTGCTGCACCTATGCCCAATTCGATTGTGGTAGAAGATAAAGCTGTAGTTCCAGTACTAAAAACAGAAGTGATTCGCCGTGTTGCAGGTCAAGAACCTGTACGCCAAGTGACTGCAACAGTGTTAGAAATGACCAATAAAGGTCAGGATATCGTGGCACGTGAAATTGAACTTTCAGATCATCAAAGTGATTTTTCTGAAAAGAAATTATCGATTCCAGTACTACAACGTGGTGGCGTCATCGTCCCGACCTCTAAAATTGAAACCAAGACGACGGTGAAGCAGGACGGTCAGATTATTCGTCAAAACACCAATATTGATGCAGAAGGTGTAGAGTTTAAGAAAGGGCAAGACCCGATTAAACGCACGCTAAAACTAGATCAGGCAACAGATCCAGAAAGCAAAGCCAAACTCTCTCATGCTGTGCTGACTGAAAATGGTGAAACCACAAAAGATTTGATGATTTTGGATGAAAATCCTGAGTGATTCGTGAGCGATTAGGCGTCGTTTTTTACAAAATGCAGCATTTATGCTCCAAGCCGTAACAAGCTATGTTTAATTGTTTCATACAATGGTTTTAGAATCATATGTATTGAAGAAGACAAGGAACATCACAATGAAAAAAGTAATGAGCGTATGCGCAGTCGCGATGATGTCGACCCTAATGCTTGCTGGTTGTGAAAGTATGTCGCCCAATGAACAGCGTATTGGTGCTGCAGCTTTAGGTGGTGCCATTGGTGGTGGTGTGGGTAACAACGTCGGTGGTGGTGTAGGTGCTGCCGTTGGTGGTGGTGCTGGTGCAGCTGTCGGTAGTAAAACTCAAAACGGTTCAAACCGAAATGCCACATATAGTGGTGTAGGTGGTGCGATTGGTTCTGCAGTCGGTAAAAGTATCTTTGGTGGTAATACTGGTGCTGCGATTGGTGGTGCTATCGGTGGTGGCGCAGGTGCTGCAATTGAGCAAAATCGCTAATCCAATCCGATAAATTTGAATGAAAAGGCGCTTAAAGATATGCGCCTTTTTTATTTGCGTGGACGGGGTTGCTTGCGACGAATGTATAGGGTTTTTTGAACTTCAGCGATACGTAAGCCTGCTTCATCAAAAATATTTAAGCTATAGTTCCGTAAAACAGGTGCGTGGTTATCTGCTAAGTTTTTAATATGATTGATTTCATTTGGGTCGAGCTGGATGTCAGCGTATACCGTTCCACGCCCGGGAGATAAAAATTGGATATTTGCTGCTTTGTCCCACACGATATAACGTGAGCCAAGGTGATGCATCAAAATCAACATATAAAATGGGTCAACCATTGAATATAGACTACCGCCAAAATGTACACCGACAATATTTTGATTTTTTCGAGTTAATGGCATTTTGACGCGAATGTGATAATTGGCGAGATCAATTTTATCAATCGAAATGCCAGCACCTTTATAAGGGGCATAATGATTGAGTAAGAATTTAGAGACAATAGGCATTGTCATTATTTTCTGGATTATGCTCATACTGGGTCAATTTTTTTTTATGCTGAACTTTGCATACTAAATGAGTTTCAAAACTGTGGCATTGATCACATTGCCCATGTTCACAAATAAAACGTCAATTCGATGGAATCGATAAAAGGACTAGAAGAATGCAACCACTAAATACGCAATGGGTGAATACCACAGATCAACAACGGCTCTATGTGAAGACATGGGGTGATGAAACTAAGCCGGCATTGGTTTTGGTTCATGGTTATCCTGATAATCAGGAAGTATGGGAACCGGTTATTGAACATCTTATCAATGAATTTTATATCGTCACCTATGACGTGCGAGGTGCAGGGCAGTCCTCTGTGCCCCGTAAAGTACGAGATTACCGTTTAGAACAACTTTCACTTGATTTAGATAGTGTGACGCAAGCGGTATTAGGCGAGCGTAGTTTTCATTTGGCCGCGCATGATTGGGGCTCTATCCAATCTTGGGAATCGGTGACTGAGCCAAAATTTCGCTCACGTATTATGTCTTATTCAACTATTTCTGGGCCATGTTTGGATCATGCGGCATTTTTGCTCAGAAATAGCTTCAAGCATCAGCAGAAAAAATTACTCAAATTATTAAGTAAGTCATGGTACATCGGGGTATTCCAATTACCATTTTTGGCACCGACCGCGTGGCATTTTTTGAATGCTGAACGTTGGGGAAAAATTGTGAATGATTTAGAACGTACTCAAGAATTGCCTTTGAATCATAATATTCAGCATGATGGTAAACACGGTATTGCGCTTTACCGTGCTAATTTTATTCCCCGCTTAACTCAGCCTAGACAACGTCATGCGGTCTGTCCTGTACAAGCGATTGTGTTGAAACATGATAATTTTGTCAGTCCAGATTACATTAAAGAATTACCTAATTGGGTTGAAGATTTATCTGTAGTTGAAGTCAATGCCAATCATTGGGCCGTGCTGAGCCAACCCGAAAAAATTGCAAGTTACATCGCTCAATTTGCGCAATCACAGCAGCTTTAAGTAAATCGTTCAACAGTGGCAGTTTCATCGATAGGGGGCTAAATAGCGAGCAAATTCTGATAAAATACGGTTTTTTGTCAGACTCCCTTTTTTCTTATGTTTGCTATTCTTGCCGCAATTACAGTCATGTTTGGACTGTCGCTGGCACGCGTGCCTGTTGTATTTGCGCTGATCATTGGTGCAGTAACAGGTGGCTTGTTAGCTGGTCTTGGTATTCATGGCACCATCGAAGCGTTTAATAGTGGCTTAGGCAACGGTGCTCAAATCGCACTTGCTTATGGCGTGTTGGGGGCATTTGCTTTGGCACTTGCGCGTTCAGGTTTGCCAGATTTACTGGCTTATCAACTCATTACCAAACTCAAAGGTAACAGTAATGTAAAAGCCCAGAATCGCGTGAAATACGTAATTTTCGCTACTATCGCTTTAGCCGCCGTATGTTCACAAAACGTGATTCCAGTGCACATTGCGTTTATTCCAGTATTAATTCCACCATTACTCAGCGTATTTAATCATTTAAAACTTGACCGTCGTTTGATTGCTTGTGTTCTGACTTTTGGTCTTGTGGCGACTTATATGCTGATACCTTTTGGTTTTGGTGCTATTTTCCTTAATGATATTTTAGGTCAAAACATCAATACCTTTGGTAAGCCATACGGTTTCAACATCAGCTATGATCAAATTCCAACTGCTATGGCAATTCCAGTATTTGGGATGTTTGTTGGCTTATTAATTGCTGTTTTTTATAGCTACCGTAAACCACGAGAGTATGCTGACGTTCAGGTTAAGGAATCACAGCACACCATCTCATCTGATGTAAAAGCAGATGAAAATGGTAAACCACAAGTCGCTAAATTTACTTTGATCATGGCTGCGGTTGCAGTGGTTGCTACGCTTTCTGTTCAAGTCATATCTGAGTCGATGATTTTGGCGGGTCTGGTTGGTGTTGCGATCTTAAGCTGTGCAGGTATCTTTAAGTGGAAAGAAGCCGACGATGTCATTATCAGTGGTATGCGCATGATGGCACTTGTGGGTTTCATTATGATTTCTGCGCAAGGCTTTGCATCTGTGATTGAGGCTACGAATCAAGTACCAACACTAGTACAAGCTTCAGTTGAATGGATTGGAAACAGCCAAGGTTTAGCGGCATTTTGGATGCTATTGATAGGGCTATTAATTACCTTAGGTATTGGTTCTTCATTCTCAACAATCCCAATTTTGGCCATTATTTATGTACCACTTTGTATTCAATTTGGTTTTAGCCCAGCGGCAACGATTGCAATTATTGGTACAGCAGCAGCTTTAGGAGATGCAGGTTCTCCGGCATCAGACTCAACTTTAGGCCCAACATCAGGCCTTAATATGGATGGTCAGCATGACCACATGAAAGACAGTGTGGTCCCGACCTTCATTCACTACAATATTCCATTAATGATCTTTGGTTGGATTGCCGCAATGGTACTCTAAAAAATTTTCAAAGATAAATAAAAAGGCGATTATATAATCGCCTTTTTTATTATTTAAACCTGATGAATTTAGTTGGTTTAAAATCATTAAATTGATTAATTCTGATTAAAATGGTTGGTATATTTTAAATATTAAGTTAATTATAATGGTTGATAAATAAAACCAACCTTTATACTTTGATTAAAATAAATATAGTTAATTAATAATAACTTATATAATAGTGTAATAAATTATTAAATAATGTTATTGCATAATTTTAATACTAATGTTTAATATTAATTATTCATTCTAGAAGGTTGCTTAAAAATGTTAAAACAAGCTGCTCTTATTGCATTATTGGGTATGTCTGCTTCAGCGATGGCTGGTCAATGGCAGGTTAAAGTTGGTGGTTCTGTAATTTCTCCAACAGGTGACACTGAAACCGCATTAGGTACAGTAAAAGCGGATGATGAGTTAGCATTTACACCATCGGTTGAATATTTCTTTAATGACAACATTTCAGCTGAATTACTTTTAGCTACTCCAATTGGTCATGATGTACTTTTGGATGGTAATAAAGCTGCTAAAATTAAGCATCTTCCACCGACAATTACTGCAAAATATAACTTTAAAAATTCAACACGCTTTACACCATATATTGGTGTAGGTGGTACAGCATTTGTTGCTTGGGATGAATCTGGCGCGGCTAAAAATGTAAAAGAAGATTTTGGTTTTGCAGGTCAAGTCGGCTTTAATTACCAACCAGCTGATGCGAAAAACTGGGGTGTATACTTCGATGCTCGCTATGCTCAATTAAGCCCTGAAGTGACTTTAATTGATGAATTAGGTGGCGGTAAATTCGATTTAGATATCGATCCTATGGTGTATACAATTGGTTATAGCTACAAATTCTAAGCTGTAGCTAATTTTAAAACCCTGCCATTAGGCAGGGTTTTTTTTATGCAGCATATTCCATTCATCAGTTGATCGAATTGAACAAATAGGCAATAGAAAATTTAGGTAGAACTGTTAGAGTCGAGATAAATCAGCAAGTTGGATGAAGAGAAAAGACGATGAAAAAAATTATTCAGGGTATGCTGGTCTTGGGCAGTGCTTATTTTATTTCGACAAGTTATGCCGCAAGTTTTGATTGTAAAAAGGCGAAAACCATTACCGAACATGCGGTTTGTGATAACCGTAGTATTAATGATGCCGATGTCAAAATGGCCACGACCTATACGATTATCCGTCATTTAGTTCCCATGGGGACACGTGGTGCAATTCAAGATCAACAAATAAAATGGCTACAACTACGCGATCAGTGCCGTGACAATGTCAGTTGTTTAAGTGATGTATATAAAATGCGGCAGCAAAAACTGGATCTCTACATGGACCGCGTTTATAAACAAGGACCTTTTTAAACCTTAAAATTTAGTGTGACAGAATAAAAATTTTCCATTCACACTATTGAAAAATAGTGAAGTCCCTCCATTCATATAGGCAATTGATAATTTTACTCAGTATGGACGGAGAGACTGATGAGCGAACAACAATCTCAAAAACACAGCTTCCAAGCGGAAGTGGCTCAGTTACTGCATTTAGTAACACATTCTTTATATTCAAATCCTGAAATTTTCCTTCGTGAGTTGGTATCAAACGCATCTGATGCCTGCGATAAATTACGTTTTGAAGGCATTAACCATCCTGAATATTATGAAAATGATCCAGATTTACATGTGCGTATTCATTTAAATAAAGAGCAGAAGACAATTACCATTTCGGATAATGGTATTGGTATGACACAACAAGAAGCGATTGATCATTTGGGTACGATTGCTAAGTCTGGCACTAAAGATTTTATGTCGAAGCTTACGGGTGATCAAAAGTCAGATGCACAATTGATTGGTCAATTTGGTGTGGGCTTCTATTCAGGTTTTATTGTTGCTGAAAAAATTACAGTGGAATCACGTCGTGCTGGGGTAAATGCCGCTGAAGGGGTACGTTGGGTTAGTAATGGTACAGGTGAGTTTGATGTAGAGCCAATTGATAAGGCTTCACGTGGAACCGACATCATTTTGCATTTACGCGAGGATGCTTTAGATTATTTAGATCGTTACAAAGTTAAGCAGATTATTAATAAATACTCTGATCATATTAGTTTGCCAATTGAGATGCAGAAAGAAGTTTGGCAACAAGAGGAAGCTGCCGAAGGCGAAGAAGCAAAACCTGGTCAATATGTACTGACGGATGAGTGGGAAGCGATTAACTCAGCAAGTGCATTATGGACGCGTAATAAAAATGAGATCAGTGAAGAACAATATACTGAGTTTTATAAAAACCTGAGCCATGATTTTGAAGCCCCGCTTGCATGGACACACAACCGTGTAGAGGGAAGTACGGAATATACACAGTTACTTTATATTCCATCTCGCGCACCAAGCAATATTTTCACACGTGAAGCTAAAGCAGGAATTAAGCTGTATGTGAAACGTGTATTTATCATGGATGATGCGGATAATTTGATTCCAAATTATTTACGTTTTGTTCAAGGTGTGGTGGATAGCGCAGACTTACCACTTAATGTAAGCCGTGAATTATTACAAGAAAGTCGCGACGTTAAAACGATTCGTGAAGGTAACGCCCGCCGTATTTTAACAGTGCTAGATGGTTTGGCGAAATCTGAAGATGTTGCTGATCAAGAGAAGTTTGCAAAATTCTACGCTGAGTTTGGTTCAGTCTTAAAAGAAGGCTTAGGCGAAGACATGGCGAATCGTGAGCGTATTCTAAAATTATTACGCTTTGCTTCGTCAAATAATGATGAAGTGAAAACATCATTTGCAGACTATAAAGCCAATATGAAAGAAGGCCAAAAGGCAATTTACTATGTGACTGCTGATAGTTTAAATGCTGCGAAAAACTCACCACAACTTGAATTGTTCAAGAAAAAAGGTATCGAAGTGCTGCTCATGACTGAACGAGTGGATGAGTGGGCGATGGAATTTGTTTTTGAGTTTGATGGAACACCATTACAGAATGTATCAAAAGGTGCAGTTGATTTGGGTGATCTACAAGATGCTGAAGAGAAGAAAGCACTTGAGGAAGCTGCTGAGCAGTTTAAACCTGTTGTTGAAAAACTGTCGGATGCGTTAAAAGATAAGACCTCTGAAGTGCGTGTAACAACACGTTTAGTGGACTCTCCTGCGTGTTTGGTGGTGGCTGAGGGTGAGTTATCACCGCAACTGGTCCGTATGCTAAAACAAGCAGGACAAGCGGTTCCCGAGTCAAAACCAGTCTTGGAAATCAATCCATCCCATCCGTTGGTACAAAAATTAGAAGGTTCAGCGCAATTTGATGATTTGGCGAATGTGATCTTCGATCAAGCGTTGATTGCTGAAGGCGGTTTACCCGAAGATCCTGCCCAATACATCAAACGGATTAACAGCTTATTGCTGAAGTAACGGTAGATATGAAATGAACCTCCTTCGGGAGGTTTTTTTATTTGGTTTTTCGATAGAGCACATGAATAAAAACGTCCATGTTTTAATCTTTAATATAAATTAAAAATAAATAATTAATCTATAATAGCGATCGTTAAGTATTGGGAATCTTAAGATGAAAATTTTAGTGATCGCTGTAATGGGCTCGCTGCTGTCTATGGGCCTCATGCAATCTGCTCAGGCAGACAGCTCTAAGAAAAAAATGGTGCGTAATGACCCTGTGCAGGTTTCAAAACAGATCGCACCATATGATATCAATCCTTTTGTAGATAGTCGCCGTGTGATGCGAAATGATCGTGTTCAGTATAGTTTTCCTAAAGTGAAAAAAGTCGCTGAAAAACAGCCGAGTATTGTACGTAATGATCGTGTACGTGTGATTAAGAAAAATTGAAGCTGAGTTATTTAAAAAAAGCCCATCCTGTTGAAATGGGCTTTTTATTCGCTGTGAAATAGAGGGTTCTAGAACAAGGCTTCAAGGCGCACTAAAGCGCCCACAAAGTGGCTTTTATCGTCACGATGGTTGTTGAGGTAGTTGAGATCACCTTGGATATAAAACCATTCGCGCAGAAAGGGCTGTCGCCATGATACATAGGGTCCCCAACTGTTTAAACGCAGTTGATCGTTATTGTAAAAACCACCTGTATATAGGCCGTAGTTGAATCGGTTACCTTTAAAAAATTGGTGTTGGCGGTAACTGAAGTTATCCCATTTCAGATCATCATCCTGTGCATCTGCATAGGTCAGGTTGAATTGGTTTGAGATAAAGGGTTGGCCTGGACGAGCATGGGTTAATTCTAAATTGGTTCTTAGATAATTTTCACTATCGATACCATAACGATAAATTTGTTCGGCTAAAAAACTGTAATCATTGTCGAGTTGCCATTTTTTAGCTGCTTTTAAGCGGACATATAGGTCATCACCAGAACGTAAACCTAGATCAACGTCAGTTTCGAAGGGCAGTCGATCTGAAATTTCTGACCAACGTAACGCGAGCGAACTGTTATCTTCACGGGTTTGCTTATTGTCATAATTTTTATCACTACGCCCCGCAGGGTTTTCATTGGTAATTGCAGCATTATTTTCTAATTCATTATCAAGTGAGTCATCACCAAAGACCACACTCAATTTTTTTTCTAAAGTGGGAAGCTTAATTTTACCGCGAATACGTGGCTTGATTTCGTATTCATCGTGCTTATTCCAACTGTTATCTAAAATCACCCGTAGGGTTGCATTGGCTGGTTTATCTGGCTCACTTTTCCCAAACCAATTATCCATACGAACGGCCGTTCGATCTGCCCAATTTCGGACTTTCTTCTGTTGTCGATCGGTCCAGCTATTATTTTCCGTTTGTTCTGTTGTCGGAACAATGGGGTGATCTGATTGTTCAGGTAAGAAGGTCGGTGTTGCATCAATCCAACGTGGAATTTGATCTAAAAAATCATAGGTCTTTGGCATGATATACGATGAACTTTGCTCGGTTGCAGGCACATCCTGCGAATGTAGCCCCTCAGTTTCATTGGCCCAAGCAACTTGATACATCAAGCTCATTGATGCGGAAAAAAGCAAAGTCCGAATAAAGTACTGTTGTTTTTTATGCATATGTTTTGGCTCTATTTAATTATCATCTGAGTATCCTGCATCTGTAGTTTTGTTATTTTTATCGGATAAATGCAAGCCAAACTACAAAATAAATGCAATTAATCTTCGGTCATTTGCTTAAGTGCTTGATAAAGCGAAATCACATCAATGGGTTGAGGCAATTGTTGGATCACATTTTGGATGCTTTGCCAATTTAAACCTTGCTGTCGATGGAGGATCAAATAAGGAAGGGCTTGTTCGGTACGCAAGAGTGCCATGCGTTTTTGACCGTGGATTAAACGTAATTTTTGACGTTCTTGTAATAATAACAGCGGGGTATGTAGCGTCGGTTCAGGTTCATCAAAATGAATGAATTTTTGCGTATTAACTAACTGTGCCGGGATAAAGGGGTAATAGTCGTTTTGCGACCAAATCATTTCAGCCTGCTGAGACTGCTGATAGAGCTGATCAGGTGCAGCACAAAGTTGCTCTAGGTTGTCCCATGTCATGACTTTAATCGCGGCAAGTTCATGTTGATGTTGTTGGCAAAACAGTTGGGAGAGTCGAATGGCTTCCATCTGTGTTTGCGCACCAAACAACAAGAGATATTTGATGAAGCGACCTTCGGTATTGATTTGCTCTGCTAAATACAGCGGCTGGTTTTTCCAATCTGTACCATCTGTCGTATGCAATAGAACATCAAGCTGTGTTGTGAGTTCAGGCTGATCTATAAACTGCAATTCATACAAGGCCAATTGCGCATCGATGTTTTGCAACGTTTGAACACGAGCGGTGTATTGAGCGATTTGAATCTGTTCAGGAAGTTCAACGACTGCCGCTGTCGAGTTGAGATGTTCCTCTGATGGCGCATGTGTTGGCTGCTCAATTAGAACAAGAGGAGCGGTATCAGGTGCAGAAGGCTTCGGTTTATTTGTATTTGAGTTATCGAGCAATAGATCCGCTTCATCAATTTGCTTATCGCGATGATCTGGATCGACAGATACGTCATTATTTATCGTTTCAATCGGCAGTAGGGCATCCACACTTGCTGCAACAGTGTTTGGTGCTGTGCTGACTTCTTCTTTTAGGCGTACGGCATGTAGACGTAGATCAGTATCACTGATTAAACATTTATATAGCTGTTGTTGGTCAATTAACCAATCATAGCATTCGCTAAAATTGCCCCATTCACTGAGTAATGCCGTACGCTGTTTGGCTGGAATCATCCATACTTGCCAACCTAACTCATGGTCATGCAGCAAGGCCCAACCCATCTCAGGATATTGATATAAAGCACTTTCGAGTGCAGCGTCATGGTTAAAATAGCCACGAAATAACCATGAATATGGCGTCTGTTTGGCAAATTCAGTGGCAGCCATCTGTGGTTCAGTTAATGCGCGATAACTTAATATTTGCTTTTGAAAAATCGGTTCGTCACATAAGGCAAAAATTTCATGAATCCGACGTTTAGAAAGCGCAGTTTCATAAAAACTCAAAGCACGATGTTCAAGTTGATGGGTCAGTACATGGATTTCTTTTATTAATTGTACTTTCTCTTGTAGATTCATTTGTCCGCTTCCTAAAGGACTTTTTGTGCTTTTTCTAAATATTTAGCCAATACAATATTGGTTGCAAGTTCCACTAATTTATATTCAGCCGAGTTCGGGTTTCGATATGTATTGGCCAATTCAATCAGGCGTTCAATATCGATGACCTGCGGTGAAATTTTTCCTTGTATCAGTGCCTGAAGTTCTTGCATAGGACAATGTAAATTTAAAAATAAAGAAGTCGATTAGTTCATTTGATTATAGAGATTTCATTAAAAAAAACATGGAAATAAATGTCAGCTTCTACAAATTAAGCGTTAAATATGACAATTAATGCGCATTTTGTTTAAAAATAATACCAAATCATTAGCTTAAAGATAGGTTTTGCAAAAGATATAGCGGTATGGTTTGATCAATTTTTTTGAAGTCATCATCAGCGATCGAGCGCTTTTAGATGTTCATTTTTAATGTTAAGTAAAGAATAAAGCCCAAAGTAAAGGCACATAAAATAAAAAACCGATGGTGGGAGCCATCGGTTTTTTTATGGAAAAATCAGCTAAAAATTAAGCTTTTTTTTCTGTGTTTGTTATAACTTCAGTTGTATCAGCAGCTGGAGCTTGGCTCTCTGCATTGGCAGTTTCAGCAGTTACAGCTTTTTTTACTGGAAAATCTGGTACGTAAACGATTTGTGCAGAAACAGTTGCAGAAAGCGCCATCACAGCAACAGCCATAGCATATTTGATTGCGTTCATTTGTGTATTCCTATCAATCATTAGTAACTCAAAAATTGAGTCAGGGAGAAAATCAATCACTTGAATTTATGTGAAAATAATATCAAAAAATAATCAATTAAAAATGATCGATTCGGCAACGCAAGATAAACGGTATGAAATTTTATTTATATAAAACAGTCTATTAGAGTTATTACTCTAGAGTTTTTAGTGGCTGAGTGACAGCGGCGTATCACTCAGATATAGATGAAAAATCTATGAATGTTTGGCACATTTCTTTTCATAGACTTTGCCTGCGATACCACCAATAATGGCACCACTAATCGTACCAAAAACAGGCAATATACTGCCTGCAACAGCTCCGATCGCAGCACCTTTGACGGTCGGAGAAAAACGTGAGAGAAAGCTATTCTTCCCTGTTTGGGACTCGTTGGTGGTTGTTTGAGGGGTTGTATTGGTAGATAGTTCGGTTTCAGCAGAAGTTGCTTGAGGTTCAATAGTCATGACATTACTCCCGAGCATGATCGTTTGAAGAATGAAGCTTTTAGCCTAATCGGTAGTGGCCTTGGCTTAAACAGAAAGCATGTAATAAATGATGATCAGTTTGTAATCCGTCGAAGTGGAATTCACTCCTGTGTAAGACATGTAATATTTTG
>NZ_VOZP01000011.1:0-168654 GCF_013419735.1 Acinetobacter sp. YH12064
AAACTCTTCAGTTTAAAATCAATAGTACATATAGTGTACCAATCTTGGCTCATCAATTACTGACAAAAATTTGCTCAAATAAACTTCGAGTAATTTCTACCATCAATCAATGAAAATAATTTCGATCAATCAATCAGTAAAAATCCACACAAGTTGTTCTTCATAATCTCTTAATGATCTTCTTAATGCTTCGTCAGCAAATAAGAAACAACATCAAACAACTAAAAACCTTACGTTTATCGCTATCTGCGTTGGTATGCAGCGTATTCTATAGAGTTTCAAAACAAACACAAGCCCCTATCATAGAAATTTCTATAATATTTTGCTTGAATGTGTATTTTTTAAACTAAAAGCAATTTATTGCTTATTTAAAGATCAATATATCCGTATATTTTGCTTTATGAAAGACGAATTTTATAATTCTTGGTGTTTTTTATATTCTTCAATCTAAAAAGCCCGTAATTCAACGGACTTTTCAAATAACACGGATTTTAAGAAAACTAATGAAATTACAAAAGTGACTTTAGTTTGCTTGCTCAGCCAACCAACTCATGAATTTTTGTCGCTCAGCTTTACTAGCCTTCTGCCAAAGCTGAATTAATTGTTGATCTGCCCCATTTTCATTAATAGTTACATTTTTTGGAGTAGCTACAGGAACGGCTACGTTCGTTGGCTTTACTGTTACGGATTGTGCATAAACAGGTGCCGGTTGATTTTCTGGCACAGCTTCTTTCTTCGTAAAATCTACGGCATTACCCAATACACCATTAGAGAAAATCAATTTTTGTTCTTTCTTCGCCCCCGCTTGCTGCACAAGTAATTGATTAGATTTGTCATACAAACCAAATATCGGTTGGTCTTTATATTTTTGCGCAGCATCAAAATCTTTTGGTGCATTGACTAGACCCAAACGATACTCTTGACCATCAATCAGTGATGGAGTACGAATAGCGGCAACACCTGACTTTAATATATCGTGCGAATTATCAGCATGTTGAAAAAATTCGCTATAACGTACCGTTAATACGTTTTCACCTGCATCTAGCTTATATTTCTCGGTAGATCGAAATAAACCACCTGTAACTTCTTGATCATTAACTGCAACTATTTTGATTTCTTCCGGAACAGTCAAAGTTACAGCTGCAAATCCTGCACTACTTAACATCAGCGCTGCAGCAGCAACAGTTAATCTTAAAGTCATCATTATCACTCTTTTATCAATTATTTAGTTTCGATTGCACTATGCAATGCATATGTGACAATCTTATGACATCTCACAATCACTGTATATTTAGTTTCAAGACATTATTTTGATATTCATTCAAGAATTTTGCATATAAAAAAAGGATGCTTAATGCATCCTTTTTAATTCAACACACCATCATTACTTGAATGTTTTGAATCGTTCTTCATCTGCAATAAAGGTTTTTTCACCTGCAGGCGCTTCAATCGAACCGAAAACAAGTTGTGCACGTAGTTTCCATTGATCTGGCACATCAAATGCCGCAGCTGTTTCAGCATCAACAATTGGATTGTAATGTTGTAATGACGCACCAATATTTTTTTCAGCCAAAGCAGTCCAAGTAGCAAATTGAGCAATCGCCGTTGAATGTTCAGACCATACTGGGAAATTATCTGCATAAAGTGCAAATTGTTCTTGGAGAGCTTTGACTACAGCCTGATCTTCATAAAATAATGCTGTACCAAAACCTGCTGCAAAACTATTAATCTTGCCATTAGTTCCTTCAAATGCATCTGCAGGTACAATTTTACGTAAAGTTTCACGTACGATATTCCAGAATTTTTGATGTGCATCACCAAACAGAATAACGACACGAGACGTTTGAGAGTTAAATGATGAAGGACTTAAACGTACAGCATCTTTAATAGTTTGCTCAATTTCATCTTGCGATAAAGTAACGTTATTACCAATAGAATAGATTGTGCGACGTTGTTCGATTTGATTCAAGAATGACATTACAAGACCTCTTTTTATTTTCAATTAGCTGACTAAGTTGAGATTTATAATAGGTGAAGTTTTTAACCGTTGCATGACTATATTTACAACATTGTGTCTTATTTCCAGAACAATCAGTTGTAAGCATCTAAATACCCACAACTCATTTACATACAGATTTTAGTTTACTGCTCTAAAAGCAGAGATCAAAGCAACTTACAGCACATAAAAATTACTCATAAATTCTAAACTGATCTTGATCTTCTGGTTCTAAATGTTCAGGCGCTTGGCCTTCAATTGAACCAAAGACCAACTGCGCACGTAGCAGCCATTGTTTTGAAATATCAAAGTGTTCGGCAACAGCATAATCAATGTGTGGATTATAGTGCTGTAAACATGCGCCTAGACCTGCATCTGCGATCGAAGTCCATACTGCGAATTGGGCCATGCCAGACGTTTGCTCCGACCACACTGGAAAATCTTCTGCACTTAATGGCACTTTCTTTTGTAATTGTTGAATCACGGCTTGATCTTCATAGAAAAGCACAGTTCCTAGGCCAGCTGCACATTGATCTATTTTGAGCGCCACGCCCTCAAAAATATAACTCGCAACATTCTTGCGTTGTACGTCTTTTACTATGTCCCAAAATTTTTGATGAGATTCGCCAAATAAAACCACAATACGTGTGCTTTGCGAATTATATGCAGATGGACAACTTCTTACAGACTCTTGAATCAGTTCCGCCAAATAAGCCTGACTATAATGTACCTTCTTTCCAAGCTCGTAAATACTGCGACGTTTCTTTAGTTGGTCGACAAATGACGCTTCTACTTCTTGGTCAGTATTTTTCTTTTTTAATTTAAAATCTTTAGTGATATCCGCAGTCAATACATGACCAATTTTATCGAGTAACGCCACCCTAAACACCCCAAAGCAATTTTTATATATAAACAACAATTCCTTACTTATTCTAAGGGTTTATTAGGCTGAATTTTGATTATGATTTATTCACATGTTGCTTTTTAAATCAATCAATAAACTCTAAAACAAAAAACTCCGCATTTTGCGGAGTTTATGTGACATTTAACGCATTTTATTTATCAGTTTCAAATAATGCTGCGACAAATGATTTTGCTGAGAATGGACGCAAGTCATCAATTTTCTCACCTACACCAATAAAACGAATTGGCACATGGGTACGGCTTGCAATATTGAATAACACACCACCTTTGGCTGTACCATCCAGTTTAGTAATAGTTAGACCTGTAAGCCCTACTGCCTCGTCAAACATTTCAACTTGGTTAATGGCATTTTGACCTGTGCCTGCATCTACCACCAACATCACTTCATGCGGAGCTGTAGCGTCAATTTTTTGCATTACACGTTTTACTTTAGACAACTCTTGCATGAGGTGTCCTTTGTTATGTAAACGACCTGCAGTGTCTGCAATCAGCACATCTACGCCTTTTGCACGAGCACTTTCAAATGCATCAAAAATAACAGAAGCAGAATCTGCACCATGACCTTGCGCCACAACGGCAATATTATTGCGTTCGCCCCAAATTTGTAATTGTTCTGTCGCTGCTGCACGGAATGTATCACCAGCAGCCAACATTACTTTTTTACCTTCACCTTGTAGTCGTTTCGCCAATTTACCAATTGTGGTGGTTTTACCCACACCATTCACACCAACAACCAAAATCACATACGGATTTTTATTGCTGTCGATATGTAGCGGTTTAACACGTGGTGCAAGTAATGTCACAAGTTCTTCTTGAAGCGCTTTATATAAAGAATGTGAATAGATTAAATCGCCACGTTCAGTACGTTCAGTTAAGTTCGCAATAATCGTTTTGGTTGCATCGACACCAATATCAGCAACCAAAAGTTGCTCTTCAACTTCCTCTAAAAGCTCATCGTCAATTTCCTTTCCACCGATCAGGATATTCACCATGCCGTCTGCCAAGTTCTTACGTGACTTTGCTAGACCTTCTTTCATTCGACTAAAGAAGCCGCCTTTCGCCTTCGAGTCTTCAGTTTCTGACTCTGTTTCTTGTAATGGTGCAGCAACTTCTTGCTGTACTTTCGGTGTCTCGATAATCGGCACATTTACCGCAGGTAAACTCGGTAGCGTGACATCGTCATCACCGATATCAGCATCAATCAAAAATTTATTCTGCCCATGAGATTGCTGTTGCATGCCGAATCCTTGAAAAGCACTGCGTTAAAAAAACCGATTCTATCATAAGTTATCTTAAATTGAGTCGATACACGCCCGTCAGAGCGAAGCACACTAAAAAACAACATGTTGAACTTGCAATCAAAATTAACTTTAGGAAAACTAGATAGCTATAAAATGCATTTTAATGGATTCCTTTGTGTCCCATAAAAACAGATTTTCTCCTTATTTTTTTAAAACTTTATTTCGCTCTGCGCTTCCTATCTGTGTCATCAGCAGTTGCCTTTGGTCTGCACCCAATCTACATGCAGACACACGTACCCAATTAACACGTAGCACCTTTGAAACCACCCTTAAAAATGGTTTAAAGGTCATTATCCGTGAAGACCACCGTGCGCCGATGGTAATGACCCATATTTGGTACCGTGTGGGTAGTAGTGATGAGTCGGGCAATCTATTAGGGATCTCCCACGCGCTCGAACATATGATGTTTAAAGGAACCACCAAAGTTCCTAATGATGAATTTACACGTCTCAGCCGTATCTATGGCGGCAGCATCAACGCTGCAACCTTTACCAATTACACCAATTATTATCAGTTGTATCCTAAAGCCTACTTCCCTATGGCGCTGGAGCTCGAAGCGGATCGTATGAGTAATTTACGATTGCAACAACAAGATTTCGAGCCTGAAATTAAAGTGGTTATGGAAGAACGCAGACAGCGTACAGATGATAACCCTCGTTCTTTGGCTTATGAACGTTTCAAATGGATCTCTTATCCAACCAGTCACTATCGTCAACCCGTCATTGGACACATGAAAAATCTGCAAAACATCAAATTAGCAGATTTAAAACAGTGGTATAAAGATTGGTATACCCCAAACAACGCCATTTTGGTGATTGTCGGTGATGTCGATGCCGAAGCAGCAATACGTCAAGTTCAAAAATACTTTGGTGATATTCCATCACGTAAAACACCTGATCGTAACGATGTGATGGAATTCGAGCGTGTGGGCTATCGTCATATGGAACTAAATTTACCCGTACAAGTGCCCAATTTGTATATGGCGTGGAATGTACGCTCACTAGCTACCGCAAAAAACCCACAAGATGCTTATGCTCTCAATATTATTCGCAATATTTTAGACAGTGGTATTTCATCTCGCCTACAAGACAAACTGGTACGCGATAGAAAATTACTTACGGCTGTAAGTGTTTCTTATGATCCATACAATCGTGGAGACAGCTTGTTTACCATTTCAGCACTCCCTACCGATGGCGTCAAAATGGAACAAGCGCAAAAAGCGATACAAGATGAAATCGACACTTTAAAAACAGAATTAGTCAAAACACCAGAAGTTGAACGTATCACCACACGTTTTGTCTCCAATTTAGTCTATAACCAAGATGACATCAGCAGCCAAGCCAAGACGATCGGTAACTTAGAAGTCAATGGACTCAGTTTCAGGCTAATGGACGAATTACCAAAACTATATGAAAACGTCAGCGCACAAGATATTCAACGTGTCGCAAATGCGTATTTTGTCAAAGAAAATTTAAGCACCATGTATCTGCTTCCAGAACAGACGGAGGTTCCAACAACCTCAAATAAAGCAGATCAAACTACAAAACCAGCTCAAACGGAAGTTGTTACTCCAGAGCAACAGACTAACTCAACCCAAAACACAGAAAGCATCTTGTAAGGATTAGTGATGACTATTACGAAAATTTTATCTCTAAGCTTACTCACTGCGTTTGGCTCACTTCTCCATGCAGAAACTTATACGGAAAATGTTCCCGACCTCAACGATAATCCGAGCCAATTACAATCTATCCCCATGCTACAAAGTTTAAAGAATTTACAGATTGATAAAGACTACCGTGCTCCGCTTGTTCAAGTGCTGAAAAACCGAAATGGCGTAAATAGCCTGTTTGTTGAATCACAAGATCTACCTATGGTGGATATTCAACTGACCTTTAATGCAGGTTCTGCTCGTGATGAAGAAGTCGGAAAAGGCTTGTATGGTGTTGCCAACATGGCTGCACGTTTAATCGATGAAGGCACAGAAAAATACAATGCAACGCAAATTGCCTCGGTTTTTGACCAAATAGGTGCTCAATTTAGCGTACAAGCACATCGAGATATGTTTGTCGTTCGGCTACGCGTATTGTCAGACCCTAAAAAATTAGAACCTGCTTTAAGTATGATGATGGATGTGATTAAAAATGCGACTTTTAAAAACTCCAGTCTCAACTTAGCACTCAGCAATAACCAAGCTGGTCAGAAACAACTCCAAGAAAGCCCAAGTCGCTTAATGAATATTCGTTTCTATCGGGCTGTATACGGCACACACCCATATGCAGAACCGATTACTGGAACCAATGGCAGTATCAAAAAAATCACCCCTGACATTTTAAAGAAGTTTCGTAATCAATTTTTAGTTGCTCAAAACATGAATATTGCCATTACAGGCAAACTCAGCAAAAAAGAAGCACAAAACCTTGCAGAACGTATTTCCGGAAACTTAAACCAAGGTGAAAAAGCTAAGGCACTTGCACAACCAGAAGAAAAAAAAGGCTTTGATATCATCCATCTTCCCTACAATTCCACCCAAGCCAACATCATGTTTGGACATTTAGGAACGACACGTGATAACAAAGATCGATTAGCCCTAGAAGTAGCCAATCGAATGTTTGGTGGTGGAGGTTTTAACTCGATCCTCATGCAAGAGCTTCGCGTTAAACGTGGCTATACTTATGGTGCCTATAGTGCATTTAGCTTTAGCCAAGCACCCGGTATTTTTAGCTTTAGCTATGGAACACGTCAAGATCAGCTGATAGATAGTATTCGAGTTGCGCATAAGGCTTTAAATGATTTTGTCAAAATGCCTATTGATCAAAAACAAATGGAAGAAACCAAAGCAGGCATGCTGCGTGCTTTTCCAAATAATTACAGCAGTAATGCAACGATCAATGCACAGCTTGGTCTATTGGGCTTTTATCATCAAGATCCAGATTATTTGACCCAGTACCCAAAATTATTGGAAAAAATAACTGTAGCTGATGTACAAAATGCGGTTCGTACTTACATGAACCCTGAAAATATGACTGTGATTGTGGTGAGCAAAACCTTAGATAAAAATGAAGTACAGCAGATATTGGAGAAGAATGTACATGCAGCTCCAACCAAGATAATCCCTGCAACTAAAGCTGTTCCTCTGCCAAAGCCGGAAGTTGATGTGCCCGCACAGACTCCATCTGATAAGCATGCATCAATTTAAGATAAGCACCCACACGAATGCGATCTTGCTGTCTCAGCAGCATCGCCATTTCCTGTGTTTCAGGATAACTTTGCTGCAACGCAAGTCGTGACACGTTTTGGTATTGCTGTACAGAAATAGGACGATATAAGGCAATTACAGCCAATACCAAAATCACCACGATCATGACTGAAACAAAGATATTATAAATTTGCTCTAGCTGTATTTTAGATTTGAATTGAATAATTTTTTCTAAATCAATAGTCATACACTACCTCAGGTTCAAAGTAGTGTATGGCTGACGTTCAAGAAGTTCAAGTCACAGCGCTTAAAACTGCATCAGTCCACCGTTTCAGTCTGTGAGTTAGCTAAACAATTTAATGAATAATGGTACGTATCACCGCAAAATAAAGAATCAATGCAATAATCGCCAAAACGATAAATACTGCAAAAATACTCATTCCACCTTCTGCATGCGCTGGATGTAAATCATCATCATCGGCGATTTTGAGTAATTCGCCATTATATGCATTGTAAAATTCTAAACGCTGTGCCTTATCTAAATCCCGTGTGAAATCATATACACGTTTGCGCTGTGCCAAACCAAAATCCCCTAAATGAATTTCTTGATGAAAAATTGCTTCATCAAGATTGCGACGATGTAGATGTGCCAACTCCACAATTTGCGCTAATGTCGGAGGATAATCTAAAGTTAAACCGTCTAAAACTCTTGTCATTTTACTTCTCCTTATTATCTACAACTTCTTGTGATAGTATTTTACTCACGAAAACAATTGTCCATTGTTTAATCATGTAAACTATAGCAAATTAGAAATATTTACGTGAATAGTTGACAATTCAAGATAATTGTAATATTAGTTTAATAATACTTAGTTAAATTAGTTAATAGGGCTAAAGAATGGGCCCTTAATGATCATAATTAGAATAAGGAGTTAAATATGATTCAACAATTCTCTCAACATGAACTCGAACATGTATACGCAAATGCAGTAAACACAATTCAATCTCAAATGAACTTCAGCGATGCAGTTCATGAATTGGAAGATGCAGCTCGTGCTGGACATGGTAAAGCAGCGTTATTTTTGGCTGAACTTTATTATCAAGGCTTCCGCGTAGAACGTGACTCACTCAAAGCGCAATATTGGCAGAACATGGCCACTTTGCAAGCATAACAAAACGTCACTAAGGTGGCGTTTTTTACACCCTTCAACTTTTAACTACATAAATTCTTACAATCAAGTTCAAAGCTTACACAGCTTTTTCATAAGAATTTTCTACAATAGGAGCAACATCAACAACACGCTGCATATGATGTCTAAATTAAAGCAATATAAACCTATTCCAAAAGATTTATTTTATAAAATTAGTATTTTAAAAACCATGATGTACTGTGGAGTCCTTTGGGGTCTCTACCACCAACAAGGTTGGGCAATGACCAGCGATCAAGATCATATTATCTTCCCGTTTTGGCTAAATGGCATTCAAGCGCATAAATATGCCAAAAAGCATTGGCCCAACTACACTCCACGACGCATTACACCACAAGATTTTGAGGCATCGCTATTACCGACATTAACACGTCTTAAAGTTATCCCTGCGTTGCATAGCTCTAGCCACATCCGTCTCAAGCTCACAACCTCGCAAATGCGTTTATTCTTTTTTAACCAAAATAAGATTCAAATGGCATAAAACCCTCAGTGCATGTTTGACCTCTGCATGCACTGAAAAGTATTTGCTTTTTTCAAATTTCGCGCTAATTTAAATTAAACAAAAACTACTATAAAGGAATGAAAATATGACTACAGTTGCCCAAGTACTTAAAGACAAAGCTTATCAAGAAATTTACACCATCACCCCAGATGCGACTGTACTCGAAGCCATTTCCCTGATGGCACAAAAAGGCATTGGTGCCCTCGTTGTGACCCATGAAGGCACAGTTGTTGGGATTTTGTCTGAGCGTGATTACACACGTAAAATCGCCCTGATGGAAAGAACATCTTTCGATACCTCTGTCAGCGAAATTATGACGGGTAGTGTCATCACCGTGACAAGTGCAGCGACTGTCGAAGAATGTTTAGAACTTATGACAGATCGCCATTTACGTCATTTACCTGTCGTTGAGGAACAGAAATTAACTGGCTTAATCTCCATCGGCGACCTTGTAAAAGCAGCAATGGATGATCAACGCAAACTGATCGAACAACTTCAACAATATATTTCTGGCTAAACTCAAAAATCCCCCTTGATAAGCTTTAAGGGGGAGTTCCAAATATCAATAATTTATATAACTCACATTTTGTAATGACATACACATTACAAATTAATTACTTTTCTCAAATTCCTTTCTTATGTTTGAATCCGCTTTAGATAAATTAGACCAACTAGATGCCATCATTTTAGAATTAGAACGCTTAATGTTATCGATGAAAGACGATGAGCTGCTGCAATACCACCGACGTACGATCAATTTAGAGATTGCATCTTCTATCACAGAAATTTTAGATGCAAAGGCAATTATTTATGCACTACATCCTGAGTTAATTTCAATTTCATCAAGCTTTGACCATATTTTTTATAAAAATTACGTCAAAAAAAATATCCCAGTTAAAAACTGGGATACTTCGAATATAGATCGGGCTATACAACTGCAAAAGATTTTTGCGTCATCAACAGATGATGAGCAACTTAGTCTTTTTTAATGGCAGTAATTAATTTAAACCTAATTTTTCAGCCACATAGTCTGAGTCTTTATCGCCACGGCCTGAAACGTTAACGACAATCTTCACATCTTTGGCAAGTTTTGGCGCTTCACGAATTGCCCAAGCAACCGCATGTGAACTTTCTAGTGCAGGAACAATACCTTCCACACGTGAGAGCGTCATGAAGGCATCTAAACATTCTTGGTCTGTCGCTGTTGTATATTCAACACGGCCTAGGTCTTTTAACAAACTATGTTGTGGCCCCACTCCTGGATAGTCCAAACCTGATGCAATTGAATGCACTGGTAATGGTTCACCCTGTTCATCTTCAAGGACATAACATGCCATGCCATGAATTTGACTTGGCTTACCCAATGTCAACGTCGCAGAGTGCATATTGGTATCTAAGCCATGACCAGCCGGCTCTACACCCACAAGTTTAACATCGGTGTCATTGAGGAATGCTGTAAATGCACCAACGGCATTGGATCCACCACCCACGCATGCAACGACATAGTCAGGATTTGCACCAAAACGCTCGTTGGCTTGAACTTTAATTTCATCACCAATAATGGACTGGAAGTCACGGACCATTTTCGGGAATGGATGTGGGCCAACCACTGAACCAATCGCATAAATAAAATTGGTTGGATCTTTTAAGTATTCTTCAAAAGCGCTATCTACTGCATCTTTAAGCGTAGCTGTACCACGAGTAACAGAGATTAGGTTGGCACCTAAAATCTTCATTTTCACCACGTTTGGATGTTCTTTTTCAATATCCACTTGCCCCATGTGAATTTCACATGGAATACCCACCAAGGCACAAGCCGTTGCTAATGCCACACCATGCTGACCTGCACCAGTTTCTGCGATCACTTTGGTTTTACCCATATATTTTGCTAATAATGCTTCGCCAAGGCAGTGGTTAATTTTATGCGCGCCAGTATGGTTAAGGTCTTCACGCTTGAGGTAGATTTGTGCCCCACCTAATTTGTCAGACAAGCGCTTCGCATAAAACAATGGGCTTGGACGTCCAACATAATGTGCAAACAACTCTTTCAATTCATTTTGAAATTCTTCTGTATGACGAATTTGCTCATAAGCAACATTAATGTCATCCATTGCCTGTTTTAAATCTGGTGGAATGAACTGCCCACCGTATTTACCGAAGAAACCTTCTTCATTAGGTAATGCGATACCATTAATTTGATGATCCATCATATTTCCTTCATGTTGTATGCAGAACAAAGACTTTTAAATACTATCCAATTTTGAAAATAAGAAAAAATGCAAAATTGGAGTAAGTAATATAAACATCATTGATAAGAAAAGTATCGTTTTAAAGCTAGCGCGCTAAATATTTCGTCATATCTTCCACTCCTTTTAGAGTCATCGGGAACATATGATCTTCAAAGATTTGTTTAATCGCAGCTATGGTTTGGGTGTAATGCCAATAACTTTCTTCTTCAGGGTTTAACCATGCTGTTTTATCAAAGTGATTGCGTAAGCGCTGTAACCACACCTGACCCGCTTCATCATTCATATACTCCACAGAACCACCTACAGAGTTTAATTCATACGGTGCCATACTCGCATCACCGACCACGATGACACGGTAATCTCGCCCATATGTATTGAATAGATCCCATGTATTCATACGCGTATTTGAACGGCGAATATTGTCTTTCCATACATAGTCATATAAGCAGTTATGAAAATAGAAATACTCTAAAGTTTTAAATTCAGTTTTAGCCGCGGTAAAGAGCTTCTCACATTGGGTAATATGTGAATCCATTGAGCCCCCAACATCAAACAACATCAATACTTTAATGCGGTTACGTCGTTCAGGAACCAACTGCACATCCAAAATACCCTGTTTGGCAGTTTCACGAATGGTTCCGTCGATATCTAGCTCTTCTGCTGCACCTTGGCGGGCAAATTTACGCAAACGACGCAAAGCCATCTGCATCTGACGACTGCCGAGAATCTGCTCATCATCTAGGTTTCGGTATTGACGTTGTTCCCAAACTTTCACCGCAGATCGTTTACGCCCAGGCCCACCAATACGCACACCTTCAGGATGGTCTCCATAGGCACCAAATGGCGAAGTACCACCCGTACCGATCATTCGATTACCACCCTGATGCTTTTTATGCTGCTCACGCAAACGCTCTTCAAGCATTTTCATCAGTTCTTCTAATGAACCAGCTTTTTTTAATTCTTCTCGTTGTTCTGGTGTTAGATGCTTTTCGATGAGTTCAAGATCAAACCAATCCTTTGGCAGTTTATGCACCTGATTTAATAGCTCGTCTAAATCAAAGGTCGATATACCGTCAAAATAGTCCTTCATTGCACGGTCGAACTTATCAAAGTAACGCTCATCTTTGACCATGACGGTTTTTGCAAGCTGATAAAATTCATTTTGATCTGCAAAGACTAGCCCTGCTGCCACTGCTTGGTTCAAGTCAATCAATTCACGAGTTGAAACAGGAACACCGTATTTTCGAAGGGTATAAAACAATCGCACAAACATAGGCGAATAAAATCCAATAAAAATTAAATATCAGGAGGTCAAATCCAGTGTGAATGCATGTGATCTTGTTATTTCATCTGCAACTGAGTCTTGCCTTACATCCACCATTATGAAAAATTGATCCCTACAAGTAAAGCCAAAAGCTTTTACTGCGTGTTCATATACGTTGCCCTACTACCCAAAGAAACACATACAGCATGATTTATTCGCAAATCGTATTTCTATTGTTAAGCGATTGTTTAAGAGTTTCATATTTGTGCTGAACATTGAGGCGATCTTGCTGCAACTGTTCAATAGATACGATTTTATGAAAACCTTGATGGTTTCTATAGCGGTTAAAATCGCTTAGGTTCAAGATCACAAAATCATAGTATTTCAACTCAAGTACAGTTGCAGCACAAGCCTTTTGCTGAATGGCCGTTTGAGCTGCGAGATGATCTGATTGATCGAGGAGTTTTTCTTTAAGTTGATGTTCTGCAACTTGCGCCCAATACGCATCTTGGAGTAGCTGTTGATGCTGCTGTTCAAACTGAGCATCATCCATTGCATAGCTAAAATTAGAAAAATACAAGCACGCAGCCAACAAGAGAACGGTCGGCTTTAATCTCTTAGATACAGCTATATGTACACGAGATACGTATGGGCTTATCTGCATAATTCACCTTTATATTTTTTAATACTCAAAATAAAAGCCGGATAACCGGCTTTTAAATCTTTTAAAGAATTGATATCAATTAACGACGTGACATAAATGCTAAACGTTCAAGCAATTGCACATCTTGTTCGTTCTTAATCAAGGCACCATAAAGTGGTGGAATTGATTTCGATTTATCCGTATTTCGTAAAATATCTTCTGGCATATCATCAGCCATCAGCAAACTCAACCAATCAATCAACTCAGAGGTTGAAGGCGGTTTCTTTAAACCCGGAATTTGACGTAATTTAAAGAAGATTTGTAGTGCTTCAGAGACCAAGGTATTTGAAATATTTTCAAAATGTACATCGATGATTTCACGCATGGTTGCTTCGTCAGGGAATTCAATATAATGAAAGAAACAGCGACGCAAGAAGGCATCTGGAAGTTCTTTTTCATTATTTGAAGTAATGATCACGATTGGACGTTGTGTTGCCGTAATCGTTTCCCCTGTCTCATACACAAAGAAGGACATTTTATCGAGTTCATGCAGCAAATCATTAGGGAATTCGATATCTGCTTTATCAATCTCGTCAATTAGAAGTACACAACGTTCTTCACTAGTGAATGCTTCCCAAAGCTTACCCGGCTTAATATAGTTTTTGATGTCATAAACACGGTCATCGCCCAACTGACTATCACGCAGACGAGATACGGCGTCGTACTCGTACAAACCTTGCTGAGCCTTGGTCGTTGATTTGATATGCCACGTAATGAGCTTAAGCCCTAAGCTTTCAGCCACTTGTTCGGCTAAAAGTGTCTTACCTGTCCCCGGCTCACCTTTAACCAAAAGTGGCTTTTGCAATGAACGTGCAGCTTTTACTGCAAGTTTTAAACTATCGGTCGCAATATATTGATCTGTACCAGTAAATTGTTGAGTTTCAACAGACATGACATAACCTTATTTTTTTATTTAAAGCGGTGAAATTTTCTTGTTTACAACGTGCTGTGGTTTCGCTGCATTGTATTTTGTCCAAAAATAACCGAGGACTAAACCAATACCCACCACAAAGAGAATCAACGATAGATTCAACCAAACCAATGACTGATCTTTTGTTAATACACCAAAAATCAAACCAAAAATCGCAGGTGCGATTGCTGCATTTGAACCTTCAGAAACGGTTGGTGTTAATAAAATAGCAAATACGATAAGCCAACCAATGGCACCGATCGTTTTGGGTAAGCGCTTCATCAGCCCATACCAACACAACAAAGCAATTACAGCCCCACCTAGGTAAACCGTAATTGCAATACTGCTTTCAGGAATTGAGTCCAATACCGATACTACACCATTCATTTTCACAACTCCTGAATTAACTTAAGCGCCGCGCAAGCCTTCTGGCTCAACTGCATTTGGGTCAATTAAACCTTCTGGAGGCATTTGAATAAAGAACCCTTTTGTTTCAATAGAATCTATGACGTGTAATACGTTCACACGTGCAAGTTTGCGTGATTCACTGAGTTCTAGATCCATGACAAATGTGGCACGACCAAATGCTGTACGTAAAGCATCAGGCATTACTGCAAGCGGATCTGTCGCTTCAGTTTCGTTTTCATTAACTTCAGGACGAGCAATATAAAGATACATTTCATCTTTTTTGCTCGATTTGTAGATAGAACAGTACATAATTGAATCAATACTCATTAAACGCAAGGCAAAGGATACATCAAAAAAAAGACTGATACATTAGTGTTTATTAACGCATCAGTCGTGAATTTGTATAAGTGATATTTCTTTAATCAATCAGAACTTATTCCATCACTTTCATTTGACCAGAAAGATAGCTTTCATCGGCATGCAGCACTTCAATTAAAGGCTTCGTCAGTAATTCATAGCGCCAACCCAATAGGTAGCTCGGTAAATCCTGTTCATCATTATGAAAAACCACATGTTGATACAAAGCATTTAACCATTTTTTGCGCATTAAAACTTCTTTAGGCACAGAGGTTTCTTGTACTGCACGCTGAATAACGGTATCGACGCGCGAACCAATATCCTGAGACGAATGACGAATTGGACGTGCCATACGCAGCGGCCATTCAGCTTGTTCAGGTAAAAACTTCAACAAATCTAAAATAATTTTACCATGCTCACGCACAATGTTCGGACGAATGTCTTTCACCGCACTCAATTGAAAATTATTTTTTGGATTTTTTTCAACCATATCAATGATGGTTGAGTTTTTAAGAATAAAGCTACGTGGCTGATTTAAGGCTTTCACCATTTGCTCACGCCAAACGGCCAATTGCTGAATTTGCATGAGCTGTCGACGTGAATGTCGATAATTACCAATATCGTGATACAGCATATGGATCGGCGTTTCAGTGCCAATTTCATAAGTTAAATTTTTGCAGTCCTCAAGCACACAATTTAATAAACTTTTCGCAGCCAATTCATTCTGAATCGTTTGGCTTAAATTCATTAAATAATGTACATCATTCGCTGCATAGTTCAATTGCTCGGCACTGAGTGGACGAGCCAACCAATCTGAACGTGTCTGATCTTTATCTATATCTACATCGAGCATAGTTTTTAAGGCATTTTGATAGCTGACTTGTAAGCCATGCCCTAAAAATGACATCCCAACTTGGGTATCAAATACATTTTCTAAAGACTTATGCTGTGCATAGTGATAAATCAGGTCGATATCTTCACTACAAGCATGAAAAATGTTTTGCTGAGCCGCAAATAATTTTTGCCAGAATTGGCTTAAATCGAGGGTTGTACCATCAAGTAAATACACCTGATTTTGTACATTAATTTGGAAAAGTCCAAGTTTGGGCCACAGGGTATCTACTTTTATAAACTCGGTGTCGAGTCCGTAAATCGAGCTTTGGTCCATAAGATTTAAAACAGAATTTAAATCTGGCTGATTTTGAATGAATTGATACATAAGTTGCTGAGTCTAATTTTAGATGCTCTATGAGCTTATATTAACTGATATATATTATTTATCTATAAGGAAAAACGTTATTTTAGTGACTTATTTCCTTTAATTGGCTTTTTTATTCATTGTAAACAAAAACTTTAATCGTTATTAAGTATAAATAATTAGGTGAATTTTATACAAAGCGAAACGAGTTTCGCTCTATAGTTACTTCATTCGCATTCGGTTATGCACGGCCTGACTTAAAGTATGACTATCCACATATTCAAGCTCACCACCCTGTGGTACACCCTGTGCAATACGGGTCATTTGTATTGGTAAATGCTTGGTCGCTTCAACCAAATAATGTGCTGTCGCTTGACCTTCTACCGTTGCATTGGTCGCCAAGATCACTTCCTGCACTTTACCATCACTTAGTCGTTGAATTAAATAAGGAATACCAATTTCGTCGGGGCCAATACCATCGAGTGGTGACAAATGTCCACCCAATACGTGATATTTCCCTCTAAAACTGCCACTTTGCTCGATTGCCATGACATCTGCAGGAGATTCAACCACACAAAGCAGTTGATCATCACGCTCTGAAGAGACGCAAATGTTGCATACTTCATCTTCAGTCAATGAATGGCAAATGGAACATTCATGAATATAGTTGGTTGCTTCAGTCAAGGCATGTGCCAGACCGACAGCGCCTTCCCTGTTTTTCATGATTAAGTGCAGTGCCATACGTTGAGCCGACTTTGGCCCAACGCTTGGTAAAATACGCAATGCCTGTACAAGTTGATCAAAACGATCACTAAACATTTAACGTATTCCTTAGAATAAACCTGAAAGGCCTGGTGGAAGCCCCATACCCGAGTTTGCAGATTTCAGTTTTTCTTCTGAAATCACTTCAGCTTGACGTGAAGCATCATTCATTGCCGCTGCAATTAAGTCTTCAATCATATCTGTATCATCTTGAAGTAGTTCAGGATTGATTTCAATACGTTTCACCACATGACGCGCAGTCATAGTAACTTTAACCAGACCACCACCTGCTTCAGCGTGAACTTCAACTTGTGCAAGCTCTTCCTTGGCTTTTTTAATGTTGCTCTCAACTTCTTTTTGCATGCGTTGAGCTTGCTGCATGAGCATATTAATGTTCATAAAAATCTCCGAACAAAACTGATGAATTCACTTTAGATAAGATCTAAACCCCGTGAAAGATCGCGAATAATATCATTAATATCTTCTAAACCAACAGATACACGAATTAAACCTTCGCTAATCCCTGCTGCTTTTTTCGCTTCTGCTGACATTCTGCCATGAGAAGTCGTTGCAGGATGGGTAATTGTTGACTTTACATCACCCAAGTTACTTGTAATAGAAAGGAACTTAGTATTATCAATCACTGTCCAAGCGCCTTCACGTTCGCCTTTCACAACAAACGATACAACTCCGCCAAAGCCTTTTTGTTGCTTTTTCGCCAACTCATGACCTTCGTGATTTGGAAGTCCCGCATAGTACACTTTTTCAACTTTCGGGTGCGCATCTAACCATTCAGCTAAAGTTTGAGCACTTGCACAGTGGGCTTTCATACGTAAGCTTAAAGTTTCTAGGCCTTTCAGGAAGATCCATGCATTGAATGGACTCATCGAGTTACCCAGTGTACGAATAACACCTGTAATCTCTTCCATCAATTTTGCACTACCTACAACTGCACCACCGAGCGCGCGACCTTGACCATCAATATATTTTGTTGATGAATAGATCACGAGGTCCGCACCGAATTTAATCGGTTGCTGTAACACCGGTGTACAGAAAGTATTATCGACTGCAAATAATGCCCCATGCGCATGTGCAATATCAGCAATGGCTTGTAAATCCCCTACTTGAGCCAATGGGTTTGACGGTGTTTCAATGAACAATAGGCGTGTAGTTGGGCGAATCGCTTGTTTCCAAGCATCTAAATCTTCCAAATCAACAAAAGTAACGTCAACACCAAATTTGATGACATATTTTTCAAATAGAGAAATGATCGAACCAAAGACAGCACGTGAACACACCACATGATCACCAGCTTTCAAATATGCCAAAGTGATCGCGTGTACGCCCGCCATACCTGAACTTGTCGCAACAGCGGCTTCAGCACCATCCAAAACAGCTAAACGTTTTTCGAAAGCTTGTACAGTTGGATTGGTATAACGTGAATAGGTATTGCCTTCAATTTGACCTGAAAATTTTGCTGCGGCATCTGCTGCACTTTCACAAACAAATGATGAAGTCAGGAAAATTGGCTCACTATGTTCACCCTCAAAAGTACGAGTATGACCTGTACGAATCGCTAAAGTCTCTAATTGGTATTCGATGTCGTCTTGTTGGCTCATCTGTATTACTCAGTCGCGAAGAACTGCCTTTGTGAAGAATTGCCAATATTTTGAGCGTCTAAGCTATTTAAGGTCAAGGTAAAATACGAAATTATCGCTTAGACTTCGACCAATCCTACAAGGACTTAGGCAATTGACAGTTATGCACCCTTTCAAACAGAAATTTCTGGCGCAGCAAAAGAAAATTAAACACCTGTCTAAACGTGTGTTTAATGCAAAATCGCTGGTCCTTTCTCAATCGACACCCTATGAAGTAATTACTGAATATAAACATGCAAAAGTTCGGTATTACGCTTCGCCTGATCGTAAATACAAAGAACCCTTAGTGTTTGTTGCTCCACTGGCCATCAATATGGCGATTTATGATTTGTATCCATATCGCTCATTGGTGAAACATTTTCAACACAGTGGCTTTGATGTCTATTTGCTGGAATGGGGAAAATTAAACTATCAAGATCGTTTCTTAAATTTTCTATCGTTTATTGATGATGTGATTCCACATTGTATTGATCAAATTTGTGAGCATGCAGATAGTCGATACATCTCGCTACACGGTTGGAGTATGGCTGGAGTCTTTGTCACGCTGTATACAGCATTACATCAACCTGAACATGTTAAAAATCTAATGGTGATGGGCGCGCCGATTGATAGCTATGCCTCAGGTCGTATCGGAAAGCTATTTCAAAAAACCAATCGCTTGCTTTCACGTAGTAAGAATTTACAAGATACGGTCTACACTGGGAAAATTCCTAAACATTTTATCCATACACCGGGCGTACTCAATGCGATTGGATTTAAAATCGTTGATCCAATGGGTTGGTTCAAAAGCCAAAAACAATTTTTATCTAACTTAGACAATCTACATGACCTGTATGAACATGCAACCATGGGCGATTTTCTCAATCACATGATTGACTATCCGGGTGGGATTAACCAAGACATGGTGTTCAATGTTTGGCTACAAAATCCACTTAAAAACGGCATTATTCAATTGAAAGATAAAGTTATTAAATTAAAAAATATCCACTGCTCTTTGTTGATTGGCGCGGGTTCTACCGATCAAATCGTTACTGCTGATGCAGCAAGTCCTTTAGGCGAATTGACAAGTAGTCAAGATGTCACGTTTACTCTCATTCCCGGTGGTCACCTCGGCCTAATGTCGAGTCAAAAAAGTGCCAATCAATTTTGGCCAACTTTGACCCAGTGGCTTACACAAAGATCCAGTTTATTGAAATAAAAATTTAGAGGGTAAAGATGATTCAGTCAGTTGCATTTATCGGATTGGGCGCAATGGGTTACCGTATGGCAGCGCACCTACCAAAAAAGTTCGACACGGTTTATGTCTGGAATCGAAACTTTACCAAGGCAGAGCAACATGCTGCTGAATTTGGTACGCAAGCGGTTGCATTAGAGCAAGCAATACAAGCGGACATTATTTTTTCATGCCTACCCATTAGCCAAGATGTTGAAAATTTAATTGCGAGTGTGACGCTGAAATCAGGCTCGATTTGGGTCGACTGTACCAGCGGTGTGCCAGAATCTGCAAAAAAACTCGCTGCTGCCTTAAAGCAGCAAAATGTTGCATTCTTAGATGCCCCTGTGAGTGGACAAACCATTGGCGCTGAAACGGGAACATTAACCGTCATGATTGGTGGTGACAAAGCAGCCTTTGAACGTGCATTACCTGCAATCCAAACATTTGGCAAACTGATTAAACATGTGGGTGAACCGGGTGCGGGTTTTGCCGTTAAAGCTGTAAACAACATGTTAATGGCTGTAAATCTTTGTGCAGTTGCTGAAGGATTCACCACCTTAAAAGCGCATGGCGTGGACTTACATGAAGCACTCGATTGTATTAATGCGTCGAGCGGTAAAAGTAATGTGACTGAAACAGTTTTACCGCAGCGCGTACTGAATCGTAGCTTCCCATTAACCTTTGCACTTCCATTACTTGCAAAAGATACGGGAATTGCTGTTGATCTTGTGCGCCAAGCAAAACTTTCAGCACCTGTGCTCTCTTTGACGCAAAATTTAATCCAAGCAGCAAGCGATCAAGCTGAAGAAAACAGTGATTTTTCAAGCGCTATGATTATGTATGAAAAATGGAGTAAAATTACAATTGAGTAATAACTCGCCATTGAATAACGATAAATAACCATCATATTGTACTCTAGTGTCATAACACACATTGTTACAAATGACAGAGGAAACTCGCATGAACAAATTTACCCTCGCAACTTTGCTAGGTGCTGTAACTTTAATTGGGGCTTCTACTGCTGTTTTAGCATCTGAGCAAGAATGCCAAAAGTTGAAAAATGACCATGACGTGATTTATGCATCGAAAGGTTTTTGCTTTAAAGATCCTGATGCTAAAGCGAAGTTCGGCAATGACAATTGCTACACAACTAAGCCTAAATTTTCAGAAAAAGAGCAACAACGACTTGACGCGATCAAAGATCGTCAGAAAGAATTGAACTGTAAATAATTACGATTCAATTCGCTCAAGGAATTTAGCAATGACTTATGATGATCAAAATATTTTTGCTCGGATTTTACGCGGAGAACTTCCTGCGTTTAAAGTCTATGAAGATGATCAAGTACTCGCTTTTATGGATGTCATGCCACAGGCCGAAGGTCATACGCTCGTAATTCCTAAAACCCCTGCTATTACGCTGCTTGATTTAGATCCAGAAGCGGCTGCTTATACCATTCAGGTTGCTCAAAAAGTTGCGAAAGCAATGGAAAAAGCTTTAGACGTGAAAGGTATCGTATTGATGCAGTTGTCTGGCGCTGCTGCGGGTCAAACTGTTCCGCACGTGCATTTCCACCTAATTCCGACTTCAGTGCATGAATTAGGTAAACATGCCGCACAAATGGGCGATATGGAAAAAATTAAAGCCATTGGCGAAAAAATCAAAGCAGCACTTTAAGTTCAATTGAGTTTAAAGTGATGATAAATGGAGCTTAGGCTCCATTTTTTATATCTACACTATTACGCTAACTATTTTTAGCTTTAAACAACTTAATGTTCAATTCAACTATAAACACTTAATAAATATTCATTTTTATAAATATAAAAGCAATTTAAACCAAAAATCACCTTTCACCGTTTTGAAATATTTCCTTAATAGAACTGTCTTATTTGTAATGAATACTTAGCGCCATTAGATAGCGAAATTACTTCTAGCCAAGCTACTGATAAAACATATTGATATGACTGGAAAAGTCTTCTGGAGCTTCAAATGAAAAAAACTCTATGTGCATTAGCAATCGGGGCAACAATTCTTACACCAATGATGGCGTCTGCTGCAGATGTAAAAATTTATGGCCGTGCACATGTCTCTCTTGACTATCTAGATGATGGTAAAGATTACAACGAAGTTGGTCTTTCTTCTAACGCTTCACGCTTAGGCTTCAAAGTAGATCAAAAAATTAATGATGACCTCAACGTATTCGCTCAAATTGAGCAAGAAGTAAACTTTGCAAGCGGTAGCCAAGACAGCAAAGGTGTAGATTTTTCAACACGTGACACATTCGTGGGTTTAAAAAGTTCAACTTATGGTCAAGCACGTGTAGGTCGTTTTGACAGCCCATTTAAAGTCGCACGTAGCCCTGTGAACTTCTTCGGTGACATGGTTGGTGACGTTCGTAACGTAACACGTGTAGGCAACTTAAAATTTGATGAACGTAATGAAAACACCATTGAATATAAATCTCCAAAATTTGGCGGTGGTTTCAATGTATTAGCTGCAATGTCGATGCATTCAGGTACACAAATTGACCGTGAAGCAGATGGCGAAGGCAAAGATGATAACAAAGCCTATGACCTTGCTCTAACCTATAAAGAAGGCCCAATTGATTTTGCAGCAGCATACGAAAAATATGATGAAAACGCAGCAGGTGGCGCAAGTCGAGATGCATTCCGTATTGCCGGTGCATATAAGTTAACTGAAGAATTTAACTTGGGTGCTCTATACCAAATTGCCAAGCACGACAACGATACATCCAACCCAGATGCTCAAGTTTTTGGTGTAGCTGGCGAATATAAAGTAACGCCTAAAACCTCAGTACGCGGTGAATATTTCTACCGTGACGTAGATGCTGATGATGCTAATGCAAGCTTGATCGGTGTGGGTGTAGAACATAAGTTGGATAGCACTTTACGCGTATACGGCAACCTAGCAACTGTGCTTAACGACAAAAACTCTAAACTCAACCCTTGGAAAGAAGGTCGTAGCTTCGGTAACGGTATCTCAGGGATCGGTGATGAAAATGCAACTGCACTTTCTCTTGGTCTACGTTACGACTTCTAAGCTGCAATATCTCCCCCAAAAGACATACTCCGGTATGTCTTTTTTTACTCAAAAGAAATGTTTCAGGACTAAAATAAGCTAAGTTCATCATGTATCAAATATTTAAAAAGTATTTAAAAAACTTAGTCCAGCCTCTTTAACATTAACCATATAGAGATCGTTTAACAGCACTACATCAATAGCCCATTTTTTTTAGCAAAACTTAAACATAACAAATAAAAATCTTATTCACTCAATAAGTATTCTCATTATTAATAATGTAACTTTTAGTAAATATAGTAAATTAGTCAGAATTTAAAATATAAATATAAGCGTTTTAGTCGGATTTAAGATAATTAAACACAAGTGTTTTAGTCAAGTATTTAAAATAAAAAAATTAGTTTATTTTTTAACTAATAAGTACTATAAGTAATTGTATTTAAATTACTTAATAATATATTTTTATTTTAACTGTTCAACCTATTTGCTTTTTGTATATATTTGTTAATAATATAGTACAAGTTTAAAGAATAGGCTTATCTCCATGAGCTTAAAATTCAAAGATTTAAATCGTCGTGTGGTCAGAGAAATAACCGCAATACTAATAATTAAAGTGATTATTTTAATGATCATTAAGAACATCTGGTTTGACGCCCCTACTATCCCTAAAAACTTTGACAATCAAGTTGCCGAGCATATTGCTGGCAGTCCTTCCCAAATCAAGGAGACACGTTGATGATTTCTGAAAGCGTGGTCGATCTTTCGCGGTTCCAATTTGCAATGACCGCGATGTATCACTTTATTTTTGTTCCACTGACTTTAGGTCTGGCTTTTATTCTTGCCATTATGGAAACCACCTATGTGATTTCTGGCAAAGAAATTTATAAAGACATGACTAAATTCTGGGGAAAACTCTTCGGTATTAACTTCGCATTAGGTGTTACTACTGGTTTGACCATGGAGTTTCAGTTCGGTACTAACTGGGCGTATTACTCACACTATGTCGGTGATATTTTCGGTGCACCATTAGCTATTGAAGGTCTGATGGCATTCTTCCTTGAATCAACATTTATTGGTTTATTCTTCTTCGGCTGGGATCGCCTATCTAAAGTTCAGCATTTGGCTGTCACTTGGTTAGTTGCACTTGGCTCGAACATGTCTGCACTATGGATTTTAGTGGCCAATGGTTGGATGCAAAACCCTGTCGGTTCCGCGTTTAACTATGAAACCATGCGTATGGAAATGGTGGACTTCGGTGCACTGATTTTCAACCCTGTGGCTCAGGTTAAATTCGTACATACCGTATCTGCAGGTTATGTAACTGGTGCTATTTTCGTACTGGCAATTTCAAGTTACTACTTATTGAAAAAGCGTGACTTGCCATTTGCTCGTCGTTCATTCGCTATCGCTGCTATCTTTGGTTTAGCGTCTACACTTTCGGTGATCTTACTGGGTGATGAATCTGGTTATGAAATTGGTGACGTACAAAAAACTAAACTTGCTGCAATTGAAGCTGAATGGGACACTCACCCAGCTCCAGCGCCATTTACTTTGTTTGGTATTCCAAATAAAGAAACCATGTCTACTGACTACGCGATCAAAATTCCTTATGTCATGGGGATTATCGCAACACGTTCAACTGACAAAGAAGTAACAGGTATTAAAGACCTGATCGTTCAACACGAAGCACGTATTCGTAACGGTATGGTGGCTTACTCACAGTTAGAACAACTTCGTGCAGGCGACACTTCTCCTGAACTTAAAGCAGCGTTTGCTGAGTCTCAAAAAGACTTAGGTTATGGCCTGCTTCTGAAAAAATACACAGACAAAGTGGTCGATGCTTCTGACGAACAAATCAAAGCTGCTGCAAAAGACACTATTCCACATGTTCCAAGCTTGTTCTGGGCATTCCGTGCAATGGTTGCTTCTGGCTTCTTAATGCTCCTTCTGTTCGTACTTGCTACCTTTGCTGTCGGTAAACGTAATGCAGAAAACAAACCTTGGTTATTAAAGTTTGCTTTGTTTGCTCTACCATTACCTTGGATTGCTGCACAAACAGGTTGGTATGTTGCCGAAGTTGGTCGTCAACCATGGACCATTGGTGAAGTTCTACCTACACATCTTTCAGCTTCTAGCTTAAGTACAGGTGATGTATGGGGTTCTATCCTTGCATTGGCAGCGTTCTACACTGTACTGCTGATCATTGAAATGTACTTAATGATTAAATTCTCACGCCTTGGCCCAAGTTCTCTACATACTGGTAAATACCACTTCGAGAAACTTGAAGCTGCAAAAAAGGCAAATGAGGAGGCTCAAGCATGATCGAATATGAATTACTCAAAATCATTTGGTGGGTTTTAGTCGGTGTCCTACTGATCGGCTTCGCCCTCACCGATGGCTTCGATATGGGCTCAATGGCGATCATGCCATTCGTAGGTAAAAAAGACGAAGAACGTCGTGCGGCAATCAATACAATTGCCCCACACTGGGACGGTAACCAAGTTTGGTTTATTACTGCCGGTGGTGCGCTGTTTGCAGCATGGCCAATGGTATATGCGACTGCATTCTCAGGCATGTACTGGGCACTGTTACTGGTACTCTTCGCCCTTTTCTTACGTCCAGTCGGTTTTGATTACCGTTCTAAACTCGAAAATACCAAGTGGCGTAATTCTTGGGACTGGGGTTTAGCAATTGGTGGTGCCGTTCCTGCCCTCGTATTTGGTGTTGCGTTTGGTAATATGTTCCTTGGTGTTCCATTCACTATGGACGAAACTGTTCGCTCAACTTATACAGGTAGCTTCTTTGCGCTGCTTAACCCATTTGCTTTAGTTTGCGGTATTGTGAGTTTATCTATGCTTTGCGCTCATGGTGGTGCATGGCTCATGCTTCGTACAGACGGCGACCTACGTGCACGATCTGCAAAAGCGACTCAGCTTATGGGTATCGTATTCTTGGTTTGCTTCTTACTTGCAGGCGCATGGTTATACTTCGGTAATATCCAAGGCTACACATTAGCTCAACCGTTTGACACGAATGGCGTTGCAAACCCGTTAGCTAAAGAAGTGATCACCAATGCCAACCCAGGTTGGATGAACAATTATAGTATTTATCCTATTACTATGATTGCGCCAATCATGGCAATTTTAGGTGCTTTGATCATTATCCTTGCCGCAGGTAAAGGTAAAGCAGGTTTTAGCTTCCTTGGTTCAAGCTTGGCAGTCATTGGTGCAATCTTAACCGCTGGTTTTGCATTGTTCCCTTTCCTTATGCCATCGAGCATCAACCCAACTGTAAGTTTGACTATGTGGGATGCGGTTTCAAGTAAAAATACCCTGACTGTGATGACAGTTGCCGCGTGTATTTTTGTCCCTATTATCCTGTGCTACACAACTTGGTGTTACTACAAGATGTGGGGTGTGGTCACTAACAAACATATTGAAGAGAATTCACACAGCCTATACTAAGGCTGTGTCTAAGGAGAAAAGACGATGTGGTATTTTGCTTGGATTCTCGGTATTTTGATGGCATGTTTTGCGGGTGTACTCAGTGCGCTTTACATCGAACATCATCAAGATCTAGATGAGGAATAACAAATGACTGATGCTGCTGTAGAAAAATCACTTGTAGAAAAGAAGCCAAATAAATTTGCAATGGTCATTTCCTGCCTGTTAGCTTTTCCTTTGGCAGCCGTGTTACTTGTACATCCTGCTGCCATGCTGGATGACAATGGTGGATATAGCCATCGAGCGCTGATGTTCATCATGATAGGTATTTCAGGTGGTTTTGTGCATGGTGTGGGTTTTACGCCACACCATTGGTTCTGGAAATGGCTTTTTAGCCCCTTTCTCGCTTGGCCACTGATGTTATGGGGCTACTACACATGGTTCCTACATTAATTAATATCTAAATAAAGCCCTCATTTGAGGGCTTTATTATATTTGCGATCAATTTCGGCTTTTTTTTCTGCTGTAATATCGTCTTGCATTTGAAAACAGTCTCTAAATTTTTCATGGATATGATGAATATATTTTTCTTTAGCTGCATGTCTTAGTAAAATTTGAGCTGCCATCACAATAAATCCATTGACTTGCTTTACTATTATTATGCGCTGAGCATCCGCCAACCCAGCTTTTCGCTGAATTAATGAGTTTCGACCAGTATGCACAATCGAATGCAAATGCTTTAACGAATAGAACTTAAACTCTTTAAACATTTCAACAATATGCTTAATTTCTACAACATTTTCTAACTTTGTAATCATTTCAGCTGCGGTAGGAATTTTCACATTCTGAAGCAACTCTTCTTCTCGTTGAATTTCAAATTTCTGAATTTCTATATTAGAGGCGACCATTAGTAGCCAATATGCCCTCACCACAGCTTCAAATTGAATTCAAAATAATGCGATTGCAGATATATCTTGGCGTGATTCTAAAAGTTGTAAAATGGCTTCACCATGCTCCATGGATAATTCACAACATTCATAGACCAAATCAAGTCGCTGCACGCCACCAATAAATGCTGAATGATTTAACTCGTTATATAGCTCATCCAACATCGATTCAGAATCACGAAAAATATCTATCAAAATCACCTTCCATTTCTTAAGTGCCAAAATTTAAAATAAAAAAAGCTGGATTAATTCCAGCTTTAAAATTTAACGATGCGTATGAATCGACATCACAATCCCCATCCCTGCGAGCATCGCAATTACGGCTGTACCACCATAACTCATCAACGGTAGTGGATCACCTGTTACCGGTAAAATCCCACTGACCATACCCGAGTTTAAAAATACAAAAAAGAAGAAAGTTAATCCTATCGCTCCTGCATAGAGTCGTCCAAAATTATGGAAGCAATTTAGTCCAATAATCAAACAGCGAACAATAATTGCTGTAAATAAACTAAATAAAAGAAATACACCAATAAAGCCAAACTCTTCAGCATAGGTCGACATGATAAAGTCAGTATGATGCTCTGGCAGATAGCCCAAGTGCGACTGCGTCCCTTCGGTATACCCCTTACCCATTAAACCGCCTGAACCAATGGCAATTTTAGACTGAATAATATTCCAACCTGCACCAAGCGCGTCAGATTCAGGGTCAAATAAGGTCAGTACACGTTTTTTCTGATATTCCTGTAAAAAAAACATCCAAAGTACAGGTGCTGCAATTGCAAAGGCTGTTAAAGCACCTGCAATTAAACGCCAAGACATACCACTTAAAAATAAAACAAAAATACCCGGAATAATCAAACCGATATTCAAGTCAGGCTGTAAAGCGACCAATGCAAATGGAATCAATAATAAAATTAATGCCCCGACAATTTGTAAAAATTTCGGTGGAAAAGGTTTTCGCGCAAAATACCACGCCATCATCAGTGGCATGGCAAATTTCATAAACTCACTCGGCTGCATACTGCCGATACCCGGTAAGCTAATCCAGCGTTTCGCCCCCATCCTTTTTTCACCAATAACCAGAACCAACAACAGTAAAAATATACCGATGGCATATAAGTACGGACTCATAGATTGGTAAACTTTGGGTGGAATTTGCGCGCAGATCAGCATCACAATAAAGCCCACACCAAAACTTGTGGCTTGACGTAGTACCATTCCCGAATCTTCCGCGGTCGCACTATAGACAACCATCAGCCCCAATATTGCATTGAGCACCAAGAAGCAAAGTAACCACGGGTCTAAATGAAGTTTAGCCCATCGAGAAGAATCGTGTTTTATACTGCGGCCATCGCGTAATGACTGACGTAAAAAACGATACTGTTGAGAAGGGATCATTGCGAAACAGATCTAAAAAGGATGCGGGAATTATAGATTAAAGCGACAGTAAAAATCACTGCCCCTTAAATATTCCTTGAAATAATCATCTATTAACTTGAGACGCTAAAATTAAACGTGCCAATTCCAAGTCATCAGGATAGGTAATTTTAATATTGTCCGAACGACCTTGCACGACATTGACATGCTCACCGACAAATTCTAAGGCACTTGCTTCATCTGTGATGGTCGCACCAGCGGCAAGCGCTTGTTCAATGGCATTTTTAAGCACACCCAATTTGGCAATTTGTGGTGTCTGCGCTTGCCATAAAGTTGAACGATCTACCGTAGTTGATATTTGTGGTGCCGTTTCAACTCGTTTTAAGGTATCGCGTACGGGAATGGCGAGAATCGCACTTAGCTCTGAATCGACTGCCGATTGAACTAAATTTTCTAAACTCAACTGTGAGACACATGGTCGTGCTGCATCATGAACAAACACCCAATCATCATCATTGGCAATCGCAGATAGATATTGCAATGCATTGAGCACAGAATGCACACGCTCTGCACCGCCTAAACAAAAATGAGCCTTCTCTTGATTAGTGAGTGCCAAGGTCTGCGCAACATTATCTTGCTCGCCTATAGCCAATACATAGCCTGTTAAAGGTAATTGGTTAAGACGTGCAACTGTGTGTTCAAGCACAGTTAGACCCGCAATGTTTTGATATTGTTTTAGTTCAGTTTTAGAAAATCGACTTCCTGAACCAGCAGCAGGAATAATAGCCCACAATTTAAGGTTCGGGTGGAAGTTCGGCTGGTTCTGACTCATTGGTACGTAGGTCTACTTTTGCGTTTGGATCAATATAAATTGGTTTGTACTGAGTACTGATCGTACTCATCTGTACGAAAGTTTCATGCGGTTTAATTAAACCTAAATCAAGACGAGCATGCTCTTCAATAGCTTCAACGCCATTTTTTAAATCGTATACTTCAGCGGCAAGCACGCGATTTCGTTCTTTTAATTCGTCATTGAGTTCGACTTGTTGTTGTATTTTCTGACTCAGTTGTTGATGTTGATGATAACCACCTTCACCGAACCAGTATAAATATTGAAACCCTGCGATCAAAAAGATCGCAAGGCCCAACAATGCTTTACTCGCTTTGGAGTCAAATACATTTAACATAGATAGCATGATCTGCTTAGTTCAAACCTTTGAACTCAGCTTTACCGCGATATGCAGCATTAGTCAATTCTTCAATACGAAGTAATTGGTTATATTTCGCTACACGGTCAGAACGGCAAAGTGAACCAGTTTTGATTTGACCCGCTGCTGTACCCACTGCAAGATCCGCAATTGTAGAATCTTCAGTTTCACCAGAACGGTGTGAAATTACTGTAGTGTAGCCATTTGCTTTCGCAAGGTAGATTGCATCTAGAGTTTCAGTCAACGTACCGATTTGGTTGTACTTGATCAGAATAGAGTTACCCACTTTTTCGTTGATACCACGTTGAAGAATCTTAGGATTCGTAACGAATAGGTCATCACCAACCAATTGGATTTTGTCGCCAAGGATTGAAGTGAGGTAAGACCAACCTTCCCAATCAGACTCGTCCAAACCATCTTCAATTGAGATGATTGGGTATTGTTTTGCAAAACCAGCAAGGTAGTCAGCAAATTGGTTGCTTGTGAATGCTTTATTGCCTTCACCTGCAAGGATGTATTGACCATCTTTGTAGAATTCTGAAGATGCACAGTCAAGCGCAAGCATAATATCAGAACCTGCTTTGTAGCCAGTTTTTTCAATTGCTTCAAGAATTACTGTAATTGCTTCTTCGTTAGAACGAAGGTTCGGTGCAAAACCACCTTCATCACCAACTGCAGTATTTAGACCTTGTTTCTTTAAAACTGATTTTAAAGAATGGAAAATTTCAGCACCAGCGCGTAAAGCTTCAGAGAATGAAGTGAAGCCTACTGGCTCAATCATAAATTCTTGAATGTCTACGTTGTTGTCTGCATGTGAACCACCATTTAGGATGTTCATCATTGGAACTGGCATAGTCAAAATGCTGTTATTACGAAGGTCTGCGATGTATTGGAAAAGTGGAATTTTCTTTTCGTCAGCAGCAGCGCGTGCAGCAGCTAGCGATACCGCTAAAGTTGCGTTCGCACCTAATTTTTCTTTGTTTTCAGTACCGTCAAGCGCGATCATTGTGTTATCAATGTCTTTTTGTTCGAATACTGATTTACCCAACAATGCATCACGAATTACTGTGTTAACGTTGTTAACCGCAGTTTTAACGCCTTTACCTAAGTAACGAGCTTTGTCGCCGTCACGAAGTTCTAAAGCTTCACGAGAACCAGTTGAAGCACCAGATGGTGCACATGCACGGCCTACAACGCCAGAGGCTAAGATTACGTCTGCTTCGATGGTAGGGTTACCACGAGAGTCCAAAATTTCACGTGCACGAATGTCAACGATTTGGCTCATGAACAATTCCTCAGTTGATTAATAAAAATGATGCGTCAAAAGTGACGCATCAATGTGTATCGAATTAGTGTGTGTCTAACTTTGCGAAACCTTTAACTAAGGTATCGAGCTCTTTTAACTGTGCCAAGAAAGGTTCCAGCTGTGACATGCGTAACGCACATGGACCGTCACATTTGGCATTTTCTGGATCTGGATGAGCTTCTAAGAACAAACCTGCTAAACCAGTCGCCATACCTGCACGTGCCAGTGTCGTGATTTGCGCACGACGACCACCTGCAGAATCCGCACGACCACCCGGCGTTTGAAGCGCATGCGTAACATCAAAGAACACAGGCACATTCATTTCTTTCATGATGTCAAAGCCCAACATGTCCACAACTAAGTTGTTGTAACCAAATGCTGAACCACGTTCACAAAGAATCAGTTTGTCATTTCCTGCTTCCAAACACTTATGCAGAATATGACGCATTTCGTGTGGTGCGAGGAACTGTGCTTTTTTGATGTTAATGATGGCATCAGTTTTCGCCATCGCTTCAACAAGGTCAGTTTGACGGCTTAAAAATGCAGGAAGCTGGATAATATCCGCAACTTCAGCAACAGGCGCAGCTTGGTATGGTTCATGTACGTCGGTAATAATCGGCACATTAAAGTGTTTTTTAATGTCAGCTAACCACTCGATTCCTTTTTCCAGGCCTGGGCCACGGAAAGAGTTCAAGCTTGAACGATTGGCTTTATCAAAACTTGCTTTAAACACATATGGAATATCCAAGCGTTTGCAGATATCCACATAGGTTTCAGCAATTTCAAAAGCAAGGTCTTTTGACTCAAGTACGTTCATGCCGCCGAATAGTACAAATGGCAAATGATTTGCCATTTGTATATCGCCTAAACGTACAATTTCCTGTGGTTTTAATTGTGACATTTAAACTCTTCCTGGTTTAGTCAAAAACACATTATTTCGCTTTTTGGTACTGCTTTTTAGCAGCATCAATAAAGCCTGCGAATAATGGGTGTCCATCACGTGGTGAACTTGTAAATTCCGGATGGAATTGTACAGCAATAAACCAAGGATGTTCAGGAATTTCAACAGTTTCAACAAGACGCTGTACTGGAGAATAACCTGAAATCTTCATGCCTTTTTCTTCAAGCACTGGGATATAACGGTTGTTCATTTCATAACGGTGACGGTGACGTTCAACGATCTCTTCAGAACCGTAAACTTGTGCAGTTTTTGTTCCCGCAACCAATTCAGATTTTTGAGCACCCAGACGCATTGTGCCGCCTAAGTCAGAATCTGCATTACGTTGTTGAACTTCGCCGCGCTCATCTAACCATTCAGTGATTAGACCAATCAATGGTGATTTTGTAGAACGGTTAAATTCAGTTGAAGTTGCATCGCTAATACCCGCAACGTTGCGCGCATATTCGATCACAGCCAACTGCATACCTAAACAGATGCCAAGGAATGGCACACCGTTTTCACGTGCAAAACGAATCGCTTTCATTTTGCCTTCTGTACCACGTTCACCGAAGCCACCCGGCACTAAGATTGCATCCGCGTCTTTTAATACGTCGTTTACATCTTGGCTTTCAAGTTCTTCTGCATTGACATAATCAATCTGAACTTTCACACGGTTTTGAATACCCGCATGTAAAAGCGCTTCGTTTACAGATTTGTATGCATCTGGAAGTTCAACGTATTTACCAACCATCGCTACACGAACTGTGTATTCAGGGTTCAGTAATGCATCTACAACGTTATCCCAGTCTGTAAGATCAGCTTCTGGAAGATCGTTATAGCCAAAACGTTCACAGATTAAATCATCAACGTTTTGTTCATAGAAAGTACGTGGAATTTGGTAAATAGAACGCGCATCTTTACATACCACAACTGCACGTGCTTCAACGTTCGTAAATAACGCAATTTTACGTGTAGTGTCAGCATCAACATCATGCTCTGTACGGCAGATCAGGATGTCTGGTTGAATACCAATCGACAAAAGCTCTTTTACAGAGTGTTGAGTTGGTTTAGTTTTTAATTCCGCAGCTGACTTAATGTATGGGAGTAAAGTTAAGTGCATTAACATTGTGCGCTTATGACCTAGTTCGACCATAAGTTGACGTACAGATTCCATGAATGGGAGAGATTCAATGTCACCTACTGTACCGCCGATCTCAACGATCGCAACGTCATAGCCTTCACCTGCGCGAAGAACACGTTCTTTAATATTGTCAGTAATATGTGGAATAACTTGAACTGTACCACCGAGGTAGTCACCACGACGTTCTTTATTCAAGACATCTTGGTACACTCGTCCTGAAGTAAAGTTGTTCAGTTTGGTCATTTTCGCACGACGCAAGAAACGTTCGTAATAACCCAAGTCTAAGTCAGTTTCAGCACCATCCTCTGTGACAAAAACTTCACCGTGTTGGAATGGACTCATAGTCCCTGGATCGACATTAATGTATGGATCCATTTTTACCATGGTTACTTTTAAACCACGGGCTTCTAAAAGCGCAGCCACTGATGCAGCTGAAATACCTTTACCTAGTGATGATACAACACCACCAGTAACGAAAATAAAATGGGTCATTAAGTTTCTCGTACAATGGAGCCTAAATTGGCCTACAATGTTGTGCGATTTTACTTTACTCTGTACCAAGAAAGCAAAGTCATTCCGCATCAATTCATAGAACAATTAACAATTGGCTATTGTAACAGCAATTATCATAAAAATTTAGAGTAAGTTCTTATCATTTCTATATTCTTATTTGCTGTTATAATGCAGTTATCCAATCCACACTTTTTTGTTTTGTGTAATTATGAATAAGAAACTTTTAATCTGCGGTGCAATCGCAACAGGTCTACTTCTTACAGCATGTGTAAAAAAAGAAGCACCAAAAGAAGAAGAACAGGAACAGGTTGAAGTTGCAGCATCTGAACCCACAGCATCTGTACCTACACAATTAGAACCAGTTGAAGAACAACCAGTTGTTGAAGAACCGACTCAGCAGCAAGTTGAAGTGATTCGTGAAGAAACACCGAATACAACAACTGAAATTCGTCGTGAACCTACTCCTCCCGCAGAAACTCCTGCTCCAAAAGCAGAAGCGCCTAAAGCTGCAGAAAAACCTGCACAAGCTGCTCAACCTAAACAAAACTCAGGTTCTGCTCAGTCTGAAGATGACGCCGTGGCTGCTGCCATTGCTGCTGCAACACCTGCTTTAGAGAACTAAGATCGAAGTTTTATCAAACAAATGATCAAAAAACCCGACAAAAGTCGGGTTTTTTATTGTTTCTATGTAAATAAAAAGCTGCACAAAACGATGCACAGTTTTTCTCACAACTATTCTTGTAATTTTTCAGCTAAATATTCAATAAATAAACGAACACGTTTCGGCAAATGCTCTTGTTGATAATAAACAGCATGAATAAGCTGTTCATGTGGCTCAATTTGATGGTCTAAAAGTTGTACCAATCGTCCTTCTGCAATATCTTTTTCTAACATAAAAATCGATAGACAAGCGATGCCCATCCCATGAATCGCAAGCTCACGTATCGTTTCACCATTTGACGCCTTGATGTTAGGGCGGATCGTCAGAGGTTTCCCTGCGACTTGGATCGGCCAAGTATTCATATGGGTAATTTGACTAAATCCAAGTAAAGCATGTGCGGTTAGCTCTTCAGCATTTTGCGGACGTCCATGCTGCTGAAGGTATTCAGGACTCGCCACCAAACACAGTCGACTCTTGTAGATAAGTTTTGCGTGCAAACTGGAGTCGTTTAATTTTCCAAAGCGAATTGCAACATCCGCTTTATGCTCTAATAAGTCAATCACTTGATCATGATTTACTAATTCAATCTGTATATGCGGATAACGCGCATTAAATTCTGGAATCAAGGGAACGATCATATGCAGAATAAACGAAATCGCAGAATCGACTCGCACTAACCCCGAAGTATCTGCATCTAATTTCAGCAGAGAATCTTCCGCTTCGCTCAAATCATTCAATATCCGCCGTGTTTTTGCTAAAAACAATTGCCCCTCTTGCGTGAGCTTAATTTTGCGGGTAGTTCGTTCCAACAAGGTTACATTTAATTTAGATTCCAGACGCTGTAATGCGCGGCTGACACCAGATGCTGTTTGATCTAATCTTTCTGCTGCTTTGATAATAGAGCCACTATCTACAATAACAGTAAAAGCCTGCAGCTCCTCAATGGTCGATTTCATTGCATATTCGAATTCGTGATTTTTAATCAATAATATATTCCAAACTCATGCATTTTTCTTCAATAAAATTAGCAGCACAATAGCTTCAACTCAAAAAAAGAGAATTCCTGATGATTGTTCCTCAATTTGGTGTCGGCACCTTCCGTTTGACAGGTGACACGGTCATTCATTCTGTTAAAACTGCCTTAGAAGTTGGATATCGTGCTGTAGACACCGCACAAATCTACGGTAATGAAGCAGAAGTAGGCCAAGCAATCGATGAAAGTCAGGTCAATCGAGCTGATATTTTCTTAACCACGAAAATTTGGACTGAAAATTATGCTGCCGACAAACTGATACCCAGTCTAAAAGACAGCTTAATTAAATTGAGGACTGATGCGGTCAATCTCACACTTATTCATTGGCCCGCACCTGCACTTGGAGTCAATATTCCAGAATTAATGGGACATTTACTTGAGGCAAAAAAACAAGGTTTGACTGAGCATATTGGTGTATCTAATTTTAATATTGAGCTCACTCAACAAGCCATTGATCACATCGGGCTGGAAAATATTGCAACCAATCAAATTGAACTGAGTCCTTATCTTCAAAATGAACGACTTGCGACTTACTTAAAACAGCAAAATATTGATGTCACCTCTTATATGACCTTGGCTTATGGCAAAGTGCTAAATGACCCAATACTTTCTGATATTGCAGCACAACACCAAGCTTCAGTTGCACAAGTGACACTCGCTTGGGCGCTGCAAAAGGGTTATGCCATAATTCCATCGTCAACCCAACGTGAACATTTAACCAGTAACTTAAAAGCTCAAGACATTCATTTAACATCAGAACAAATGCAGGCCATTGCAACACTGGACAAAAATGCGCGTGAAGTGAACCCACCTGAACTTGCTCCAGTTTGGGATCTATAACATGAAAATTAATTTTACCCTGCTCGCTCTCGCAATTGGTGCATTTGCTATTGGTACCACTGAATTTTCACCCATGGGCTTCTTACCTGAAATTGCAGAAGATCTATCGGTATCAATACCGCAAGCCGGTTTGTTGATTAGTGCCTATGCTATCGGTGTCATGATTGGCGCACCCGTTATGACTTTATGGCTTGCACGTTTTTCAAAACGTACATCACTCATGTTATTAATGACAATTTTCACCCTTGGCAATCTGTTTGCCACAGTTGCGCCAGATTATTTAGGTTTAATGGCTGCGCGTTTAGTGACGAGTTTGAACCACGGCGCCTTTTTTGGCTTAGGCTCTGTCGTCGCAGCAAGTGTTGTTCCAAAAGATAAACAAGCCAGTGCCGTTGCTATGATGTTTATGGGCTTGACCATTGCCAATATTGGCGGTGTACCACTCGCAACGTGGGTAGGACAAAATATCGGTTGGCGTATGTCTTTTGCCGCTATTACCTTATTGGGCATCATCACCATGTTGGCATTATGGAAAGCACTACCCCATCAGCAACAGACCGAAAAACCTGATGTACGAGCAGAGTTAAAAGTATTAACACGCATGCCTGTTGTTTTAGCACTACTCACCACGGTCATGAGTGCTGGAGCTATGTTCGCGCTCTATACCTATATCGCACCAAGTTTAAAAGTCTTTACTCATGCAAGCCCTGAACTTATCACTTTCATGTTGGTCCTAATCGGGATCGGATTTTCAATTGGTAACCATTTCGGTGGTAAGTTTGCCGATCAATCCCTAGATAAGACCTTGATTGGCTTTTTAGTCTTACTGATGCTGATGATGCTGTTATTTCCAATTTTAGCAACCACCACCATTGGCGCAGCGATTGCATTAATCATCTGGGGAGCAGCAGCCTTTGCCGTCGTACCACCTTTACAAATGCGTGTTATGACAGTCGCTCACGATGCACCAGGCCTCGCTTCTTCAGTGAATATTGGTGCATTTAATCTTGGAAATGCTTTGGGTGCTGTTGCAGGTGCCGCAGTGCTAAATCTTAACCTAAGCTATGCTGCGGTGTCTTATGCAGGCGCTACACTGAGCGCTATAGCGTTGATTTTAGTATTGATACAGATGAAGCTTAAACCTCAAATTACTGCATGTTGCGCACAAGCTGAGTAACACATACTTAAAATAGCCTACCCAAAGTAGGCTATTTTTTAGTTCGCATATAACTTTAAAAAATCTGCCATTAATTTGGTTGCCCATGAATGGGTTTCGACTAAACCTTCATAATAACCACAGTGACTGCCTTTCTTGGTGGTGACCACCACAACATTCGGCAAAGAGCGGATTAATTCTTTATAGGGTTCAAAGTTTTGAATGTGGCAGACAGGGTCGTCTTCTGCGTTCAAAATCATCAATGGAATTTTAAGATTTTCAAATACATAAATTGGGTTGGTAGATTTGGCATAACTTTCATAATCAGCAAAACCCGCCATTTGAAAATATGCACGTTCAAACTGTGCCAGATTTTTACTTTTTAGTACTTCAACTAAAGAGGGTATTGCTGACCATGTTGCAGAATAGGGTTCTACAAACTTCTGAAAGAGCTTCTTGGTCATCATTTTACTGTAAAAAGGATGAACATTTTTAAAGCCAAGCTCAGTGTCATAGCCCGGACATAAAGCAAAAGCCGCTTTAAGTGGTGTTTCCTCACCTTGCTCGCCTAAATAGCGGACCAATAGCCCCGTTCCGGCAGATGAACCGACGCCATACAAACTCGATGCGGGAAATTTCTGCTGAATAAAGGCAATCTGTTCACGTAAGTCATCGGTTGAACCAAATAAATTTATTTTGGCAACAGGCATAGGTAAATTGGCATGACCACGTCTTAAACACAGTGCAATGCGCCAACCAGTATATAGGTGAAGATCCCGAACCACTTCCCGCATACTTTCAGGCGTTCCCGTAATCGTATGCATGAGCACCACAGTTGGCACATCCGCAGGTAAATCCAAACCCAACCATGCAATGGCTGTTACCCCTCCATCAGCCATGGTCAGCTGCTCTATAGCATCATATTTAAGCTTCACTTGACGCTTTTTAATGACATCAAAATATAGTAAATGTGCGTGGGTATTCGACAGCCAAGGCGTAGGGCGATATTTTTCATGTAGTTGCTTTAACTTCGGCAGCACATGTTTCATTTGCCCTTCGGGATGATAATAAAGCTGTGGTAATTCTGCACCGATTGCATGATCTACAAAATTTAAAAGAGCCTGACGCCCTTTATGAATCACATTATTCATTGACCTTACCTTCACCTCGCTTCGCACCACAGCAAATCATTTCAATCTTTTCACTTTGACTAACAATGCCCATTAAAAAAATGTATCTACAAAAACATATCTCGCTAGCAATATTTGTTTGCTTAAGCCTCATAAGCAAAAACCATGACAATATCCATCATGCTTTTTATCATCCTGAGTTGAGCATTTAAAATCAGCAGATTTAAGGCTGATATTGCATAATGCGCTCACCCATTTTCGCCGCCAATGCTTCCAAGCCACTTTTCGGACGGAGCATGACTTCAAAATCTATCATCTGTCCTTGTTCATTAAACTGAATCATGTCGATCCCTTTTAACTTTTTCTCGCCAACATTGGCAGAAAACTCAAGTACAACATTGAGGCCATCCTCACTATAAAACTCACGGTGGTAAGTAAAATTTTCAAAAATTTGAATCACATTGGTCAAAATAAAAGTTACTACAGGCTTACCTGGATATGGGTTAAACGCGACAGGTGAACGAAACACCACATCCTCTGCCAAGAGTTCATTTAAAATATTCATATCCCGTGTGTTAAGCATTTCGTGCCAACGTGCAACAGATTTTTTTGTTATTTCAATAGTCATGTTTATGTCTTTTTTTTGATGAATCATTTCCCTTTCCTCAAACTCCTCTCCCAAATGGAGAGGAAGCACGACAACTGCATATTAAATTGAATGAAGTTGTCGTGGTTTAGTATGAGGCTAATTAAATCACCGCAGCCAAATCTGCACCTTGACGAATGGCACGTTTAGCATCTAACTCACCTGCTTCTTTCGCACCACCAATCAAATGCACATTTTTCCCATCTGCTTGTAGCTGTTCATACATCGCGGTATAGGATTCCTGACCTGCACAAATCACCACATGATCAACATCTAAAATACGTGATTGACCATCAACGGTAATATGCAAACCTTGATCATCAATTTTGTCGTAGCTTGCACCCGCAATCATTTTCACATCGCGGTGTTTCAAACCTGTACGGTGAATCCAACCCGTGGTTTTACCTAAGCCAGCACCAACCGATTTAGCCTTACGTTGCAATAAATACACTTCACGCGGCGATTCTTCGACGTCTGGATGTTTCAAGCCACCGACTTGCGCATAAGTGGTATCAATACCCCATTCATCATAAAATTTCTCAGGATTGAGGCTACCGCTTTCACCTTCATGCGTTAAATATTCAGCTGTATCGAAACCAATACCGCCTGCACCAATGATCGCTACACGTTTGCCCACAGGTTGACGTTCACGTAAAACCTGTAAATAACTCAATACTTTTGGATGATCAATACCATCTATATCTAACTGGCGCGGTGTTACACCCGTCGCCACCACGATGTCATCAAAATCAGACTGAGCTAATTCTTCATAAGTTGCCGTATGGTTCAATACCAATTTAATCTGAGGCAATAGTTCTATTTTACGTTTGAAATAACGCAGCGTTTCATAAAACTCTTCTTTACCAGGAATCGTTTTCGCAATATTAAACTGTCCACCAATTTGGCTCGATGCTTCAAAAATAGTTATGTTATGACCACGCTCTGCAGCATAAGTTGCAAAGCTTAAACCTGCAGGTCCCGCACCAATCACAGCAATATTTTTCACCTGTGCAGATTCTTTAAAAATCAGTTCAGTTTCATAGCAAGCTTGAGGGTTAACCAAACATGTTGCAATTTTCATTGAGAAAATATGATCTAGGCAGGCCTGGTTACAAGCAATACAGGTATTAATTTCATCACTACGACCTTGTTCTGCTTTTTCCACAAAACGTGGGTCTGCTAGCATTGGACGTGCCATGGACACCATATCTGCATCCCCTGAAGCAAGTACGTGCTCAGCCATTTCAGGAGTATTGATACGGTTTGAGGTGATTAAAGGAACATTCACAATACCTTTTAATTTCTTGGTCACCCATGTAAATGCAGCACGTGGTACTTTGGTTGCAATGGTCGGAATACGTGCTTCGTGCCAGCCAATACCGGTATTGATAATAGTTGCACCGGCTTTTTCAATGGCTTTTGCAAGTTGCACAACTTCTTCGAAAGTCGAACCACCTTCGACCAGATCCAGCATAGAAAGACGGTAAATAATAATAAAATTTTCACCGACTAATTCACGCGTACGACGCACGATCTCAATTGGAAAACGAATCCGGTTTTCATAACTGCCACCCCATTCATCATCACGGTGGTTGGTACGTGCAGCAATAAACTCATTAATTAAATAACCTTCTGACCCCATGACTTCTACACCGTCATAACCCGCTGTCTGTGCTAACTGAGCACATCGAGCAAAATCATTGATCGTGCGTTCGACGTCTGCTGTGCTTAAAGCTTGCGGTTTTACTGGGTTAATTGGTGCTTGAATAGATGAAGGTGCAACATTATTGGCTTGATACGAGTAGCGACCTGTATGCAAAATCTGCATCGCAATTTTACCGCCAGCATCATGTACCGCCTGCGTAATCACTTTATGTTTTTCTGCTTCTTCTAAAGAGTCTAATTTTGAACCACCAGCAAATGTCACACCATCATCATTGGGAGAAATACCACCGGTTACAATCAGACCTACACCACCTTTCGCACGTTCTGCATAAAAAGCAGCCATGCGTTCATAGCCACCCGGTGCTTCTTCAAGGCCGATATGCATAGAACCCATCAATACACGGTTCTTTAGCGTTGTAAAACCTAAATCTAGTGGTGCCAATAAATTTGGATAATTTGACATTTTTTCTCCTTAGCGTGCTGAAAAGCTGGCTATTTTTATCTTCGCTTGTATACGAGCTTTCTATTTCCATCTACGCATACAAGATTTTTGCAACTTGTTGCACTAATTTATATGCGAGATTTGATTTTTATGCAACATGTTGCATAATAAAAAGTACAAAACTATTTTGACTGAGCCATATATGTCTTTAGCCCATGTTTTACTCACGAGCTTACTTGAAAAACCGAGTACAGGAATTGACCTTGCACGCCGTTTTGACCGCTCTATGGGCTTTTTTTGGAATGCAACACATCAGCAAATCTACCGTGAACTCAGTGGCATGCAGCAAAAAGGCTGGATCAGCACCATTGAAGATGAGCACAGTACAACTCGTAAAAAAACTTACCAAGTTGAACAGCTTGGACGTGTTGAATTAGCCAATTGGATGGTTGAACAAAGCCCTCCGGCTCAATTACGCGAAGAGTTAATGGTCCGTTTACGTGCAGAAGCTCAGCTGGGTACAAATGGCGTATTACCCGAATTAGAGCGCCATCTTGAAATTCACAAAGAAAAACTAAAAGTGTACCAGTCTATTTTTGCAAAAGACTTTGCACATGCGCATGATGAAGACCGTACTTTGTACATTCATAAAATGATTTTACAGCTTGGGATTGATTTGGAAATCGGTTGGATCAAATGGCTCGAAACCATCATTCCACAGTTGCATAAATTTAATCGCTAAAACAAAAAATAAATAGGAAGCCACATGCCGCACTATACAATGCCCGATCAGCAACAACTGTATGTTCGAGAATATGGTCAAGGAGAACCCATTCTGGTTTTATCTGGACTGGGCATGCAAAGTTGGCAATGGCACCCTTTTCTATATCAACACCGAAAGCATTTTAAATTTATCATTCCAGACTGGCGTGGATTTGGCGGCTCTAAACATTGTCAAATTCCAAATATGGACACCATTTCAAGCCATTGGCGAGATATTAACAGCTTAGTTTCCCAACTTGGTTACGATAAAATCACGGTCATTGCCTACTCCATGGGGGCAACGACTACCATGCACGGTTTGAAATACGGTCAGTTTGCCGAAAAAATTAAACGCTATTTACACATCGATCAAACCCCTAAAATACGAGTAGATGCAGATTGGCAATATGGTTTATATGGCAAACGCCACATTGAGTTTTTAAGTATTTTAGAAGACATCTCGAAGGTACTTGTAACTAACCTCTCCGTGCCATTTGCACAGCAGATGAATAAACATGACCGTCAAGGTCTGGTCGACGCTTGGTTAAGGTTCATAGACTTACAAAATAGCAATCCTTATACATTATCCGCTTTCCGTTTTGCATACCAACAACCAACTTTACAGAAGCTGATGTTACCATCACAAAGTGTGGCCTATTTATATTGGTATATTCAAAATTATTTGAACCATACTGAAGATTATCGTGAAGCCATTGCAGCACTCACCGCACCGACGACTTTTTTCACCGGTGCAAAATCGATCCTCTATCCTGCCCAAGGTCAAAAAATTATTGCTGACAGCCTAGCCAATGCTGAGCAGATTATTTTTAAAAAATCGGGACATACGCCATTGCTCAGTGAACCGGTCAAATTTAGCCGTGAAATCACCAAGTTTTTAAAACAATCGATCTAGTAAGACTGAATAAAAAAACAGGCTCAATACTTTCAAGAATGAGCCTGTTTTTTTATATACAGGATGGTGTTACTTAATAAGTAACTTAAAAATTAATTTCAAAATCAAATTATTTTTAATGCTCTAACAAGTGTTAGAAAACTCGACGATCGTATTCAATTGCTTCCAAATCATACACTTGGTAAACGCAGTCAAATAAAGGACGTGCCAATTCCCCTTCATCATCATTCCGCACAATCAAATAAATTTGGCTAATGGCAGCACTATCCGATAATTTCACATAATTCACATGCCTAAACTGCATAATTTGTACAGATTCAGGAACAATACAAATGCCTTCGCCCGCAGCGACCATGCCTAGCGATTGCTGCAAATCAGCTTGAGTGTTAAAGCGTTTCGGCTCCATACCATATTCTAAAAACAACGACTTGATCAGCGTTGCATAACTTTGACCATCCGTTGCTGGATAGATAAAAATCTGCTCATCTTTGAGATTATTCAATGCAATCTGTTGTTGTGAAGATAAAGGATGGCTTGAATGCACCGCAACAATTAGTGGCTCTTCACGCAATAGCACACGTTTAACCGCCTGATCCGACACTCGAACTCGGCTAAAACATGCATCAACCCGACCTTCTTTTAATGCCTGAATCTGATCGACTGCACTCAGTTCAATTAAATTTACATTTAAGTGTGGATATTGCTGACGGAACAAATAAACAATTCGAGGTAATAAACCACAGAGTAACGAACCGCCATACCCAATATTAATGGTACGTTCTGTAGCACTGGCCCGCTGCGTAATGAGCTTAATTTCTTCTGCATTGGAAAGTAATTTCACAGCTTGCTGATAAAAGAAACGTCCAATGGTGGTGGTTCTTAAAGGACGGCTGCCACGCTCAAAAAGCTGTGCCCCCAACTCTTCTTCTAAATTTTGAATTTGACGACTTAAAGGAGGTTGAGCAATAAATAGCTTTTCAGCAGCCTTCGTAAAACTCTGTTCTTCTACAACGGCAACAAAGTAACGTAAATGTCTTAATTCCATGACATTGTCCTTTAATGTCGAATTTCTTTCATAATGGTCTTTTATTTGAATATATCAGGACGACACTCAAATCACATCCTTCAAATTCGGTTATTTAAAAGATGTATACACCACATTTATTGTTTGGTCATGCTAATGTGAAACGATTACAAGGTTAACCCGACTTTAGTCTTGGCAATTTTGCTCAATCTTCTCACATGAAAAACTACAAAACGTGATTGACTTCATGAAACAATTCAAGTTAATTAGCAAAATCGTTGCAAATATGGAATAAGAACAGTGCTGAGTGATCTAGATGATTTTTATTGTTTTGCCCAAGTGGTCGAACATGGTGGTTTTAGTGCAGCCGAACGTGCAACAGATATTCCAAAATCAAAACTGAGTCGTCGGGTCTATAACTTAGAAGAACGTTTAGGTGTCCGCCTGATTCAACGTAGTTCACGACATTTTGCTGTTACAGATATTGGTATGAATATCTACCGCCATGCACAAGTTATGATGAATGCCGCTCAAGCCGCACATGATTTGGTTGATCATCTCAGTACGCAGCCGCGCGGCTTAATTAAAGTCAGCTTACCTGTTTCCATCGCGCAAAATGAAATGACCAAAATATTGCCTGAATTTTTAAAGCAATATCCAGAAATCAAAGTGCAAATGATGGTGACCAATCGACGCGTAGATATCATTAATGAAGGCTTCGATCTTGCGCTACGTGTACGTTCAAATCTAGACGACGACCCTAATTTAGTCATTCGTAAATTTGAAACGATTGAGCAGCACTTATTTGCCAGTCAGGCGTATCTGAATAAATTTGGTGAACTCAAACAACCTGAAGATTTATCTCAGCATCAAATATTAAGTATGGCGGATGAGCATCTCGATCAACATATTATTGTGACCGATGCACAGCATCATCAGAAAAAAATCAAAGTTAACCCAACCGTGATGGGCTCTGACCTGTCTATGTTAGCTGCACTGGCCTGCCAAGATTGTGGCGTGGTGTTATTACCCGACAGTATTGTGTCCGATCACGTGAAATCAGGTGCTTTGGTTCGTGTACTACCTGAATGGAAAGCTGCACATGGTATTTTCCATGCAGTTTATCCATCTCGTCGTGGCTTACTACCTGCTGTACGTGTATTCATTGATTACTTAGTTGAAAAACTCAGCCAACATGAACATGCTAAATTTTAAGCAAAAAAAAAGCTTACCCATGTGATGGGTAAGCGAAAACTTAAAAACTAAGTAAAATCAGAAACTACAGCAGAATCTGTAGGGCTATTGTATAAATAAAATACATCTTTATTAAATCGTTAATAGCTCTAACTGATTTTTTGAGCTATAGGCAAAGCCTTACAAATTAAGACTTAGAGAAATGTAGTTAGTCTTAAAAACGATAACGCCCATAACCACCACGAACTCCTAGACTAAAGTCAAAAAATATACAACTGTATAATTTTATTTAACTTCAATCATTTGGACACAGTAGATATGGCATTAACAACACTACAGAGCTTAGATCGCGGGATATGCGCCTGTACCCTCTGGCCATGGAGATAACAACTCAAAACCAGTATCGGTTACAACAACCATATGTTCCCACTGTGCCGATAAAGAACGGTCTGCAGTAATTACTGTCCAGCCGTCTTTTAACTCTTTAGTACGTGCTTTACCGCTATTAATCATCGGTTCAATGGTAAAGACCATGCCTTTTTTCAGAATGACACCTTGACCCGGTTGACCATAGTGTAAAACACTTGGTTGCTCATGATAAACCTTACCAATCCCGTGACCACAATATTCACGTACAATGCTGTAGCCTTCACGATGAGCAACTTGTTGAATGGCATAGCCTACATCCCCCAAAGTTGCTCCCGGTTTAACTGCATGAATCCCTGCAACCATCGCTTCATAGGTAGTTTCGACTAACTTTTTAGCCGCAGGCGAAACCTCACCCACATAGTACATACGACTGGTATCACCAAAATAACCATCTTTAATGATGGCAACATCAATATTGATAATGTCACCATCTTTCAATACGGTTTCTTTCGAAGGAATACCATGACAAACCACTTCATTCGGTGAAATGCAGGTGGTTTTGGTATAGCCATAGTAGCCAACATTGGCAGGAATCACTTTAAGTGTGTTGACGATAAAATCATTACAGATATCGTCTAGATATTCAGTGGTCACGCCCGGCTTGACATACTCCCCGATCATCTCTAAAACCTGAGCAGCTAAACGACCTGAAATGCGTAATTTTTCAATATCTTGCTCGGTTTTAATCGTGATTTTGGAAGCTTTCATCTGAATATCCTCAAATTTGAATACACCGAATTATAGACCTTTTAGATTTTTTTTGTTTTATTCAGCCAATATTTCTGCATTTATTCGGCTTATAGCATCCTATTTAGTGCTGAAAATTAGAACAATTGATTTATATCTGATAAATCTTAATAGCTAAACATATTCCTATAAAAAATTTTATATATAATAAATTTCTTTTATTTATCATAAACATAAATAAAACATTATTTTATCTGTCAATATATTCATAATTCGTATTATAAAAACTATCTATACGATTTATAAATTTTGCTCCAAAAACGAGCTTAATTGCACTAAAATTGCCTTTTTTCACAGTTCATCTCCCCTTTATGACAAGTCTTCGTACACGGGATATTGTTGCCTTAGGTTTTATGACCTTTGCACTATTTATTGGTGCAGGTAACATTATTTTCCCACCAATTGTCGCACAGCAAGCGGGTGAACATGTTTGGTTAGCTGCATTTGGTTTCTTGATCACTGCAGTTGGCCTACCTGTCATCACGATTATTGCTTTGTCGCGTGTAGAAGGTTCTATTCAAGTTTTAAGTTCACCTCTGGGTAAAGCAGCCAGCATTATCCTTACTGTCGCGTGTTACTTAGCTGTTGGACCTTTATTTGCAACACCTCGTACAGCTACCGTTTCTTATGAAATTGGTTTCTCTTCTTATTTTGGTAACAGCGCAAACAGTCTGCTGATTTATAGCTTGATTTATTTTGCATTGGTGACGATTGTTTCACTTTACCCAAATAAAATTTTAGATACCGTAGGTTATTTCCTTTCACCACTCAAGATTTTAGGCCTCGTTATACTGGGTATCTCTGCGTTCTTTATCCCTGCCGGTGTGATTCCACCTGCAATTGATAACTACGTAACTGCACCAGTTTCTGAAGGTGTAGTAAATGGTTATTTAACCATGGATACATTAGGCGCTTTAGTTTTTGGTATTGTGATCGTCAAAGCCATTACTTCACGCGGCGTAACGGATAGTAAGCTCGTCACCAAATATGCTGTCATTGCCAGTATTATTTCTGGTATTGGACTTACACTGGTATATATCAGCTTATTCAAACTCGGTATGGGCAGCCATGATATTGCTCCAAATGCAACAAATGGTGCAGTGATCCTGCATGCATATGTACAACATGCTTTTGGTGATATGGGCGCTTATTTCCTATCTGCAATGATTTTTGTTGCATGTATGGTTACCGCGATAGGCTTAACCTGCGCATGTGCTGAATATTTCTCAGAATTGACTAAAATTCCATACAAAGTTTTTGTGTTCATTTTAGTTGGCTTCTCACTGCTTATTTCAAACTTAGGTTTAACCAAACTCATTGCTGTTTCAGTACCTGTTTTAAGTGCGATTTATCCACCTGCGATTGCCGTTATCCTACTTAGCTTCTGCTCTAAATGGTTTATTTCACCATCAAGAGTTATTGCGCCTGTTACCGCATGTGCGTTTATTTTCGGTATTTTTGACGGTTTAAAAGTGGCTGGTTTCGAAGATGCACTTCCAAGCTTTATTGCCAATCTACCGCTTGCTCAACAAAATTTAGCATGGCTGATCCCTTCTGCGATTGTGCTGATTATTGCTGCTGTAATTGACAAAGTTAAAAAATAACCTTTTTTGACCTGTCTAAAATCGGAGTTTTACCCGAATGACGATTTTACCTGTGACCAATAATTGTCGAGTTTTACCCAAACTGACATTTATTTGTCCTACTACAGCGCAATAATCCTAATTCATTGAACTTTTAAATAAAGTTTTATTTTCATGATGAGAAAAAAAGCCAGCCCTTTGGCTACAAAATATAATAATAGTTAAAATACAAATACTTTCTGCAAAATACACCGTACACAAACTCCATGATTAAGCCCGATTCAGACTGTAAGCTAGGCGGTTTCTTGTCATAAAGCCGATATACCCGTGTTGGTATATATATTGCTTATTCATACATAGATATTATGCATCGACCATTTTACTCACCAGTCAACACCTTTAGATTCATAATATTTAGTATATGAATAAAATGATTATTCTTATATGATGATCTAACATAGTTTTATGACAAAATAATGACATTTACTATTGAAATACTTCTAGTTTCGAAGTACAACAGTAGTTCAAACCTGACCAAAATCATGGGTTTTGGCTAAACAACAACACGGAGGGGTGGAGATGTTATCAGTACATTTCAAAAAGCAATTCTTCATTAACGCTCTGAAGGCAAATAAGAACATGGTGACCTATACAAGCACCACTATTGCTCTCATGCTGACACTACTTATTCAAGGCTTAATACAAGGAAATTTAAGACCTGAATACTTTGCTTATGCGCTTATTGTCTCGGTGGCCTTTTATTTATGGGCAGTCATTGACCACAAATATCGAAAGCAAAAATCAACAGAATTTTAAGTTAGAAGATGGATGAGGCATCATCCATCTTGAAAAAAGAAAAGATGCCACGCCTACCTTCTCGATCATTCAATCCATTTTAAATAACAATACAAATAATCTCTAAAATAACCAGAAAATCATCAGCTTTTTCCCATAAATTTTCAATTCTGCAGAACTTAAAATTTTGTTTATATAAATTCTTCTACCGAACAATCGTCTGCACTTTAAAAGCTTTTATCTCCTGATTAGCCTCCAATCTAATTGATACAATTTTTATTTGATACTACTTTGCTTAAAACCAAAATTTAACGATGACTCCGAAGAGCAATCCGAGTGTTGCAATTAACTCGCCAATCACCAATCCAAGCATTGCCATACTCATCATCCATTTAGGTAAATGCCATTTGCCTAAGACGTGCGGTACTTTAAATTGATTGGTGGTATCAGCTAAAAAGCCATGCAGCACATAGCTTAAAATCGAAAAGCTAAAAAAGAACAAATTGATGATTACAAAGAGTAAATTGAGCGTATGTGGAAGTGCTGAAAAATAGGCCAATACCGCTAAAATAAGCGTCGCTGGGGCGTATAACAAACTGCTCCGATGTGCAATATCGACATAATAATGCGCACGTGCCAGTTCAGACTGCCTTATTTGTGTATATTTCCACACACCCGTGAGCATACCTACCCATAAATAAATCCCACTAAAGACTATCGCAATTTGTACTGCACCCGAAAGTTGAAGCATGTCCATTTTTAATTTACATCCATTGTTCAATTACACTCATTATTTTTATCTGTATTTATACTGCAATAGTAATTGCTTCAAACCTGTTATGACATGACTTTAGAGTCATACTCTTTTCAGGTTTCTTTTTGGAACTTGTGTAAATTAGAGTCATCGGAACACACCCATGAAGTTTGAATCATGTCATCATCTGAAAAACTCACGATTCATTGCCAAGACGGCTATTCACTGAGTGCGCGCTATTATCCACACCAGACAGAGCTCAAACAGGTTTTACCTGTGTTGATTTGTCCAGCCACAGGCATTACCAAGCAATTTTATAATAGTTATGCAACATGGTTGAGCCAACAAGGCTATGACGTTTTAGTTTTTGATTTTCGTGGTATTGGTGAGTCGCTACACAGCCCTCTAAAAGAATCGACAGCAAGTATTGTTCAATGGGGGCAGCTTGATATCCCGGCGGCAATCGACGCTTTAATCAGTAAAACGCAAGCACCTAAAGTCATATTACTCGGTCATAGCGCAGGCGGACAATTATTAGGTATCGTGCCAAATTTTGACAAAGTTGCCAAAGTGGTTGCTGTTTCTGGCTCTACGGGGCATGTCAAAGATCTTAAAGGTCGTACCAAACTTTTAGCTCCAGTGATGTTTAATGTGATCTTCCCGATTGCACGCTATACCATTGGCTATGGCCCGACCAATGCAATTGGCATGGGTGAAAATTTGCCAAAAGATGTTGCTCGTGAATGGGCTGAATTTTGTAGCAAACCCGGTTATGTCATCAATGCCTTAGGCAAAACTGTTCAGCATGATTTTCATCAACAAGTGAGCTGCCCGATCACTGCCGTATGGAGCTCTGATGACGAAATCGCCACGGAAGCCAATGTCAAAGACTTGCTGCGCTTATACCCGAATGCTTCGACTCAAATGATTGAGTTAAAACCGAAAGAAACAGGTCATAAAGCCATCGGCCATATGTTGATGTTTAAATCGTCACATCAAAACCTATGGCCGATCATTGAACAACAGTTACACGCTTAAGTTTTTACCACTCAGTCAGTAATCCGGCTGAGTGGTCTTTTTATGGACTGCACAATAATTTCTACTTTTAGATTCATTCAAACTGCCTGACATCTTACATATTCTATTTTCTATCTTTAAAATCTGCACTGAACGTCTAAGTGTACTTATTTTCATCAGCCGACCATTGCAAAAAATGATATAACTATTTTTTCTCAATTATATTCTATTTTGGCATGAGTGAAGCACGACACAACCTCGACAGAATTGATCGTTTAATATTATCCGCATTAAGAGAAGATGGACGACTCACCATAGCCCAGCTGTCTGAACGTGTTGGTCTCTCCTCTTCGCCGTGTTGGACACGCTTAAAGCGTTTAGAAAATTTAAAAATTATCGACGGCTATACAGCCAACATCAACCCAAAATCGATTGGGATCAATGAATTATTCTTTATTGAAATTACATTAGAACGTCACGACGATGAAATTTTAGATCAATTTAGTGAAACTTTAGCCAATATGCCAGAAGTAGTAGAAGCACATTTAGTCACTGGCGATTATGATTATTTGGTGAAAGTTGCAGTTAAAAATGCTGAACACTATGAGCGTTTTTTACGTAAAAATTTATATTCTATGAAAGGTATACGCCATACCCGCTCTATTTTTGCGCTACGACAATTAAAATCTGCCAGCAGTGCTGACCTTATGATGATTGAGTAATGAGCCAATATAGATCTAATCTATAAGATGACTTTAAAATTTAAAGGCAATTGAGTTCAGCACTCAATTACCCTATTTATGTGTTCTAATCTATATAGCCATCTTTTTTCAATTTTTTATCTGTCAAATACTCACGTATGACCAATGTTGCAATAATAATGATGGCTTCTAAGATCGCTACTGTGATGGTTATTTTGGTAAATACTTCGACACTGAGCAACACAAACCATAATTGAGAGATGGCTAATAAACCCCATAAAACTGAAATAATAAGTGCACTAAAGACACCGTATTTCATTTTTCTCTCTCCAAAACAACTACATAAGCTTCGCGCTTCCAAAAAAGCAGCTTACGACGGATATCCTTTTCCATCGTAATCACCGCCCAACCTTGCTGTGCATTTTGATTTAAAAAATTGGTGAATTTAACAGGATCAACTTTTGAAGAGCCAAGCAGCAAAGATCCCAGCATACCTTCTTGATAGATAACAACTTTATATTCTTTCATCAATATAGTTCTTTATGGTTATAGTGAAGTGAACAAATGTTCATGGCAAAGTATAGCGATCGCTTTTTCCTAAAACAACAAAGTTTTAACTGTCAATTTACTCAGCATTTTTTTCAATTTTATGCTTTAATATACACAGTATGAGATGAGCCTTATATGAGTATCACGCGAGTGATACGACTAGCCCCAACCATGGGGCTTTTTATTGTTTTGTACTTAGCTCACATTGTTGTATTTCATTGTTCAATTTTGACAAAACAAGACTGTGAATTTCACATGTTTTCACAGGGTCTTGCTCATAAGCCGAATTAAACCATGCAGCAGCTTTTTCAAAATCTCGCTGTACGCCTAGCCCACCTAAATAAAAACTTGCAACGCTAATTTTTCCGTTCAAATCATTTGCTTCCGCAGCCTTTAAAAACCACGGATAAGCCTTTTTATAATCAGGCTTTGCATCAATACCTTGATAATAAATCATACCCAAACGGGACTGATATTGAGCCAAGCCTTGTTCAGCCAACAACATCGTTGGCTTTTCAGCAAGCTGCATATTTTGCTTCGTATAGTAATAATAGTCGGCCAATTGTTCGATATCTTCTTGCTTGCCTTTATTTGCAAATTCAATTAAAAGACTTTCCAATTTTTTCTCATTCCTTGGAATGAGTTCATATTTATTCATGATCAAAAGCATACGCTTTGAATCTTCTAAATTTCTTTCAGCACCAATCTCAAACCATTTTGCAGCTTCCACATAATCTACTTTTACACCGACACCTTTGTAATATATCAATCCCAAATTTTGATTTGCAGAGCGGTGCCCTAAGGCAGAAGCACGTTTATACAACGCTATGGCTTCGGGCAGATTAATCTCCACACCTTCTAGCCCCATATGTTTCAGTACAGCCAAATCATACAGCGCCTGCTTTTCGTTATTTTGCGCTTGAACTATGGTCTTTTGGACATCAATTTCAGCTGAATAGGTTATAGAAAATGGAAGTGCTGTTAATACAAATAGCATGAACAATTTGATGTAAGGCAAATGATATTTTAAAACTTTCATTGTTTATTATTCTTGATCAATAAGATGGTGAAAAATGAAATGCTAAAACACTCTATCTAGATGCTTTAGCATTTTTTAAAGCTATATATAGTATTAACCAAAGAAGCCTATCGTTGCCTGAATGACCACAGCATTGACAATATCTACAAAGAATGCCCCAGTCAAAGGTATGATTAAAAAGGCTTTATGTGATGGCCCATAAGTATTGGTTACTGCTTGAATATTAGCAATCGCTGTCGGTGTTGCACCCAAATTTACACCACATTGCCCTGCACAAAGTACTGCTGCGTCATAGCTTTTTCCCATGATCCTAAAAGTTACAAAGTACAGATACAGTGCTAAAACGAGGGTTTGTACCAGTAAAATAATCACCAGTGGGCCTGCAAGATCTGCCAATAACCAGAGCTGCAATGACATCAGCGCCATGGATAAAAATAATGCCAAGGATGCGTTACCAAATACATCGATACAGCGGTCAAACATTTCTATTTTAAAGCCTAGCTCCAAGGTATTTCTTAAAAATACACCGCAAGCCAAAGCCCAAACGAATGTAGGCAACTCAAACCACTGTCCGCGAGCAAAGTCCGTCATGAAATAGGCAAAGCTGATACAGATGGCAAACATCCCCATCGTTTTGACGGCATCATCTGCGGTAATTAAACGAGTTTTTTCAGGATATTCGAAAGGTGCCGTTTCAGATGCAGGCGGTGCTTCATTACGGCCTGTTGTCGGTACAAGTTCTTCTGCCAACTGAAAACGGCGGATGAGGAATTTCGCCACTGGCCCGCCCATCATACCGCCAATGACCAAGCCGAAGGTTGCACTTGCCATACCGAGTACGACTGCACCTTGTATACCATGATCTTGTTCAAAGACTGTGCCCCATGCACCTGCTGTACCGTGACCGCCCGTAAGCGTAACGGAACCTGTAATTAAGCCGATGAGCGGATCTAATCCTAAAATTTTGGCTAAACTGATGCCAACGATGTTTTGCAGTATGACAAATATAATGACACAGCCTAAAAACAGCACTAACGCCTTGCCACCCTCTTTGAGTTTTCCAAGACTTGCGCTCAAGCCTACCGATGTAAAGAACATCAGCATGAATATTTGCTGGATTTTGGCATCAAAATTTACGGTGATATTAAAGTTTTTAAATAATATAAATGTGATAATCGCAGCGACCAAACCGCCTGCTACAGGTTCAGGAATGTTGTATTTTTTCAGGATGGAAATTTTGTGTACGAAGAAATAACCGATAAATAAAACCAAAACCGCCACGACAATTGTCAAAAAAGCATCTAGCTCATAATTCATAATTTAATCTTAAGTGCTCAATTTTATTTATCTTTTTACATAATTATTTGATTTTTTCAGCTAGAAAAATGTAAATAAGTTATTTAGCCCCTTCTTCTACTACACATTTCTGAAGCCTAATAAATGAAATAAATAAAAATGCTCAGCGTATGTGATGTGCTGAGCATTTGCTGTTTATGACTGAAAAGCAGGAATTTTGAGAGATTATTTGATATCGAATACCCAGTTATGCGCCTCTTTATCACTGGTGGTTTCACAGACATAGTAATCTTGATCCCAAGCATCTTGGTTAAAGATTTCTTTTTTGTGGTAAGTCATCTGTTTGCCATTTTCGACACAGACAAAGCTTTCGCCTTGGTCTTTGACTTGGGTTCCGTTGAGGAAGCCACCAATACAGAGGAATCGGGATTGTTTGGGCACTGATCTATGCTACTGTAAAATAATATTAGTTGTGATTAAACGTTGTATTCTTAGAACTGTAAATAACATTTATAAATAAAAGCCTCCAATTAAGAGGCGATTATTTCTATTTTTGACAGTTATTCAAACTATTTTCTATATAGCTTTTTTCTAATTGTCCTTGTTTAAAGGATTTTAATAACCGTTCCAACCTCACTCTATTCCCAGGATAAGAGCAATACAATTTTTGTACATCATTTATTTTACTCAAAGAAGTAAGTTTACTTAAAGAATCTACGGCACCTTGCTCAACCCTAGCCCAATTTACATTTAGTTTTTTCAAATCATACTTATTGTTATGTACTGTATATAGAATATGATAATAATGAAAATCTTTTTCTGCAGGATTCATTTCCTGTATATCATTAATAATCATTTGAATAGCATCATAATTTTCTCCAAACCACTTTGGCTCAAAACTCTCCATAAATGTATTATAAATAACTCGCTGTTTTGGATATTTTACAATTCCATCTTGATAAGCTTTTAAGTAGTTTTCTTCAGCCCCCAGATCACGTAGGGTCATTAACAGTATGTAGTAATAAAAAGGATCTTTAGATGCAACATCATAATTTTCTAATAAAAAATTTAAATTTTTAATTGATTGATCACCAAAATATTGCATATTTTTTTTCGATACTTGTGAAGTATAACTTCCCCCTCTAATGCTCCAAGCATGTTTTCTAACCCAAAGCGTATAGTAAATATAACCTAATGGTGACTCTGGTTCAGCCTTAATCCATTTCTGTGCGATTGCTATATTTTCTTTATAATAATTTGGAGAAGTTACTCGATGTTTATTTACAATCCCAAGAAAAGAATCTAAATAACTAGTATGTTTAAACTTACCATCAAAATTATATTCTTCACTATTTAAAAGCTGTTGTGCTTTGTTTGAAATATCTTTGAACTTTTTCTCTCTAATCAAATTTTCCACTTCAGACTGAATGTCATATCCTGTGGGATATATACTTTCATCAACCAATTTTATGTTTGCTAACTTCGTATACGACACTTCTGCAAAAATTTGTGTAGAACAAAATGTTAATAATATAAAAGATAAATTCTTTAGTTTCATAAGGCCAATTTCTAAATTACAGTTTTATTATTAGTAAGATTCTATTAAATAAAGAAAATCCCACATGACGTGGGATTTTCTTATTAACTACTTAATCAATTAAGACAATTGAGCAGCAGCAATTTTCTTAGTATCAACGTCTTTAGCAGCGTCAGTATAGTCGCCCATTTTGTCGAAGCTTAAGTATTGGTAGATGTCTGCAGACATGCTATCAATTTGAGCTGCGTATTCTTGGTACTCAGCTGGAGTTGGTAATTTACCAAGTACAGCAGCAACAGAAGCAAGCTCAGCAGAAGCTAAGTAAACGTTCGCACCTTGACCTAGACGGTTCGGGAAGTTACGAGTAGAAGTCGATACACAAGTAGTGTTCGGAGCTACACGTGCTTGGTTACCCATACATAATGAACAACCTGGCATTTCTGTACGAGCGCCAGCTTTACCATAGATGTTGTAGAAACCTTCTTCCATCAATTGACGTTCGTCCATACGAGTTGGAGGAGCCAACCATAGACGAGTAGATAAAGAACCACCAGGAACTTTGTCTAGAAGTTTACCAGCCGCACGGAAGTGACCAATGTTAGTCATACATGAACCAACAAATACTTCGTCAATTTTTGTACCAGCAACGTCAGAAAGCAATTTAGCGTCATCTGGGTCGTTCGGGCAGCAAAGAACTGGTTCAGTAATTGTAGAAAGGTCAATTTCATACACTTTAGTGTATTCAGCATCTGGATCTGCTTTGATTAGGCTTGGGTTCGCTAACCATTTCTCCATGTTTTCTACACGGCGCGCCATTGTACGAGCATCGCCATAACCTTCAGAAATCATCCATTTCAACATAGTAATGTTTGAACGAAGGTATTCAGCAACTTTCTCTTCAGAAAGCGTGATAGAACAGCCTGCAGCAGAACGTTCAGCAGATGCGTCAGAAAGTTCGAACGCTTGCTCAACAGTAAGGTCAGTTTCCATTTCTGTAAGGTCGATCTCAAGGATACGGCCAGAGAAGATGTTCTTCTTACCTTTTTTCTCTACAGTTAAGTCGCCTTCTTGGATCGCTACGTAAGGAATTGCATGTACTAGGTCACGTAGAGTGATACCAGGTTGCATTTTACCTTTGAACTTAACAAGAACAGATTCAGGCATATCTAGTGGCATAACACCAGTCGCTGCAGCGAACGCTACAAGACCAGAACCCGCTGGGAACGAAATACCGATTGGGAAACGAGTATGCGAGTCACCACCAGTACCTACTGTATCTGGAAGAAGCATACGGTTTAACCAAGAGTGGATAATACCATCACCTGGACGTAGAGAAACACCACCACGGTTCATGATGAAATCAGGAAGCGTGTGCTGCATTTGAACGTCAACTGGTTTTGGATACGCAGCTGTATGACAGAAAGATTGCATAACTAGGTCAGCAGAGAAGCCTAGGCAAGCAAGATCTTTAAGTTCGTCACGAGTCATTGGACCTGTTGTATCTTGAGAACCAACAGTAGTCATCTTAGGTTCACAGTAAGTACCTGGAAGTACACCTTGACCTTCAGGAAGACCACAAGCGCGACCAACCATTTTTTGAGCTTGAGTGAAGCCTTTACCAGTAGCTGCAGGTTGAACTGGAGTACGGAATAAAGTTGAAGGTGCAAGACCAAGAGCTTCACGAGCTTTAGTTGTTAAACCACGACCAACGATAAGGTTGATACGGCCACCAGCACGTACTTCATCTAAAAGAACTGGAGTTTTAAGTTCAGATTCAGCGATTTGAACGCCGTCTTTGAACGCAGTTACTTTAGCAGCAGCGTGGTCGATTTTAAGCGTGATTTCGTCGCCCATGTTCATGTTTTGAACATCGATTTCTACTGGCAATGCACCAGCATCTTCCATAGTGTTGAAGAAAATCGGAGCGATTTTAGAACCTAAGCAATAACCACCGTCTTTTTTGTTCGGAATGTGAGCAATTTCGTCACCAAAGAACCAAAGTACAGAGTTAGTTGCTGACTTACGAGAAGAACCAGTACCAACAACGTCACCTACGTAAGCAACTTGGTTGCCTTTCGCGATAAGCTCTTTGATTTGGCTAAGTGGACCAACTTCGCCAGGAACTTCTGGATTGATACCGTCACGTACGTTTTTAAGCATTGCGTTAGCATGTAACGGAATGTCTGGACGGCTCCACGCGTCTTGTGCAGGTGACAAGTCGTCTGTGTTCGTTTCGCCAGTTACTTTGAAAACTGTAAGTTTGATTTCTTCAGGAACGTCTTTACGGCTAGTGAACCATTCAGCATCTGCCCAAGATTGCATAACTGCTTGTGCATTCGCATTGCCCGCTTTTGCTTTATCAGCAACGTCGTGGAAGGCATCAAATACAAGAAGAGTTTTCTTAAGTGCGTCAGCAGCTAATTCACCAAGCTCTGCATCATCAAGAAGTGCAACTAAAGGAGCAACGTTATAACCACCAAGCATAGTACCTAGTAGGTAAACCGCACGTTCTTTAGTTACTAGTGGAGAAGTCGCTTCACCTTTTGCCAAAGCAGCTAAGAAAGCAGCTTTAACGTATGCAGCTTGGTCAACACCCGCTGGAACACGGTTTTCTAGTAAATCAACTAAAAATGCTTCTTCGCCAGCTGGTGGGTTTTTTAATAATTCAACTAATGCAGCTGTTTGAGCATCGTCAAGTGGCTTCGGTGGGACTCCGAGTGCGGCACGTTCTTCAACGTGTTGGCGGTAAGCTTCTAGCACGGTGTTATTCCTCTTTTTTAAAAAATTATTTACGCATTCCTGCTTTAAATAAAGCTACGCAAATAATATGGACTGCTAAATTTTACTAAAATTCCAGTTAAAAGTTAATGCACTACAAGTGTTTCTTCGTGATGCCCGTTATTTTATAAATAAATGATCCTCATATCGTTTATACATTAAGCAAAATCAATACTTAGAACACGCTTTTCTTGCGCATATTAACTTTTGACTAAAATTAACCATCAAAAAAAGGCAACTAAATGTTGCCTGTTTTTATTAGTATTGGATATTCCACCTTAGTGGACAGTGGTTGCAGTGATATATTGCTGAAGTTCTGCTCGATCGCCTGTAAATCTGAGGCACCATTCGTCCTGACATGTGGTTTGATGTTGATTACTTGCAAAGCTGATATCGACCAAATAGCGTTGAGAAAATTCATCTACTTTTTGGCGTAATGTGACTTTATCTCCAATGCTGAGCACGTAGTTCCCACCACCGATAATTGCTACGCCTTGTTCATCTTCTAGGAGTAGATCTGAGTGATGCATATAACCTATAACGTCCATATTCTGCTCCTCTACTGTTTTTTATTCTCCATTTCATTATTCATTAAAAAGATTTGCTTTTCTATATTTATGATTTAGCAAGTTGTCACAATTTGTATTCCGCTCTGCTTAGGCTATTTTAAAATCTTTAAGCATCTCATATTCAAAGTAACCCGAAGATAAATATGCATTCGCAAAATAAGCATGAACTCCATCATATGGCTAAACAACGGATAGTTGCCCCGTTGTAACTACTCACTGATGAATACAGCCTTTAGGTTTTGCTTTACGCGCTTTCTCGCATAAAAAACCGTTCCTTAGAACGGTTTATAATCTGGCATTTCGGTATGCGGTGTTGCGATACATTTTTCAGTAAACTCAGCACGAATTTTTTCACGTGCTTTTTCAACATCAGTATTAATCTCAGCTTGCGGCAAGGCATAAACTTCATCAATGATGTTCAGGATAAATCCTTTGGTGGTTTCATCCTCAATTTTGTTGGCATGCTCAACTGCTTTGTCTTTTTCAATTGCATTTTGACGATCTAACATAATCGTACGTGCAGCATTACCTACACTGCGGCAGTAACCCTGCCACTGCTCTTCAGGGGTTAATGGTTTTTTTTCAGCACAGCCGACCAAAGCCACCATAACGGATAAAGCAAATAACTTTTTCATGAACTTCTCCTTACGAGGGGCAATATAAAAGATCGTAATGGATTTGTCATTTAAATTAGTCATAGCCGAACAAACAAAAAAAGCCCTTTCGGGCCTTTTTTATGCGTTTAAATTAACCACAAGTTGCTTGAATAATCTTTTGATTGATTGGATTTACAGTGACGGTGACGCGCTCTACACGATAATCCATTGTTACTGGCTGCCCAGGTTTTACTAAACGGACAATTTGAGCTTGGCTAATCGCCTTGATCTGATCTTCAGTCAATTTTGCTTGACCAATCAGCGTCTTAGCCTTATCAGCTACACATTCAGTTTGGCTACTACGGAATAATGCCCACTCTTCAACCACTTGTCCGTTTGGCAGATGGCAATACCCGACCTGAGCATTTGCTTCATCACGAATTTCAAGTTTACCTTTTTGTTCTACACAATACTGGCTGGCTGGATTTGCCATACCAATTTTTTCTGATGTAGTTTCAGTTTGCTGTGTTGTGCTACAACCCGCCATAAATGCTGTCAGTGCAGCTAAAATCCATACATTTTTCATCAAGTCTATTTCTGAATATAAAAATTTAACTTACCAAGTTTGTGCCAAATAAACGAGTTGTTTATTGAAATTTTTAGTTGTCATTCCACTTTCTGTAATTAGGCAGCAATGTGCCCTATGTTCAAAATACAGAACGTCATTTTCTTTGAACTGATGATGATTTTTGCAATATTTAAAACGACTAAACTTGTCGCAGCTTTGATTTTAAAGGTTTTATAAATTTGAAAAATGACCTGCTCAACGCGTATGCTAAAAAAAGTACTTTTCTTCAAACACGCCACGTTGCGTAGGAGCAAAATATGTCAAAAAAACTGCCGATTTATTTTTCGGACGAAGCTTGGTCGTCTTTGCAACAGCTCATGGGCGCAGATGGCAAACCCAGTCCCACAATCAATGCCCTGCTTGAAAGGCAATCTCAAGAACTATCTATGGATCCATTTTTGGATTCTTCGCTCAATGTTCAGCCTGTTCAGAAAAATACCCGTATTGAACTTCCCGTTGCCTTGGAACGTATTCCTGCTGGCCCAGCTTTCGCCAATAAAGATGTTTTTGAAAAAGTCTTAGACCTAAATGATTATTTGGTAATTAACCCGCTCGCTACATTTATTGCGCATGTCGATAGCGAGTCTTTACTCAATGCCGGCTTTGAAATTAATGATACTTTTTTAGTCGATCGTAGCTTAGAAGCCAAACATGGCGATATCGTGGTTGCACTGATTGATAATCGTGAAATCACCTTAAAGCGATTGATGATCACCGCAAAAATGTCAAAAGAAGAAATTGCCGACATTTTTGGTGACCCCAATAAAGTCTTACCCAAAATTTGGCTAAAAGCAGAAAATCCAGCCTATGCGCATATTATCCCTTCAGATAGCGAATCTATCGTTGTTCAGGGTGTTGTGACCTTTAATTTAAAGCAATTTTATAAGCGCTCATCACACACCTAAACACAAGAATTCACCATGAAAGCTGCAAATAAAATATTTGCGTTAGTTGACCTTAACAACTGCTACGTCAGTTGTGAGCGTGTCTTTAACCCAAAGCTCAATAATGTCCCTGTCGTCGTGCTGTCCAATAACGATGGCTGTGTTGTATCTCGAAGTCAGGAAGCCAAAGACCTCGGGATTAAAATGGCTGTGCCGGTCTATCAAATTCAGGATTTAATCCAACAACATCATGTTCAGGTGTTGTCGAGTAACTATGCTCTCTACACCGAAATGTCTAATCGATTTATGAATATTTTAGGCATGTATGTCGGCCCCGAAGACCGTGAAATTTACTCGATCGATGAGTGTTTTTTAGATTTCACTGCCTATCAAGAACTGTTTGATTTGAGCCTATATGCCAAAGAAATACGAGAGACGATCCTAAAATGGCTAGGCTTAACCTGCTGTGTCGGGATTGGTCGCTCTAAAACGGAAGCCAAAATGGCCAACCATCTTGCCAAAAAAAATGCTTATTTGAACGGTGTGTGCAATTTAGTTGAAATGGACCCTTGTTCCTCAGAACAACTCCTTGCGCAGACACCAGTCAATGAAGTTTGGGGCGTCGGTCGCAATCATACAAAAGCCCTGAATCAGCTTGGCATTCATTATGTTTTAGATCTGATCAATGCACAGCCTAAAGATATTCGAAAAAAATTTAGTGTGGTGATGGAAAAAACCGTCTTGGAACTGCAAGGTCTATCTTGTCTGTCTATTGAAGAAGAAGCACCGAGCAAACAGCAAATTATCAGTAGTCGTTCCTATGGTCAGCCAGTCTACGAACTGGAAGATATTAAAGCCTCTATTCGTGTATATATCGCGCGAGCCGTCACACGTTTAAGAGCAGATCATTCTCTATGTCGTATGGTGGGAGTGTTTATTCAAACGAGTCGCTTTAATTCTACTGAAAAATACGCACCTTATCTGGCCATTACACTGAATGAGCATACCGATGACTTAATTAGCATCACCCAAGCAGCAACGCGTGCCGCCGAAAAAATCTTTAAAGCGGGATTTAAATATAAAAAAGCCGGTGTGGTGTTATTAGAAATCATTCCAAAACAAAACTTTACCCCAGATTTGTTTTGCGATATGGCGTTAAGACAAAGCCGTTTGAAACTGTCCGACACCATCGACGATATTCAAAAAAAATTTGGGCATCATTTTGTCTCGATCGGCTTAGCGCAGGACGATGCTGCAACATGGCGGATGAAAAAAAATCTGTGTTCCCCCGCTTACCTGAGTAATTGGAACGAACTGCTTCGTGTGAAATAAAACGTTTGATTGAAACGCTACGCTGTAGTGGCGCTGTTAATGTCTGCTGTGTTAACCGAAATGATCATTTGCAATTGCTGAATATTTATTTAGTATTTAAATGAATATTCATTTGTATATTCTCCTATTTTAAATTATGTCTGATGTTCAATTAACGCTGAGCGAATACCTATCTGCGGTCAAAGAAGTCATTCAATTGGCTTTTGATGATGCCGTGTGGGTCAAAGCCGAGATTCGAAATTTAAACATCAAAGGTGGACATTACTATCTCGAATTAGCTGAAAAAGAACAAGAAAGTGATAGAGTCATTGCCAGTTGTAAGGCCACAATTTGGAAATTTACTGCAAATAAAGTTGTCGGAAAATTTGAACGTGAAAGCGGCATTGAGCTCAGTCGTGACTTAAATGTCTTGGTTAAAGTGCGTGCCAAATTTGACCCGCAGTACGGCTTTTCAGTCAATATCGAAGAAATTGATTCGAGTTTTACTTTGGGTGATCTGGCTCGACGCTATCAACAAATTTTAGAAAAACTCACCAGCGAAGGTCTGATTCATAAAAATCGAAACTTGCCTGCGCCATTTGATATTCAGCATGTCTTGGTTATTGCGCCTGAAAATGCGGCTGGCTTAGGTGACTTTAAAAAAGATGCCGATGCGCTACAACATGCTGGCGTGTGTGAATTTGTCTATCATGCTGCCACCTTTCAAGGAAATACCGCAGCACAAAGTATCCGAGATGCTTTAGCACTGGGTTTAAGACAATGGGCCAATGACTTTCAAACTGCGCCAGATTTGATCGTGATTATTCGTGGTGGCGGTGCCGTTAATGATCTTGCCTATCTGAATGATTATGATTTGGCTGCACTTCTATCTAAGCGTAGCGTACCGATTTGGGTCGGTATCGGCCATGAAAAAGACCGTACGATCTTAGATGAAATTGCACATCGTTCTTTCGACACCCCGAGTAAAGTGATTGGGGGTATTCGTAATCATATTGTTGAGCGAACTCAGGAAGTTTTAGAGGCATTACAAAGCATTCAACTGCGCTCTCAACATCAAATTGCCCTTTATCAAAATCAAAATGATCAGTTGCTACAGGCCATTAAGACCTTGGCACAGAGTCAAATCAATGACTCAACTCGGCTATTACAACAATACCAAGATAACACTGCTTATTTTGCTCAGTTACAACTTAAATCAGCTGCACAGAATATTGAAATACTCATGCGTGAGACTTTGCTGCAAAACCCTGCACATGTGCTCTCCAAAGGTTATGCCATCGTCCGACAGCAAGGTCACGCCATTCGTGCAACGAAAAATCTTCAGCCTTCAACGCATTCACCGATTGAAATTGAAATGCAAGACGGTGTCATCACGGCTGACATTCAACATATACAGGTAAAAAATCATGACGACTGATACACTAAGTTTTAAAGAAGGCTATGAAGTTTTAAAACGTAATGCTGAATTACTCGAATCTCAGCAAGAACCCGACATTGATAATCTTATGAAAATCGTTGAAGAGTCGATGCAAGCCTATAAAGCCTGTAAGTCTCGTGTTGAAGCGGTACAACAGGCACTGAATGATACGTTTAAAGATTGATTTCTCAGCTCATCATTTGTATAAAAAACGCAGCCTAAGCTGCGTTTTTTATACTCAAATTTTGCTTCACTTAGAAGCGCCAGTTATAGAATAAGTCAATTGCACGCTCTAAAGACTGACTCGCTTCCAAGTACAAACGTTGATTCATTTGATAACGCAAGGTCAGTTTATTCACTGGTGTAAATACCCCGACACCATAACGAATGAATAAGTCAGGTGTGATATAACCCGTCACAGAAACCTGAGTATCATCTCCTGTTCCTTGAGCATCTAATGCCAAACCACTCAGACCAAATGTACGACCAATTTGATTGGTCAATGCACGTGTACCACCCAAGCCCATACTAATACCGGCTGCAGCAATCGTGTTGTTCACATCAGAACGGAAACCTTCCGCCTGACTTAAACCTGAACTTCCTTCATTGATACGACCTGTAATTAAGGCATTTAAGGCTTCTTGTTCAGATAGACCTGCATCGTTATACACCTGAATTGCAGGGCTTGATGCTGTACCTGTCACACGAACACCAACAGTACTGCCTTGCACGGCTTTATTGGCATCAATATCTAAAGTAGGGTTCGCCAATGGTCCATTAAAACGGGCAATCGCACGGTTCAAGTCCAGACTTTGACCATAAGCTTCGATTTTCACACGCTGAGAAACACCGATTGCACCATTGGCACGCATTGCTGTTTCTAAACCACGTTGTGTCAAATTCAAACGACCAATCAACGGAATTCGGCTATCAAAACCTTGGAAAATCACTTGATTACCAATATTTACCTGTACGTCAGCGCGAATATCCCAAGGACGTGCTGATTTTAAGATTTCAAGTTGATTATCACCTTCATGTACCACACGTACATCTGAAGATACCCCAACCACTGTTGCAGACGATTCTGGCATCGAAATCAATGCGCGCGGCACATCAATTTTACCTTTTAAGGTTAATTTCTTACTGAAAGGCAGCACATCTAAAGATAAATCAGGCGTTACAACAGCGGTGATCAATGGTGCTTGACGGACCAACATTTCCTTACCCGTTAAATTCAACTGGATACGTGGATCATTTTTCCAGTCAATATTTCCGGTTAATTTGCCCACACCACGACCACTATTAAATGCACCATCAATCGTCGCGTGGTTTTGACGTACAGCAGAATACAACTGAATATTGGTCAAGTTCACAGGTAATGAAATCATGCTAATCGAGCCATTTTTCACTCGAATCTCACCATCCATTAAAGGCTGAGACAATGTTCCACTAATTTTTGCCGCATAAGACAACGTGCCGCCCATTGAACGGACATCTTGTATAAATGGTTTTAAGATTTTCAATTGAACTTGGTTAAAGGCCACTTCACCGCGAATCGGTTTATTGGCTTTATATGGATCAATAATAATATTGGCATAACCTGTACCAATATCAGGAGCTTTGGTATCGAGTCGAATTTGTAGCCCTTCAGCGACACTTTTCGCAATCAAACCTACTTCATCATATTTTAAAGTGGATGCTAAATACTGTGGGTCTTCCGCTGCTAAACCGAGTAAACCGTCACGAGTCACTAATCGTGCATCAATTTTAGGTTTTGCACCTTTCGCCCAAGACGCTTTCGCATAACCATTCACTTTACCCGTAATCGCCAGGCCTTCAGGCATAAATGCTGCAAAATCATTTAAGTCTAGGTTCTTTGTCACAAAAGATACATTGCCGCGGTTTTTATTCACACGAATCGGCTGATCAAAACATAATTCACTTTGCTGACTCATCCAACAATGTGCGCCAACAAATAAGTCAGACTGTGCAGTGTTGTAAATAATCGATGCATTTTGACGCTGCACAAGACGTGTACGCAAGGAGTCAAAATCGCCTTTTTGAATCTGACCAAGCCAATTATTTTGTGCGTTAAAACCACCAGCTAACTGCACATAAAATTTTGTTAATTTATTTTCAGCACTGACTTTTAATAAATGCGCATTACGTGTACCGGCCAGTGAAATTTGACCTTTCACAATCTCACGGTTGTTACTGCGTAAATTATCCATCGTTGCCGTTAATAAACTTGGTGAAGTCGCAGAAGTTGGCAACTCGCCTTGTACCCGTATTTTTTTTACACCGAATAAATTATTAAAAGCGAAGTCATCTATTGCGATATTGGCAGACGCTTGCAGTCTTGGCTGTGCTTGAACATTTAAGTAGCCATAAGCACGTCCACGTAGGCCTGCATAAATTTCATATAACGCTGGTGCATTAATTTTCAATTGTAAATTTTGTGCATTACCAGTGGCTTGAATTTGGTTATTGGCATAAGCCAACAGCAAATTATTCGCTTCAAACTGTTTTGGCATAAAGCCGGATTGATTTGAATTAATCACCATCGCCAAGTTACCTTGACCACGGACAGGTTTGTTATTGATCATACCTGCCAAATTCAGACGTTCAATTTGAATACGTTTTAGCGCATCTGACCACACACCACTGGTTTTTAAATTTCCAGATAATTCACCCCGTACATTTGAGGCAAAGTAATGCGGCTTAAAATGCACCAGTGATGCATTGATATCCCAACCAATGGCTTTTTGTAGTAAAACTTGTCCATTGGCAGAAATTTTACCTGCCACGCCATCATGACGCAGCTCGGCTATTTTAATTAATTCAGGTGTACCCGATACTTTGAAAATCAAACTGCCTTTACTTGCGGCAACTTGGCTTGCATTGAGGCCACCATCATAATTCACAGCAAAAGCTTTAAAGCCTCCACCTTGTTTCTCATCATGGAAAGTCAGCGCAGCAGTAGATTTACCTGTTAAATGAACCGTTTCATTTTGCTGTGCTAGTCGGCCTAACAAATCAATATTATTCAGCTGAATAATCTGTTGATTTGGTTTTGCATAACCATTGGCTTTTAATGACCCTGTAATTTGGTCGACAGGCGCAGCAGCCACGATGGTTTGCGGATTGAACTGCTGTGCTTGTACATTGGCTTGCCATTTCAGCATGCGTTTTTCATCAGGCAATTCTACAACTGCGTTACCTTTGAGCTGACCTTTGTCGGCCACATAACTAAAGGCAGGGACATTGAGATTGTTATTTTTCAGATTCAGTTTGGCTTGATATTGTCCAGCAGGCAGAGCACCTTTTTCATGTCGTGACACGGTGGTCGCCACATTAATGTTTTGCTGACCTTCTGTAAGCGCCAATTGCACATTGCCCGAATCACTACTCAACCATCCAACATATGGCACTGAACGGTCTATATTTTTCCAAGACACATCCATCAGCATCGGCTGAGCTTTATTATTTTTAGCAGGCGCTTGATCGAGTTTTAAATTCCAAGTTTCATATTGATCAAAATCCACCAACGCCGTCAGGTGCATGCCTTTTTCAAGGGTGCCTTTAGACGCAATCTTACTGTTTAAATTTACAGGTAGAAAATCTTGAACCACCTGCGGGATCAGCTTATGTTTTGGATTAATTTTATCTAAACGACCGCTTACATCCCAAGTGACCTGATCTTTCCAACTCACCACGCCGCCCAAATTGACAGCGCCGCCCATTACTTGTCCATTTAGGTTAGTAATATCAAGTTGGTTGACCAAGTCCGTACTCATGAGCGCAGTATATTTACCTTCAGGGATATTGGCACCGCTCAGGTCCGTGTCTAAATCTAAATTAAGACGCTGAATATCCCCTTTGAATTTTGCCAGACCATTTTTAGCAAAAAGCTTTTGCTCAGTCAGTAAAGGTAAATGATAGTTTTTAAATTTGAGTGCACCAAACATTGGAACATGTGGACGCATTGGATGAACCACAGCCCAACCAGTTAAAAGATCTGGGGTATGAGTTGCCACACCAGCTTGAATCGTATCAAGAGATCCTTTAGCCACCACTTGAATATCATGAATGTTCAAGCTTTCACGTAGTGAAGGTAAATTGACAATACCCACAGCATTTAGCGGATACTTGCCTTCAAATTTCATATTCCCAGACGCTTGGCGCACAGATAAATAGCCCATATCCATACGGGTATCTTCAAATTTTAATTCCGTCCCTGACCAAAGCGCTTCATTCAATTCAATGTCATAAAAATCCACACCTGAACTATGGGTTTTAATCAGCATATGATCTAGATCTGCATGATCGACACGAAGGACGAAAGGCAGACGGATTTCACTAAATGCAAAAGGTTTATCGCTAGGTGGGGTCTTGGTAATAATTTGCAGATTTTTAACATCTGCTTTATTTAAATGAATTTCTTTATTAATAATGGCGCGCCAACCGAGTGTAATATCGGCACGGTCAATTTTTACATCGACAGGTTTTAGCGTAACGAGGACATTTCGTAAAATAATGCCCCGCCACAGGTTACCACCTTCATATTCATAGTGAATGATTTGCTGACGTTCCAGAACACGGTCAAGTAAAAACTTACTGCCTTTGTCTGTAGAGAACATGACTGCTAATGCAGCCACCAAAAAGATAAGCACGAACACGAAGGTCAAAATGACACTTCGAAGAATACGACGCTTCTTTGGCAGTTGCTCTACCGGCGTTTCGTTTTCTGGTTCTTGCTGTTCTTGTTCAGTCATAAAAAACACATCACCTAAAAATTATAATTGTGAACCAATAAAGAAATGTAAACGAATTGGTTTGCTGTCGTCAGAAAGTCCAGTAGCGACATCTAAACGAATTGGGCCAATTGGAGAAGCCCAACGTATCCCCACACCGGCGCTATATGCAGTCGGTGTATTGAAGTCTTTATCGTACGCATTACCAAAGTCACTAAAGACCGCAGCACGCCAGCCTTCTTTAAATTGGTAGTTATATTCTAATGAACCCGTTGCCAAGACTTGACCACCAATTTTATAGCCATTTTCTTCGGCAGCTAAACTCTTATAGTCAAAGCCGCGAATGGTTTGGTCACCACCGGTAAAGTAGCGTAAGTTATAAGGAACTTTATCAAAGTTCTCTGTCAGAATATAACCTAAATCACTGCGCCCCACGAACTGGTGATTATCATTTTCACCCAATGAATAAATAAAGCGCCAGCCCGCATTCAAGATCGCCATGTCAGCATCTGAAAGTAAGCTTTCACTTCCGACTTCAACTTTATAGGTTTGCTTGATCCCTTTACTCGGATTCACACGTTTATCAGAGTCGGTTCGAGAAATTTCATAGCCAAACATCAAAGACTGCTGTTCATTGTTGGTATTTACCAAGAACGCATCTGGAATGTCATCACTAGGACTTAGGCCGTCATCGGTAATACGGTCCAAACGGTAACGTAAACCAAAGGTATGCTGCCAACTACCACGTGGGTTTTTAATAATCCGGTCAACCCCAGCTACAGCAGATTCAATCGAAAGATTAACGCCTTGACCGACATCGTCACGTTCTTCACGCTCATAACCACCGACCAAGCTGACATAGTCATTTAATGGATGGTTATATGGAATGTTATAGCGACCATCAATCGATTGACGGATTTTGGATACTTCCATGTTGGCGTCAAAAGAATGACCACGTTTGTTTACAATGGCACGACGATACTGGCCACGAACACGTGTACCGGTGTCGGTACCAAAACCAGCACCAATTTCTGCACTATTCAACTTATCTGCATTTAGTGTCACGATCACAGGGACTTTTTTATCTTCACGTGCTTGCGCTTTTAAACGTTCTTGTTCTGCTTGTTTAGCATCTTGCGTAACTTGCAAACTGCGTAATTTAGAGGATTGCTCTGCATCATTCACCCCCGCAAATTGGTCTTCATCAACCACTTTTTGCGTGACTTCCTTATTCGACATCACTTCCGTTTTGTCTTTCACCACTTGTGAACTTTCAGACAACTGATTTTGATCGACCAAGGTCTGAATATCTGGTGGCAGTTCAAGCGGCTTTTCAATTGGGTCTGGACGAATCGCATCAACCAAGGTGTAGTTAAAATAGCGAGAGTTAGTTAGGTTATTGGCTAAACCATTTACACGCCAGAAAGTATAATCAGCACCGTCTTTCCACGTCACCAAACTTTCTAAAATATCTCGATCCAATGGAAACTCTGCATTAGGATCACTCATTCGAAATTCGACTTCGCCAAGCTTATAACGCTCACCCGTTTCAAATCGCAAATTGATATCGGCTGTATTTTGTGGTTGAGCCACTCTTACATCGTGCAAACGCCAGTACGAGTCGAAATAACCGTTATTAGTTGCTGCATCATTAATTCGGCCTTTCGTCGTTTCGTATTCACCATGATTAAGAATGTCACCTTCTTCCTGATCTGGTAAAACACCAATCACCTGAAACTGAGCTTGATTTGCTCCAGCCCCAGAAAATTCAATATTTTGCTTTTCAATTTGCACAGGCGTATTTGGTGTAACCAATACACGAACTTTACTGTCAGATACCTTTTCAAATTTGAATTCAGACTGATAGAAGCCCACAGCTTGCGCAGCTTGATTGGACAAGCTGCGTAATTGAGGCAAAGCCGATGGAAAATCGCTAAAAGACTCTTGAGTAAAACTTGAAAGCTTGCCTTTAATATTGGCTTTGAGATCCTCCAGTGCCGCACCATAGGCCTTACTCGACGTTTGACTGGTATTATGTGCTGAGGTAATTTCAACATCTGCACTAATTCGTGGCACTTTTGCCGTATTCATCTGACGTGGCGGACGCACTTTATATAATAAGCGCTTAAAAATACCCGGCTCTGCGTCATCTTCCACGGTTGGATTATTCAGCTCTTGCAGCGTACTGGCATTTTCATTTTGTGTTGCGATAATTTCATTGTCAGAGCGAATTTCACCCATGAGCTGATCAATATTGACTGGCGCTTGGTTAATTTCCGTTAACTCTTTTTGGGTAATGTCCGCAACAGCAACTTCTGTTTGCTGTGTCGCACGGTACTCCTGCGCCTGACGTTTGGCTTCTTCAGCAACTTGGAAGATTTCATTCGCCATGTTTTGATCAACAGGTGTCACGGGTAAGTTTTCTAAATCTTCAAACTCAATGGGTTTAAATTCTTGTAGTTGTGTTCCTGCTTGCTGCTGTTCTTGCAGCATTTTCATGCTATCAACAGATTCTTCCGGCTCATTTATATTTTCAATTTTTTCAATTGCTTCAGGCGTCGACAGCCCTTGCTTTACAGCCTCATCCTTGATTTCAGCAACAATCTCTGCTTTTGTATCTGCAGAGGTTGGAACAGTTTCCGCGGGAGTTTGGGCGAAACTATGCTGAGCACACAAGGTCAAAAAGATGCTCATATATAGACTTTTATTGCTATGATGCTGTCGTATGCAGTGAGCCATACTGTGATGAAGCATTGTTTTTTTAAACTTGATTTTTGCAGGCATAGCAAACTCTAACAAATTTCATTATGTAATGGACTTAGTCAATCAGATGTAGAGCTAAAGATCTTATATCTATTGGTTTTTCGCCATCCCCAAACTCAAAAACATATTACATGATTTTTTTAGAGATTTTACCAATCACTCACATTTCTTAATAAAACTTAATGTAGCAAGACGCTTATGAATAACAACGAACATCTGCTAGGTACACGCCGTTTCCTGCCTATGTTTTTGACCCAATTTTTTGGGGCGCTCAATGACAATGTCTATAAACAGGCTTTACTACTCGTTATCACTTATGGACTAATTCAACAGCAAGCATTTCAAGTAAGTACGCTTACAAATCTAGCTCAATTACTTTTTATTTTACCCTACTTTATATTTTCAGCGACAGCGGGACAGATCGCAGATCGGTTTGAACGTTCACAACTTATCCGTGGTATCAAAATTTTAGAAATTATCATCATGATGATTGGGAGTTTGGGCTTCATTACGGGACATATTTGGTTATTGTTATTGGCACTCTTTATGATGGGAATCCATTCCACCTTCTTTGGTCCAATCAAATATGCCATTTTGCCTGAAATTTTAAAGCCAAATGAACTCATGTCTGGAAATGCCTTATTCCAATCTGGTACATCCATGGCAATTTTGATCGGTATGATTTTAGGTGGAACTGTCATTGCATCTTCAAATGGCAATCTCACTTGGATCAGCCTGACAGTCTTAAGCATTGCTATTTTGGGTTATATCTCAAGTCGTTTTATCCTTAAGCAAAATGTGACTGCCCCAGATTTAAAGATCGACTGGAATTTTTTTCGAACAAGTTATCAAACCATCAAATACGCTAAAAGCTTGCCTTTAGTCTTCACAATTTTACTCGGTAATTCATGGTATTGGTTTTATGGTGCAACCTACCTCACCCAAATTCCACAAATGACTCAGCAATACCTGCATGCTTCAGAAAATGTCGTTAGCTTGCTATTGACCTTTTTCTCTGTCGGTGTGGGCGTAGGTTCATTGCTTTGTCGTAAATTGGGCGGCACTCAAGTCAATATTAAGATGGTTCCCATCGGTGCTGTCGGTTTAACGGTATTTGCACTGTATTTAGCATTTAGTTTAACGCTTGTCCCGACTCAAACTGGCCCACTTATTACCCTTTCAGAAGTTTTTCATCAAGGTTGGGGCTATTACCATGTCATGATTGCCGTGACTTTATTAGGTATTAGTGGTGGTTTTTATATCGTTCCGCTCTATGCGATGATGCAAGCTTATTCACCTCGCTCACATCGTGCACGAGTGGTTGCCGCTAATAACATCTTAAATGCGGTATTTATGGTATCTTCTGCTTTATTCTGTATTATTATTTTGAGCATATTACAGATTGATATTAAAATACTTTTCTGCACGACTGCTGTACTTAGCGCCATTTTCTGTATTTGGCTGTTAAAACGAATCAAACCTTTGCTTCAAACTACGCAAGTCTCTCTGGAGGATTAATCCATGCGTCAATTTACAGGTGTCGACAAACTTATTCACTCATTTGATCAGGCCTTACGTAGTTTAGTTCCCGGAGCAACGGCTGCACATCGTGAAAATCCGTCTGTTGCTGAAAAGACTCAACTTGCAGTCAGCGAAGCACGCCATGTGGCAGGTCTAATGCGGGTCAACCATAGTGGTGAAGTTTGTGCTCAAGCGCTTTATCATGGCCAAGCCCTCACCGCGAAACTGCCGAACGTACGCCGTGAAATGGAACAAGCTGCGATTGAAGAACAAGATCATTTGGCTTGGTGTGAAGACCGCTTAAAAGAATTAGACAGCCATACCAGTCTGCTCAACCCTGTTTGGTACGGCCTTTCTTTTGGGATGGGTGCATTGGCAGGTATTGCCGGTGATAAATACAGCTTAGGTTTTGTCGCTGAAACTGAGCGTCAAGTGAGCCTGCATTTAGAAGATCACATCCGCCAACTTCCTGAACAAGACGAACGTTCACGTAAAATCTTAGTGCAAATGAATGAAGATGAGCTGCATCACCGTGATACAGCACTCAATGCAGGTGGTGTAGACCTTCCTGTTCCAGTTCGTATTGCCATGACTGGTATTTCAAAGCTGATGACCAAAACCAGTTATTACATTTAATGATTTTCTAATGATTGTCGCTAAGTTTTATAAATAGTGAACAAAAAGCCTGCAATGATGCAGGCTTTTTCATAAGTAATGTTTTGACTCTAATACAATAATTCCTTCGCCATCAAAACAGTTTATAGGCTGCCATCGACTTGGTGTAAACCAATCAAAATTCAACCTATAACGTTGTGCAGTGGACGGATAACCAGCTCCACCTAACTCAAGCAGCCATCCTGCCGGACAAATTTCTTTTTGGTTATTCATCATAACGGTTTGATCATGTGCCAACTCAAGCAATAAATGCCGATGCAGCTCAAATGCAATAACATCAAATCCAGCTATTTGAATAGGCTGTGGAAAACGAGCCGATGTCAAACCTTGACGAATATCAGTCATCTGTTCAAGAGAATAGTTGGTTTCAAATGATCGGTTAATCCATGTCCCCTGAGGCAATATCACCTCACCATAAACTAAAGGTTGTTTAAGCTGAATAATAATTTGTGCCATATACTCTTGATAAGCACGATCTGATTGATGATTTGAAAAAGCAATCTCTGCATAACTCAAGAGAACAAAAATTGGAAAAATGAGTAAAGTCGATAGCCCCCATTTTACAGTTTTATCTAGTTTAGGATGATACTTGCTTAATTTCTGTTGTTTTTTCTGCCATGCATTCCAATACAACCAAGCAGGAATCACGAATATGACCAGCAACACCGAAAAACACATAATGATAAAGGCGATCGCACCCGCACCATAACCTAAACCCATATTGCTCTCACTAAATATCCCTTTAAATCTTTTAATTATGTCTTGACGACTTTATCTGATCAGCCACGTTCACTTTATCAATGTTGATGATGCTTACACCACCACTTCAAAACCGTATAGAGCACACGGAAGAATACGATACATAAAATAACGGCAATAACGATGTAAATATCTTGATGATAAGGCAGCATTTTCGCCCAAAATAGATGTAAATAATGACTGATTTGGAAGCCAATCGTAGCGACCAACATCGCCCAAATAAAACAGGCGACCAGATTAATCAGCACATATTTCCAAACAGGATAAGCACGCACACCTACAACAATAGGTAAAATGGTTCTAAAGCCCCAAGCAAAGCGCATAAATAAAATGGTCAAAATAGGATAACGTTCAATAAACTGGCTCGCACGATCGAATTTTTGTGCAAATTCTGCATTCGACTGGATAAGTTTTTGCCCATAGCGAGCGCCCATTTGATAATAAAACTGATCACCAATAAAACTGCCTAGCATCGCCACTGCAATCAACATTGGAAAATGAAGTATGTGTTGATGGACGGCATAGGCGCCAATCATCAGCACTGTTTCTCCCTCAAACTATGTGCCAATAAAAATCGCAATATAGCCATAGTGCTGAATCAGATCCGTCCAGTTCATATCAGTATTTTGAAGCTAAAAAGATAATGTAATCCTGCGACAGCCTATACGCTAGCTCATACCATGACAGGATTTGAATATTTTTGTTATTGTTTATCTAGCGTATTTAAGGTCAGTTTGAAATATCACTCATGTTCATTAAAAACATTTCGTTTCATTCGCTCAATCCACTAAAACTTTTTGGCAACTCACCATAGGAAATTGATGTGCTGGATGTTCAAACATTTCATTTTTCCAAATGTCGAACATTGGAATTTTAACATCGAGTGCTAATGGCAGTTTTTTCGGATTAAATTGCATGTGCGCTAAGCCTTCGCCCCACGCGATCAGATCCAGATCCAAAGCGATATTATGAGACGGACGAACACGACCTGAGTCTGCTTCCATTTTTTTCAGTAAGGTGCTGATTTCATCTACAGATAAACTGCTTTTCACCAAACAAGCTGCATTCCAATAATCCGCCCCAATGCCATCACGACAAGGAATCACATAAATTTTGGAAAATTCAGCATGACCCAAAGCCTGAATTTGACGTAAAGCCAGTTGAAAATGCGGTTTTGGATTGAAATTACTCGCCAGAGCTAGGGCGAAAATCGTTTCGGTGGCGTTCAAGACGAATTCCTACAGAATTGGCTTGCGCGATAATGGCAGGCTTCCGGATGCTAATCATAATAGATTCAATGCTGTCATAGGTAGCAAAAAGTGCATCAATCACCAGTTTTGCTGCATGTTCGATCAATTTAGGTTGAGCAGTTTGAATGACTTTGGCTGATATTTCGCAAATTTCAGCATAATTCAAGGTATCTTCAAGCTCATCTGACTGAGCCGCCTGCGCTAAACTGGTTTGAATATTGAGGTCGAGCATCAAAGGCTGAATAATCTGACGCTCCCAATTGAAACAGCCGATGACAGTTTCAACTTTTAAACCTTCAATGATAATTGCGTCCATTCTTACACTCAAAATAAAATCTTAAACATCGATAAAATCCTCCTGTTTAAGCAAGAGGATTTTATTTATATCTTGCGACTAAATTATTGCTTCAACAATAAATTAGGGTCCATAGTCTGCACCATTTGAATACGCTGGTCTGCATAAATATCAGTATATGGCGCAAGGATGCGCATAAAGCGATCGAAGTACAACATTTGTTTGAATAATAAAGCGAAGTCACGTGGGAAGCGAATACCATGACGCTCTCCGACTTGTACCATATCCATCATGATGTCATTCAAATCGGCAGGATTTGAGGTTAATAACTCTTGCGGATCGGCCAAAAGCACACCGCTAAATAAGCGCTCTAAGTCGGCAGCTAAGACTTGTGTATCAATTTTGACAGCCGTCATGCCCATTTTCAGCATATTTTCAGCCATCAAGTTGTAGTCAGTTTTTTGTAGGGCATCCATAAACGCAATACATGCTGTCCACACTTCAGGTTTCAACTGGCCCACGATACCAAAATCGATGAAGCCAACTCGACCATCTTCTAGCAGCATCAGGTTGCCTGCATGTAAGTCTGCATGGAAACTATTACATAACATCAAGCTGCCAAACCATGTATTCATCGCTGTCACCAAAACTTGCGATGGATCTTTAGCGACTTTTTTAACCACATCAAAATCAGTCAATGGTACGCCGTATAAACGCTCCATCGTTAAGACACGACGTGTTGAATATTGGTGATAAACTTTTGGTGCAGTCGCGGCTTTGTTTTGAGTCACATTCAGATAATTCACAAAGTCGTCAAGATTTTGAGCTTCTTCAATAAAGTCCACCTCACGTACCATGCGAACTTTAATTTCTTCAACAATATCTGCAAGTGAGGCAAATTTAACTTTAGGTACAGCTTTTTCAACCAATTTAGTAGCCCAATGTAAGACGTTTAAATCTGTATAGAGAATCGTCTCGACACCCGGTTTTTGCACCTTAATAACAACATTTTCACCACTGACCAATTTAGCAGCGTGTACCTGTGCTATCGATGCAGAAGCCAAAGGCTTTTCATCAATTGAAGCAAATATTTCATCTAAATTACGACCAGCAAATTCTGAAGCCAATACCTGCTGCACATAACTAAACGGCAATGAAGGTGTCTGATCTAAACAACCTTGGAACTCTTCGACATATTCACGTGGAAATAAAGAAGGTGTACTTGCAATAAATTGACCTAATTTAATATAGGTTGAACCCAGTGATTCAAAAGTTTCACGCATGAGTTTTGCGTTACTTGGTTTTTCTGTCGCGTATTTAAAACCGGCTTTAGCCGCGACCACTGCGGTCTCACCCATTCGGGCAACCGAGCGAATTCCATCTAACCAGATATTGTTTTTCATAATGTCTTAGAAAAAAATAATTAACATGAGTGTAGCAAAAAAATAAGGGCTTGCTGCTTTATCTTGCCTGACAGATTGGACAATCTGGATCTTTTTCAAAAGCGAGAATTTTTTGTTTCATTGACAGACCATCCCACAACAAAAGTTTTTGTTTCAATACTGTCTTTCCTAAACCCAAATAAAGTAAAGCATGATGAGCTTGCAAACTTGCCATAACATTTGGTGTGGTTGCAAGCACACCCGAGTCTGCACAGCGCAAACTTTCATTGGCTTGTTGTTCTTTTGGAAATAGACATTCATAACATGCCGCGTTTCCTTCGACCATAAACAGTTGCCCTTGGAAACCAATCGCTGAAGCACTAATCAGCGCCACATTATTTTCTACGCAGCTCACATTGACCAAATAACGCGTGCTGAAATTATCACAACCGTCGAGAACCAAATCTTGCTGTGAAATCAATGCCCTTGCGTTGCTTTCATCTAATTTTGTGGTATAGCTTTGCACTCGGATATGCGGATTAATCGCTTGTAAGCGTTTAGCCAAAATTTCCGATTTATAAAAACCTACGTCATTTTTGGTATACGCAATTTGTCGTTGCAAATTACTGATTTCAATGCGATCTGCATCGATCAAAGTGATTTGGCCAACGCCTGCACGTGCCAATAATTCGGCTGTAGTACAACCAATTCCACCACACCCCACGATGAGTACATTGGCAAGTTTTAGCTTCTCTTGCGCATCGATGTCCCAACCATCAAGCAATATTTGACGGCTGTATAGATGCATTTCATCATCACTTAATTCAAATTCAGATGTTGATTCATTCGATTTAAACGTAGACAAAGTATTTCCTTATTAAAATTCGTCAAGCATGAAAAATGGGCGAGTTTATATCGCAGGCAAAAGATTAAAACACCGATATCCATCAAATGTTGTTCGAGTACAAACCCGAAACAGTGTAAAAACACCCTGCTATTTGAGCAAGACAATATACAGCTTAAAGTTAAAATAAATGCTCTGTAGACATGGTATTTTTCTTAGTTAGCGTATCTTCAATTACACTATTTAAAATACAGTATCTCAGACACCTTAAGTATGTAGAAACATCATAGAGGTATAGCGTATACATGTTTTAAAAATAATAAATAAAAAATATAGTTATATTTTTAAACATATTTAGTTGCACTAGAGCTACTTACATTAGGTTCATTTTAATGATTCTTTTCTACCTTAGCCTCAAAAAATAAAACTTAATTCAAGACATTTTAAGCGTTTATGTATGCGAAGAGATTTAATCCGTAGGTATATGTATGAATTCAGTGAGAATTAAATTGCTGACACAATATGTTAGATAAACTTATGAGCTAACACACATTATTCAAATACTTTGTGCTCGGTCATATTTACCCCTTTACCCCAAAGTGATTACTTAAAAGTGGAGAATAAAAATGTCACAAGAATACGTTGAACAAGATCAGCGACAAAAATTATGGAAACTCATTAAAGACGTGCGTTTCACCATGATTAGCCATGTCACTGACAAGCAAGAAATTCATTCTCAACCTATGACTATGCTTAATTCTGATAAGATGAATGAGCATGAAAATATCTATTTTCTTATGAAAGAAAACAATGACCTTGTAGAGGCAGTCAATGCAGGTCGTAATCATCTTGGATTAGCATTCGCTAAACCTTCAGACGATATTTATGTATCAATTAGTGCTCATGGAGAAATCAGTACAGATGCGGCCCTAATCGATAAATTATGGAATCCTTGGGCTGAAAACTGGTTCGATGGCAAGACTGATCCTACTGTTCGCGTTTTGATAGCTAATGCTATTAGTGCAGAATTCTGGAATGTCAAAGACAATAAAGTCACCCATTTATTCAAAGTTTTGAAAGGCAATTTAACGGGTAAAACTCAAGAACTTGATACTGAACATAATACCCTGAACTTAAAATAAATGATTTTATTGATTCGAATTAATGCTTTAATTTTAGGTTAATTTGGATTGTCCCATAGGTAGTCAAATACATATATGATCTCGAATGAATGGTTTCACCAGCTCAAACATCAATTTAAAAAAGGCTGCATCATGCAGCCTTTTTTACGTATATAAATTGACTCAACTGACCTTTTGAATTAATTGCGCTTTAGCCACTTCTTGTTGCTTCAACAGATTACGTTGGATTTTTCCACTCGATGTTTTAGGCAACCCATCTACAAATTCAATTTCTTTTGGATAAGCATGCTTGGATAAACGAGATCTTACATAGGCTTGTAGCTTATCCATGAGTTCTGAACTTGCTTGATATTGTGGTTTCAATACCACAAAAGCTTTGACCAATTCAGTTCGCTCAGGATCAGGCTTACCAACAACTGCCGACTCTAAAACCTCTTCACACTCTAATAATGTGCTTTCCACATCGAAAGGCCCTACACGATAGCCTGACGTTGTAATGACATCGTCTGCACGACCTACAAAATCAATGCCGCCTTCTTCGTTTAAACGAACGGTATCACCGGTTAAATAGTAGTTCCCGACAAAGGCTTTACGATTATTGCCACCATAGCCTGTGAACCACATGAGTGGAGATTGCGACCAGTCTAATGCCAATGTTCCAATGCCACCACGTTCAATTTCTTGATAGTCTTTATTAAGCACCGCGAAACGATGGCCCGGTATAGCAAAACCGGCTGAACCCACTTTTTTGTAGTGTTCTAAAGCGTGATGATTTGCAATCACCATACCGAGTTCTGTTTGCCCATATTGGTCATAAATATTGACGTTTAAATCGTGATTAAACCATTGAATCACTTCGGGCGTTAGTGGCTCTCCTGCACTACTCACAACCCGTAAATGTGATTTTAGGGATTCATCAAATTTTTCTTTGAAGCCAAAGAACATACGAAAAGCCGTTGGTGAACCAGTCAAATTACTGACTTTATATTTTTTGATGACTTGAAGTGCATGATCAACACTAAAAGCCCGTTCATCCATAATAATGCTGTGTCCTAAACTTAATGGCCCTGCAATTCCATAGTACAAACCATAAGCCCAACCCGGATCTGCCAAATTCCAAAATGAATCTTCATCACGCAAATCAACCGCATGTGTCATATACCCTTTAAATGCCAATAACGCTTTGTGTGGCACAGGTACAGACTTGGCTAAACCGGTCGTTCCCGATGTAAACATCATTAAAAATTCATCGTCAAATGAACGGGGAACTGAGTTAAATGTGGCGTCATGCAATTGCAACTCTGACCAAAAGTCAGGATCTGTTTGAATTGCTTGATCGGCATGTACGTTTAAAATATGCGGTAAATCAATGTGATTAAGTTTTGATCGTTGCTCAGTGTTGGTTACAATCAGCTTTGTTCCCGCAGTTTGCACCCGATGCTCAATCGCTTTGGACTCAAATGCCGTAAACAAAGGCTGATAAATTGCCCCTATACGCCATGTTGCCAAAATAGTAATCAATAACTCTGCAGTACGGGGTAATAGACCTGCAATGCAATCACCTGCTTTTAGCCCAATGCGCTGATAATAATTCGCCAATTGTGCAGAAGCTAAATCTAATTGCTCAAAAGTCCATTGTTCAGATTCACCATTTTTACCTTCCCAGATCAGTGCAGTTCGATTTTGCCCAACATAGCGCCCACAACATTCATCATAAGCATTGATTGAACTTGGCGTACCGACCAATTGTTCTGCAACCATTTTTTCAAAATTAAAATCACGATATGCTTGTTCTAGTGTCTTCATGACGACAATTCCTATCCTGTTCTCTATGATTCAAAGTGCATGACTTTGAGGTTTATTGATCTTGTTGTTGTACCGCTGCGTACTAGTGACGATTCCTTTGCCACATCCGCTTTTACTGCTTTTCTATACACCGATTGCAATGTCGGTTTTTTAGTTTTGAAACTTATACTCTTCGACAATCTATTCGTAAATTACCTATTCTTAGACTGTCTATACCTAGATAACCATGTTTGGATGTGCCCTGCAATTTCCAGAACCATCAACGCCATTGCAGGGTTTGAACATCGACTAAAGTCTATTTTTTAACCTTTCACCCTTTGGTGACTTCACGTGCAATCACCAGCCGCTGAATGTCCGATGCACCTTCATAGATTTGACTGACACGCACATCACGATAAATTCGTTCTACTGGGAAATCAGATACATAACCATAGCCCCCATGGATCTGAATCGCATCTGAACACACCCGTTCAGCCATCGTCGATGCAAAAAGTTTCGCCATCGAGGCTTCTTTTAAACATGGAAAACCTGCATCTTTTAACGTCGCTGCATGGAAAATTAACTGGCGTGCTGCCTCAATTTGGGTGGCCATATCCGCGAGGCGAAATGCCACGGCTTGATGCTGTACAATCTCTACGCCGAATGCCTTGCGTTCATTGGCATATTCAACGGCTGCATCTAATGCCGCACGGGCCATACCCACAGACTGCGCTGCAATGCCAATTCGACCTGACTCTAGGTTTGATAAGGCAATTTTATAGCCTTCACCCTCTTGGCCTAAAAGACTATCCGCAGGAATACGACAATCATCTAAAACAATAGTTGCTGTATCGGAACAATGCTGACCCATTTTGTCTTCTAATCGCGATACGATATAACCCGGCGCATCCGTCGGTACTAAAAAGCACGAAATCCCTTTTTTACCTGCAGACTTATCTGTTACCGCAAAAACTAAGGCTACTTGGGCATGTTTTCCTGTGGTAATAAATTGCTTGGTGCCATTTAACACCCACTCATCACCATCACGCTCCGCTTTACATTCCAACGCACTCGCATCTGAACCCACTTGTGGTTCTGTTAGGCAAAAACAACCTAACCATTCGCCTGTGGCTAATTTTTTTAAGTATTTTTCTTTTTGTGCTTCTGTACCATAACTCTGCGTAATGCCACAAGGCAGTGAGTTTTGTACGCTAACAATTGTGGAAATCGCACCATCGCCAGCAGCAATTTCTTCTAAGGCAACAACCAAAGACACATAGTCTAAACCTGCACCACCCCATTCATCCGAAACCGTCATGCCTAAAGCACCCAGCTCACCAAGTTCCTTTAGCTCTTGTGCAGGAAATGCTGCCGTTTTGTCACGCTCAGCTGCCGTTGGTTTCAGTTTTTCTTGCGAATAGCTTCGCATCATGTCCTGAACCATTTTTTGTTCATCATTTAAAATCATGAGACTTCCTTTTCTAAATCTTTTATAGCGCGTATAGCTTTAAATTTTGGATAACTGCGGAATTAAAAATACTTTGGCTGTATAAAGCAAAGTTGGATACACGCCGACGTCATTTGCAACTGTCTGAGGCAGGACGCCATTAATCTCTAATGTTTCTGTAACCTGTAAATCAATAAATACTTGATGACGAGTTTTACAAATAACTATGGTTTTGGTTACTTTTGCCGAAACAAAAGTAACGAGATAAGCTACTGTCAACAAAGTTATTCTCGATCAGACTCCGTCGTAGAAGCCTGAATAAGCAGTTTTAATAAATAACTATTTAGGCTGCATACGAATCGCGCCATCAAGACGAATCACTTCGCCATTGAGATAGGCATTTTCAAAAATATGTGTCACTAATTTTGCAAACTCTTGTGGTTTTGCTAAACGTGGTGGGAAAGGCACCATTTGCCCCAAAGCATCTTGTACATTTTGTGCTAAGCCTTTGAGCATCGGCGTTTCCATAATACCTGGAGCAATGGTCATCACACGGATTGATTCACGTGCAAGCTCACGTGCAAGAGGTAATGTCATTGCAACCACTGCCCCTTTTGATGCTGCATAAGCCGACTGACCAATTTGACCATCGAAAGCCGCAACCGACGCCGTATTCACAATCACGCCACGCTCTTCTTCATCCGCTTTTAATTCATATTTAGCAATCAGTTGTGCCGCATAGCGCAGCATATTGAATGTACCTGAAACATTTATATTTAATACTTTTTGGAACATCGCCAAATCATGTAATCCGTCACGACCTAAAACTTTTGCAGAGGGTGCGATACCTGCGCAGTTCACTAAGCCATTAAGTTGACCAAATTCCGCTTCAACTTGTGTAAAGAAAGCGCCGACCGCTTGTTCATCGGTAACATCCAATTGAACAAATTTGGCATGATCACCCAGTTGACGTTGCATCGCTTCGCCATGCTCATGATTCATATCCACAATAATCACTTTTGCGCCCAGGCCAATCAGATGTGTTGCTGTCGCAGCGCCTAGTCCTGATGCACCACCTGTCACAACAAAAACTTTTCCTTTAATGTCCATAGCATTTCCCTATTTATGATGCTTTGTTTTAAATTCGACTTAAGATGCAGAGTAAACAGAGAATTTATTCAGTACAATTTCCAAATGTTGCATCTTTTCTGATGTATTTGGACAATTCTGAACAAGGACCTATCCGCACATATGCCGAAGCATGGACTCGAATACAGTAAAGGGACGATTTCTATCGACTTGGTGCATGAAGCATTACACGATGCGCAAAAAAAGCACTTTGATATTTCTTCTATTTTACAAAAGTCTGGTATACCCTCAGAGTTACTGCTATCAAGTAAGACCAGAGTTTCCGTTTCACAATATGCGGCTTTATGGACTCATCTTGCAGATGTGATGGATGATGAATTTTTTGGCATGGATCGGCATGCCATGCGACGTGGTAGTTTTAAGCTACTGTCGAAAATGGTCATGCATAACAGCACCTTGGGGGATGCACTTAAGCAAATCCTACAATTTTTAAATCTGGTTTTAGATGACTTGCATAGTGATTTAACCATTGAAGATCACTTTGCTTATATCGTGATCTATGACCAACAAGCGCCTAAACGCATGTTCAGCTATGCCACATATTTAATGCTTATCCATACGCTACTGTGCTGGCTAAGTGGTCAACGGATTTTATTAAACCAAATCCAATTTAAATGCGATGCACCACTTGATGATCACGACTATAAAGTCCGCTTCTGTGAAAATATTCATTACCAAGCCAGTCAAAACTATATACAGCTCGATGCCAGTTATTTAAGTCTACCAATCAAACAAGACACACGTTCGTGGTATCAATTCTTACAACAAACACCTGAAAACCTTTTGGTACGCTTTAAAAACCCGTATGCGCTCAGCAGCCAAATTCGTAAACAACTGTTAGACGTTCCTCCTGCCGAATGGTTAGAGTTTTATGAGTTGGCGGTCAAAATGAATATGTCGGAAGCCACAATGCATCGCCGTCTTAAAAGTGAAGGTGTGAGTTATCAACAACTCAAAAATGATATCCGACGAGATACCGCCATCGATTTTTTAACCCATACCGATAAAAGCTTACAAGATATCAGTGAAGAACTGAATTTTCATGATCCGAGTGCTTTTCATCGGGCTTTTAAAAAATGGACAGGCGTCAGTCCCGGTGCATATCGACAAAATAATGCGCCTGAATTCAAGGCCTAAAATTTGATATTCACTATTTATAAATTGAATATTCATCTAATGAATAGAAAATCAATAACTTAAAAACATTCAATAAATAGACTGACCATTCATCCTTGAGTGATTGCTACTTTAGTCTAATTAGGTTATTTTTCACTCAATTTAAAGCGATTTGCTTATTTATTTTCCAATTCTCCTGCATCTCCTTGAAAGGCTTTCCTATGCTTAAGATGATTGATGTTCTTGAACAACAACTTGTTCAAAACTTTTCAGATTCTCTTTTCACTCAGATTGACGCAATTGATGACCTGTTTCATGAACAGCTTAAAACTGTCGCAGATATCGATTTGCAAAATTTAATCTCACAATTTTTTAGCACTGAAAATGCAGTTGAAGTTGCTCATGCGCTGGATATTCAAGCGGATGACATTGAAGCAATTCAAGCGGGTGCAAATCTAAAAGATGAAAATTTAGTGAGTGCAACTGCAAAAATTATTGCTTACTGTCTTGCAGTAGAAACAGCAGCTTTAGAACAAGTTGAAGTTTTCGATAGCTTACAAGATTACCCAATGTAAGTATTGATCACATATAAAAAGCAGCGAGAGCTGCTTTTTTATTGGAAAAGTTATTTTAAGTCTGTAATTCACTATAATTTTTGAATATTCTTTACACTAAAATATCTAAGCATTTTTCATGCAAGTTTACACATTAATTTATATAACGAAATTTCACCACAATTAAATCCAATAAAGTATTTTAAATCAAATACCTATATTTGATTTATACGCTTATCTCGATTTCTATTATTCTTAGCATTTATTCTGTTTTGTTTCTGAAATATTTCCGTCGTATCTATGTGCTCATAATTCAACACTTGATTGTGAACGATATGACTTCCCTATTTAAAAGCTCAAAACTAATTTTTTCTACGCTGACATTCAGCCTATTCAGTAGCTCTATATTTGCTGCTATTCCTTCGACACTTAAACTGGATTATGCCTACTATGCACCGACCAGTTTAGTAGTGAAGGAACAAAAACTCTTAGAAAAAGCATTACCCAAAACACAAATTAAATGGGTCTTTAGCCAAGGTAGTAATCGCTCACTTGAATATCTCAATAGTGGCAGTGTGGATTTTGCCTCAACGGCAGGACTTGCAGCCGTTTTGAGTCGTGCCAATGGCAGTCCGATTAAAACTGTATACATCCAGTCACAGCCTGAATGGACGGCATTGCTTGTGGCAAAAAACTCTCCGATTAAAAGTCTGAAAGACCTCAAAGGCAAAAAAATTGCAGCGACCAAAGGAACCGATCCATTCATGTTTACTTTGCAGTCTTTGGAAACAGTCGGCCTCAATAAACGTGATGTGCAATTGGTACATTTACAACATCCTGATGGAAAAACAGCTTTAGAACGTGGTCAAGTCGATGCATGGGCGGGATTAGATCCACTCATGGCATCTGCACAAGTACAATCAGGCGCACGTTTGCTGTATAGAAATGTGGGTTTTAACAGCTATAGTGTTTTAAGTACCAAACAACAATTTAGCCAGCAAAGTCCTGAAGCCGTTGAAGCTGTGATTAAAGCCTATGAACAAGCACGACAATGGGCCAAAGCCAATCCAGATAAATTAGCCGAATTATTAGCACGTGAGTCTAAGCTTCCATTGGCTGTTGCCAAGCTCCAGTTAAGTCGTACCAACTTTGAGCAAAATATCCCAACAGCTAAACACATTGCGGCCTTAAAGAAATCTGGCACGATTTTGACTGAGGAAGATTTAGTTCGTAAAGGAACCAATGTCAATCAAGTCATTGACCAACTTTTTGATGCACGTTATGCGAAAAAGGTTGTGAAATAACATGTCATTATCAGTGACTCAACCCAAAGTCGATACAGCGGTTTCGACCGCTTCCGATTCATCAAACCATATAAAACCCAAGTTGATCTTGATTTTAAAAGGTCTTGCTCTACCTGTGGTTTTATTGCTGCTATGTGAAATCTTGGTCAAAAATGGTGTTATCGAACCGTATCTACTCCCTGCTCCGAGTAGTCTTTGGCAGTCATTTATAGAGTTATCTGAAGGTGAACTTTGGCAGCATATCTGGACCAGTACTTGGCGGGTATTTTTAGGCTTTTTTATTGGTAGCGGACTTGCTCTGATTTTTGCACTCTTGGTCGGTTTGAACAAACAAGCCGAAGCATTTTTGGAACCTACATTTTCAGCAATTAAATCTATCCCCAGTTTGGCGTGGATTCCCTTACTGCTCTTATGGTTAGGTATTGATGAATCTTCAAAAATCACCCTCATTGCCATAGGTGCTTTTTTCCCGACCTATACCAATACCGTTGCAGCGATTCAAGGTGTAGACCGAAAACTCATTGAAGTTGCACAAGTTTATCGTTTGAAATATTTCAGGCAGATTCGTGAGATTATTTTACCTGCAGCATCACCGGGTATACTTACAGGCTTACGCAATAGTTTAAGTTTGGCGTGGATGTTTATGATTGCAGCAGAGTTGATTGCAGCCACGCAAGGTATTGGCTATTTGCTCAGTGATGGTCGTGAAACCTCACGTCCAGATATCGTAATTATTGCCATTATTCTATTGGCGCTCTTAGGGAAAATCACCGATAGCCTGATGAAATATCTAGAACAATACCTATTGCGTTGGCGTGATGTGGTGAAGTAACGTATTTTTCCACACTTGCAAATGCACACATGCAAATATTCACATGTGAATTGAAAAAAAAATAAAATAAAGCGCATTCAATGCGCTTTATTTTTGACTATTTCTCTAACACCAAATCAGTGTTGCCACTGGCCTAAACTGACACGGTCATTGCCACCATAATCTTTTACAGTCCGAACATTTCGATACCCAGCTTGTAAGAACAAATGTCTGACTGCTTCCCCTTGGTCATAACCATGTTCGAGCACCACCCAACCATTCACGGTCAAATGTTTTTTAGCTTGAAGAATGATTTGCTCAATATCTGCAAGTCCATGATTGTCTGCAACCAAAGCACGTTCAGGCTCTGTCGCCAAATCCTTCATGTGTACATCATCAGCATCGATATACGGCGGATTTGACACAATTACATCAAAGAAAGCACGACCAAAGGGTTTCAACCAAGAACCTAAGACAAACTGCACATGTTCAAGATCATGCTTTTTGGCATTAAACTCAGCGACTTCCAATGTAGGTTCGTAAATATCTGAAGCCACAATTGACCAATCTGGACGTTCACTGGCTAATGATAACGCTACAGCACCAGTTCCTGTTCCTAAATCGACCACACGAGCATCTTCAGGAAGTTCTAAACGCAGTACAGTTTCAACAAGTACTTCCGTATCAGGACGTGGCACCAAAGTATCTTTAGTCACTTTTAAGTCTAGCGTCCAAAATGGCTGAGAACCTGTGACATAAGCCAAAGGCTCACCCGCAGCAATACGAGTAAGACTGTCGACATACAGTTGTTCTTGTTCTGCCGTCAATTCTTGATCCTTTTTCATGATTAAATCAAAAGAATCAATCTTGGTGATATGCTCTAACAACCACGCATTTTCCTGACGTTCATAACTCTCAGGTTCACCACGATAGGCCAAAGCCTGTGCAATATTCATTAGCCACCATTCTGCTGTGCTAATAACGCCAACTGATCGGCTTGATATTCACGATGCAAACTATCTAGCAATTCAGTCAAATCACCTTCCATCACTGCATCCAACTTATACAGTGTTAGGTTAATACGATGATCAGTCATACGACCTTGTGGATAGTTATAGGTACGAATACGCTCAGAACGGTCACCAGAACCCACCAAGTCACGTCGCATTTCAGACGTCGCGGCATCTGCCGCCGCACGTTTGGCATTTTCTAAACGAGAAACCAACAGCGCCATCGCTTTGGCTTTGTTTTTATGTTGTGAACGTTCGTCCTGACATTCTACAACTGTACCCGTTGGAATATGGGTAATACGTACAGCAGAGTCAGTTTTGTTAATGTGCTGACCACCCGCACCAGATGCACGATAGGTATCAATACGTAATTCTGAAGGATTAATTTCAACACTGGTGTCTACATCAATTTCCGGCAAAATCGCAACAGTACATGCCGAAGTATGAACACGACCTTGTGACTCTGTTGCAGGAACACGCTGTACACGATGTGCACCACTTTCAAATTTCAAACGACCATATACGCCTTCACCATTGATGAGGCAAATCACTTCTTTATAACCGCCATGTTCGCCGTCATTTTCAGACAGCACTTCAATACGCCAACCTTGTGATTCAGCATATTTACTGTACATTCGATACAAGTCACCAGAGAAAATTGCAGCTTCATCACCACCTGTTCCGGCACGAATTTCTAAATAAGCAGAGTTCGCATCATTCGGATCTTTTGGAATCATCAGAATATTTAAGTCTGCTTCAAGCTGACCGATCAAAGCTTTATTTTCTTTGATTTCCTCAACGGCCATCTCTTTAAAATCTGGATCCGTCATCATTACTTCAGCAGTCTCAATATCTTCTTCAGCTTGACGGTATTTTTTCCAAACTTCAGTGATTTCAGATAAATCACTATGCTCACGTGACAACTGACGGAAACGTTTGTTGTCTGAAATAACTTCTACATCTGCGAGTAATGCATTTAATTCTTCGTGACGGTCAGAGAGCTGATCTAATCGTAAACGTAACGATTCTTTCATTTTTCAAAAAATCTCAATACACAGGCTCTACCGCTAAACTTTCACGGATATGCCAAAATTCAAAATAATGGCGCTAGTGTACCGATAATGGGTCTGAAATGACATATATATTGTTTTTTGGCCTATCAATGACCTAAATATCAAAGTGTGAACTTCATCACTCCTACCTTTCTCCACAAAGTCGTACAGATTTTCTGCATTCGACCATTTTTTTCACAATATTAATAAAACTTATACAAACTAGACACTCAAGTCACCAAATAAAGAGAAAGCTCTCCATATTTATAGCGAATAGTTTTGTTACATTTACTGCCATCGAAATGATTAAGAAAAGTCCTCGCGTTTATGAAGGACATGGAGTGAACTATGAAACTGAATACTCTTTTAATGACAGCCACTCTAGCAACTGCTTCTATGTTCACTGTGTCTGCAAATGCAGATAGTACAACACGCGTTGCTGCAGCTAGTGCATTAGGTAGTGTTGCAGGTACTGCAATTGGTAAAAACATGGGCGGTAATGCCGGCGCTACAATTGGTGCCGCTCTTGGTGGTGCTGGTGGTGCTGCGGTAGCAAGTAATAAACGCAACCGTACAGAATCTGCTATCGGCGGTGCTTTAGGTGGTGGTACAGGTTATACTGTTGGTAAAAGCATGGGCGGTACAAACGGTGGTTACATCGGCTCTGCACTAGGTGCTGCTGGTGGTGCTGCTCTAGGTAATAAAATCTCTAAAGATAAAGCTTACGACAAACACCAAGAACGTAAATACAAAAAACGTTACCGTCGTCGTCACTAATTCAAAAATTAGTGAGTCCTTATTGAATAGTGAAAATAGCACCTTCGGGTGCTTTTTTATGTATCGCCTTTTTTCAAATGATAAATACAACTTTATTTATTGCTCCTGATAAATATTTAGATTTGCCTTCCCTCCAACCAAGTCATCAATCATGTAGAAATAAAGTGCAAAATTTACATTGCAGCAACGGAACACGTATTTTATTTCACATCACGCTCCAAATATTCGCTATGTGTTTTCATATATTGATATCAACAGATAAACATCATGCTTCGTAAGGAGTTTAAAAATGAAAATTAATAAAATTCTATTCAGTGCAGCAATTGCCGCTTCAGCACTTACTATGACTGCAACACATGCAGGTAATAGCACCAATACTGCATTAACATCTGCTTTAGGTGGTGTTGTTGGTGCAGCAATCGGTAACCAAGTTGGCGGCCAAACTGGCGCAATGATTGGTTCAGCAATTGGTGGCGGTGCAGGTGCAGCAGCATCGGCAAACAAACGTGACCGTAATGGTGCCATCATCGGTGGTGCACTTGGTGGCGCAGGTGGTTATACCGTAGGTAAAAACATGGGCGGCACAAACGGTGGTTATATCGGTGCTGCACTTGGTTCAGCCGGTGGTTCTGCACTAGGTAAAAAAGTGTCTGAAGACCGTCGCTATGATGACCGTTATAATGGTCGTTATGATGATCGCTATGACCGTCGTTATAACAACCGTGGCTATCGTACCAATAATTATAGCTACAACGACCGAGGCTACCGTGGAGACAATGGTCGTCACTTAGGTTGGTACAAAAACGGTAAACGTTAATCGATATATTTCAATGGAAAAAAATCAGCACCTTCGGGTGCTTTTTTTGTATATAAAAAAAGTTTAGATATATCTAAAGTTGTCTTTTTACACCGCCCCACACCATATCGAATTTATTCGATATACATTCAGCTTTTTATATCGTATTATTTCGATATAAAGATCTCTGAGAGAAAACATGCGTACTCTAGCCGATACAAAATTTTCAATACTTGAACTCGCACCTGTTCGAGATGATAAAACCATCGAATTTTCACTCAAACATGCACTCCAGTTAGCACAAAAAGCGGAACAACTTGGCTATGAGCGTCTATGGTTAGCTGAACACCATAATATGGACGGCATAGCAAGTTCTGCAACTGCGGTTTTACTCGGTTATCTCTTAGCAAATACACAATCCATCAAGCTCGGTTCAGGCGGGATTATGTTGCCCAACCATGCGCCTTTAGTTGTCGCTGAACAATTTGGCACACTTGAAACGCTATATCCTGGCCGCATTGAACTCGGCTTAGGTCGGGCACCAGGTACTGACCAAACCACCATGCGCGCATTACGCCGTGGCCGTCAGGAAACCGAAGATCAATTTCCACAAGATGTTCTTGAGATATTGCAATACTTTAAAGCACCTGAGCCACAGCAGCGCATCATTGCCACACCGGGACAAAATACACATGTTCCCGTATGGCTGCTAGGTTCAAGTTTATTCAGTGCACAACTCGCTGCACGTTTAGGTCTACCCTATTCTTTTGCTTCTCATTTCGCACCACGCATGCTTGGACAAGCGATTCAGCTCTATCGTGAGAATTTCCAAGCATCCGAATATTTAGATCAACCTTATGTTTCTATGGGCGTACCAACGGTTGTCGCCGAAACTAATGAAGAAGCAGAATATCTGGCAACGAGTGCTTATCAACGCGTTTTAGGTTTAATGCGCGGTCAAAGTTTAAAACTCAAGGCTCCAGTCGACAGTATGCAAGGCTTATGGTCTACTGCAGAAAAAATGTCTGTTGATAATTTCTACGCTATGGGACAAGTCGGTTCAAATACAACCGTTCGAGCAGGTTTAGAAAACCTACTCACTAAATATGACGTTGATGAATTTATTTTCACCTGCGACATTTACGATACCGATAAGCGCATTGAAAACTTCGAGCGTTTAATGCAAATCAAAAATGATCTCGCTTAAGACTCTAAACTTAATGATCTAATCCAAGCGTTTAATCCGTCTAAAGGTAGAATTGTGATTGCGTCTTTTGTGGCTCTTTAGACGGATAGCAGTCAACAGATAATATGGTTTCGGCTAACAACGACCAAACCTGTACTTAAAAACCATCATTGCCTCAACGAAATAATTGCTTTACTCATTTTTATTGCTGTATAAATATTAAACATAAGCAAAACAAAGAGAAAAATAAGCAGATGAGCCAATATATTAATAAACCCACACCCGCATTTATCGCAGCAAGTTGGTGTGCACTGATCTTAGGCGCTGTGGTGTTTTGCATAGGTTTATTCAATGCAAATATGATGTTGAATGAAAAAGGCTTTTATCTCATTTTATTGCTTTATGGATTATTTTCATCGGTTTCACTACAAAAAATCATTCGTGACCGTTTAGAAGGAATGCATGTCACTGCAATCTACTTTGGACTGTGCTGGGCATCCGTCATTATTTGCCTCGTACTTCTTGCCATTGGTCTATGGAATGCTGAACTGGCATTAAGTGAAAAAGGTTTTTACATGATGGCTTTCCTAATGAGTCTGTTTGGTGCAGTTGCTGTACAAAAAAATATTCGTGATATGGACTATTTACGTACACATACCGACCAACCCGAACTTAAACATTCAACCACGAGTCAGCTTGACTATAACTCATCAGATGATGAACCACTTTAAAACTCACAAAATTTATAGATCTCAAAAGCTGTTCATGCAGGTCGCTCATTGTTTTATCGATCTGCTTGAGCGGTTAATGAACTACAACGCATAAAAAAATCAGTTCACTCCTAGAAATGTATAAATGACAAGGGCCAAGCAAATCAATTCTACACAAATTGCATGACTCTTCAGACTGAAATAACGCTTTACGCCAAGTGGCTCATCACAGAATATATTCTTATCTAAGACTCAACTAAAAAAACAAAAGATAAGGAATAAATATGGCCAACAAGCAGGATGCAACCCACCATATTTTTAATAATCATCTAGAGGATTTTGAACACTTTCGTGGAACGATCATCGGTTCAGAACAGATCAAAGATTATGATTTTAAGAATCAAAAAATCGCCATTATTGGGATAGATCAGCATGTGGTCTCTGAATTACATCATCTATGTCAGGTTGCAGATAACATCATGGTCTATCAAATCAAACCGCAATTTGTTTTACCACGCACCGAACGTCTACTGAATAAATTAATCCAGCACCCACTGATTGCAAAAAATCGACGTTTATTTAGCAATCGTATTAAGAGTATTTTGGCGATTCGCTTTTTAGAAGATCAAGTGCCGAACCATTGGTTAAGACATTTACTCAGTCCAAATACCGCAATTCAAAACAAAACCTTCCTAAAATCTGATCATTATTATGCAGCATTACAGCAGCCAAATTGCATCTTAAATACTTGGCCAATTGCAAAAATTCAGAGTAATTCAATCACGGCTTTAGATGAGCATACGTTTGAGTGTGATGTCATTGTGCGCAGCGAATCTAACCAGCCTGAAGAAAAGTAATTACAATGAAATGATTTTCACATAACATTTACTATAATTTATCCGATTGATCAAAACTCACAACACCAAAAGCCATCTCTGGCGGCTTTTGGTAACTCCCCTACTATATTGGATACTTTCATTCGATAAGGCTAAGGATTCTTAAAAATCCATAAATGAAAATAGCTTTAATCGTGCTACATGCTTTTTCAGCTCTCAGACTTAAATCATGCATCAGCACTACACCTGCAGATAGAGCGAGTTTATAGAGGTGTAATTTTGGAATAATTATGATCAATTCTTCATGAAAACTTTATTTCAAACCAATAATTTTTTCAGTGCTTATTTTTTTACACAGCTCTATTTACTCCTTAACTGTAAGTTGAAAAATTTATATTGATGCTTATGTTCAACCGATATTTACCTATATTGTTATCTATATTTAATAGGAAAATAACAGATTGAAATCCAGTTTAAATATCAATTTATATCGGAGTTTAGAGCCTGAATGTTATTAATTTGACTATTTTTCGCCCACATCAATTAAATAAATGGTGCCATTTCTTTATATTTAGTATCCAAAAGCAACTGTTTGATTATTTTTTATTCTATTTTCTGCCTATTTTTTTAGCATTTAAATCAGTATTTTTGAAAAATTGATTAAATATTAAACCATATTAGCTAAATCTTGTATTTATACAACTCATATCAAGTGGATTATTCAGGCTTAATTCATAGATAAAAATACAGCAAAACACGGATTTTTATAAAAGATTTGTGCTGTCAATTTGGCCATATTTTATAAATTTTCAGCCAAAGAAATTCATCGAACTGGTACACAAATGAATGCAAAAATTGCTTAAAATTTAAGTCTAAATATTGAGGAAAATTTTCATCAATATCTTAAATATTTATCATTCATTAAAAGTATGACAAACCAGAAATTAATACTATTTTTATATAATTTATACAGTAATTTATTATCATCAGAAGAGCCACCAAAGTGGCTCAATTTACACTTAACCAATGCGACGCTTCAGTCCGGTCATTTGTAAAACACGTGTTGAAATTTCTTCAATCGACATTTCTGACACGTTTAAGTATTTAATTCCTTCAGAAATATAAATACCTTCAATCGCACGTAGTTCCATTTGGCACTGACTAAAACTTGCATAACGACTATTGGCCTTACGCTCTGAACGAATTGCTACAAGGCGCTCTGCATCAATCATCAAGCCAAACAACTTATGTTTGTGCTCACGTAAAACTGCAGGTAAACGGTTGTCATCCAAATCTTCTTCTGTCAAAGGATAATTAGCTACACGAATACCAAATTGCAAAGAGAGATAGATTGAAGTTGGTGTTTTACCCGAACGTGATACTCCAATTAAAATCAAATCTGCTTTATCATAATGACGAGTACGTGCCCCATCATCGTTATCTAAAGCAAAATGCACCGCATCAATACGTGCTTTATAAGACTCAGAATCTGTAACTGCATGGGTTTGACCGACTAAAGTCGTAGGAGCTGTACCCAACTCGTCCGACAATTTACTAATAAGCCCTTCAAAAACATCAAGATTTATCGCATTTGCAGTATTAATAATGTCACGTACATACGGGTCTACAAGGGTATCAAACACCAAAGGCTTTTGACCGTCTTGCTGCGCTCTAAGATTGATCTCTGCAACCACATTTGTAGCTGCTTCTTCAGAGGTAATATATGGAATAATATGAATGTCAAAATCTACATGAGGGAACTGGGCTAACAGTGAGTGTCCAAGTGTTTCTGCGGTAATCGCGGTACCATCCGAAACAAAGAAAACACTACGCTGAATCTGTTTACCTTCTGACATTAAAATTCTCCTCCAAAATTTGTCTTAGTGCTATATAATCTTTATAGTAAACCATCTTACATGACTGTCACTTAGTAAATTTAGAATGCTAAGTAATTTGTTATAATTTCATGCCAAGATAGTGATTAATACTGCAAAAGTGGAGTAACAACTTTGGAAGCGCGCGTAATTGGTCTAGAAAAATTAGGGAAACACGACGTAGAACTCGTGGGTGGTAAAAACTCATCATTAGGTGAAATGATCAGCCATCTAGCAAATGCTGGTGTATCTGTTCCTGGTGGTTTTGCTACTACAGCTCAAGCATATCGTGAATTCCTCGAGCAAAGTGGCCTAAACGCTAAAATTAACGCTGAACTTGCTGCACTCAATGTTGACGATGTAAATGCACTTGCTGAAACCGGTGCAAAAATCCGTCAATGGATTGTAGACACTCCGCTTACTGCTGAACTTGAAAAAGAAATTCGTGAGGCTTTCACAGCTCTTTCAAACGGCAACCCTGATATCGCGGTTGCCGTTCGCTCATCTGCAACAGCAGAAGACTTACCAGATGCTTCATTTGCTGGCCAACAAGAAACTTTCTTGAACATCCGTGGTATCGACAACGTCCTTATTGCGATTAAAGAAGTATTTGCTTCACTTTATAACGACCGCGCAATTTCTTACCGTGTACACCAAAACTTCGCACATGACGTTGTTGCGTTATCTGCTGGTGTTCAACGTATGGTTCGCTCTGAAACAGGTGCAGCTGGTGTAATGTTTACACTAGATACAGAATCTGGTTTCCGCGACGCAGTTTTCATCACAGCTTCTTACGGCTTGGGTGAAATGGTTGTACAAGGTGCTGTAAACCCTGACGAATTCTATGTATCTAAACCACTTTTAAATGCAGGCAAACACGCTGTATTACGTCGTAACCTTGGTTCTAAACACCAAAAAATGATTTATGGTGAAGAAGGCGCTGCTGGTAAATCAGTGGTTGTTGTAGACGTTGAAAAAGCAGATCGTCAACAATTCGCTTTAAATGACCACGAACTTCAAGAACTTGCTAAACAAGCATTGATCATTGAAAACCATTACGGTTCAGCAATGGACATCGAATGGGCGAAAGATGGCGATGATGGCCAAATCTATATCGTTCAAGCACGTCCTGAAACTGTGAAGAGCCGCCAAAACGTAGGCACAATGGAGCGTTACCTGCTTAAGCAAAAAGGTAATGTGATTTGTGAAGGCCGTTCAATCGGTCAACGCATTGGTTCTGGTCGCGTTCGTATTGTGACTTCAATCAAAGAAATGGACAAAGTTCAAGACGGCGACGTACTTGTATCTGACATGACTGACCCAGATTGGGAACCAGTAATGAAACGTGCAGCTGCGATTGTCACTAACCGTGGTGGCCGTACTTGTCACGCTGCGATTATTGCACGTGAGCTTGGTGTTCCTGCAATCGTAGGTTGTGGTAATGCGACTGAAGTATTGACTGACGGTCAAGAAGTGACTGTTTCTTGTGCTGAAGGTGACACAGGCTTTATTTACGAAGGTGCTTTGGACTTTGAAATCCAACGTAATTCTATCGAATCTATGCCTAAACTTCCGTTCAAAATTATGATGAACGTAGGTAACCCTGACCGCGCATTTGACTTTGCTCAAATTCCTAACGAAGGTGTTGGTCTTGCTCGTCTTGAGTTCATCATCAACCGTATGATCGGCGTACATCCTAAAGCATTGCTTAATATTGACAGCCTACCACGTGAAACTCGTGCTGCTGTAATGTCACGTACTGCGGGTTATGCATCTCCTATCGAATTCTATGTTGAAAAACTAGTTGAAGGTATTTCTACACTTGCTGCAGCGTTTGCTGACAAACCAGTGATTGTTCGTATGTCTGACTTTAAGTCAAACGAATATGCAAACTTAATCGGTGGTAAGTTATACGAACCTGAAGAAGAAAACCCAATGCTTGGCTTCCGTGGTGCAAGCCGTTATGTGTCTGACAATTTCCGTGACTGCTTCGAACTTGAATGCCGCGCACTGAAAAAAGCACGTGACGAAATGGGCTTAACTAACATTCAAATCATGATTCCTTTCGTACGTACTGTTGCTGAAGCGAAACGTGTTATTGAATTGTTAGCGCTTAACGGTCTTAAACGTGGTGAAAACGGTCTTAAAGTGATCATGATGTGTGAACTTCCAACTAACGCATTATTGGCTGAACAGTTCCTTGAACACTTCGACGGTTTCTCTATCGGTTCAAACGACTTAACTCAATTAACACTCGGTCTAGACCGTGACTCTGGTATCGTTTCTCACCTATTTGATGAACGTGATCCAGCCGTTAAAGCACTTCTTTCTATGGCAATCCATGCTTGTCGTAAAGCTGGCAAATACGTAGGTATTTGTGGTCAAGGCCCTTCAGATCACCCTGACCTAGCTAAATGGTTAATGGAACAAGGCATTGAGTCTGTTTCGCTTAACCCAGACTCAGTATTAGACACTTGGTTCTTCCTTTCTGAAGAAAAAGCTCAACAAGCTTAATAAACTGTGTTAAAAAAAGACCCACATGTGGGTCTTTTTTTTTATTTATACTTTTACAGACGTTTTTTGAGATTTTAGTTTTATGCAGATTTACTTGGCACGAAATAACCAACAAGCTGGTCCCTATACCTTAGAACAACTTAACCAAATGCTCGCGAGCCAACAAGTGTTACTCACGGACTTGGTTTGGCACCAAGGTATGACCGAATGGAAAGCTTTGGGTGAACTCACTCAAGGTCAGTTGGTTTATATGCCTGCAGGTTATATAGCACCGACAGCATTCGAATCAAATCAAACTACAACTACGCCATCAAATACCTACACACAACCTCAGGCTGTACAATTGCAAACTAGCCTAGCAAGTATTCCTAAACGTGTTTTGGCTAAGATCGTTGATTTACTGCTTTGGATACCGGCAACTTTTATCTTAACGGCATTTTTTAATCCAAGTGAAAAGACACAATTTGCCAATCTAAATGAACAGTTTATGCAAGCTGTGATGACCCCAAATGCTGACCCTAATGTTTTACAAGCACTACAAACACAAATGGTTGAGATGTTTCCCAACCAAGCTTGGATTGCAATGTTTGCTTACCTCTTCATTATGCTTTTCATTCAAGCGTATTTGATTGCTAAATCTGGTCAAAGTATTGGTAAAAAAATCACCAAAATTAAAATCGTAGATGCCGAAACCAGCCAACCTGTAAACCTCATGCGTGGCTTCACTTTACGTAGTGTTTTATTTATTTTTCTGAACTTTTTATCGATGCCTTTAAGCGCAATCATTGATTCCGTTTTTATTTTCGGCAAAAAGCGTCAAACTTTGCATGACAAGTTAGCAAAAACCAAGGTAATAAACCAATAACTTTCACTTTTATTGAGGGATGAATTTCTCATCCCTTTTTTGTGCATTACATTGAAATTAAAATAAAATTCAGATAAAAAAAACACAATCCCGACCAACAAAATAGGGTTTTAATACAGTCATTTAAAGCATCTTTATGTATAGCTTAGTTTGCCGATATCAGGCATAATGCCCTACAACGTAGCGGTGTCACATCATTGTGAACTTTTTTTCATATCTGAAAAATCACAATCATGCGACACTTTATTCGCTATCCCAATTTTAAAAATTAGGGAATGGGACTCTTCACCGAGGTTGTAAAATGAGACAAACAATTTTAGCTGTATTGTCTTTATCTGCGATCGCTGCACTCTTAACTGGGTGTGGTGGTGATATGGTACTTCTAAACTCAAAAGGTCCAGTTGCTGAAGGTCAGTCAAACCTCATGCTTACTGCGATCTACCTAATGTTGTTGGTAGTTATTCCATCAGCACTTATGGCTCTTTGGTTTGGTTGGAAATATCGCGCGTCAAATAAAGATGCAGACTATGCACCTACTTGGGCACACTCGACTGCAATTGAAGTTGTAGTTTGGGGTATTCCCGTAATTATTATCGCTATTTTAGCTTGGTTAACTTGGTGGGGTTCCCACAAGTATGACCCTTACCGTCCACTCGAGTCAGATAAAGCTCCTTTAACTGTTCAAGTTATTGCTGAACAATTTAAATGGATCTTCATCTACCCTGAACAAGGCATCGCGACTGTAAACGAGATCCGCTTCCCTGAGAAAACTCCTGTAAGCCTTCGTTTAACATCTAACTTCACAATGAACTCATTTTTCATTCCGGCGTTAGGTGGTCAGATTTATGCTATGGCAGGTATGCAAACTCACTTGAACTTATTAGCTGATGAAACTAGTCCTGCTGAAGGCTTCCGTGGTTTCTCTTCTAACTATTCAGGTTATGGCTTCTCACAAATGCGCTTCCGTGCACATGCTGTGACTGATGCTCAGTTTGCTGAATGGGTTTCTGCTGTTAAAGCTGGTAATGGTTCTTCAGTTAATCCTGAAGCGGTTCAAAAAACTGTTTTAGACCAAGCTGAATTTGCAACCTTACGTGACGGCAACCGTTCTAAACACCAGATCGAAGTTTTAGTTGCCAAAGCAACTACTCCTGAAGAGAAGGCTCTAGCTGAAGCAATGAAGCCTTACCCTACTAAGCCACACCCAGTGACTTACTATTCTTCAGTTGAACCTAAATTGTTCGAATCAGTGATTAACAAATACATGAGCAACTACCACGGTGCTGATCATACAGCTACTGTTGGACACGAAGCTGCTGCTTCTGAAGCTCATGCAGGCGTTGAACATGCGACTGTTGCAGGGGAATAAGACATGAGCTTATTAGGTAAGTTAGGACCAGATGCAATTCCACACGACCCAATCGTGTTGGTTACTGTTGCAATGATGATCCTTGGCGGTATCGCAATTGTTGCTGGTATCACCTACTTTAAAAAATGGGGCTACTTGTGGAACGAATGGTTCACATCTGTAGACCATAAAAAAATTGGTATCATGTATATCCTCGTGTCAATTGTCATGCTTGTGCGTGGTTTTGCCGATGCGATTATGATGCGTCTTCAACTGTTCCTTGCAAAAGGTGGCGGTGAAGGTTACTTACACCCAGAACACTATGACCAGATCTTTACTGCCCATGGCGTAATCATGATCTTCTTCGTAGCAATGGGTCTAGTTGTTGGTTTAATGAACGTTGCTGTACCACTTCAAATTGGTGCACGTGACGTAGCATTTCCATTATTAAACTCTCTTAGCTTCTGGTTATTCGCCGGCGCTGCGGGCTTGATGATGGCTTCTCTTGCAATTGGTGAATTCGCTGCAACAGGTTGGATGGCTTACCCTCCACTTTCTGGCATCGAATACTCTCCAGGCGTAGGTGTAGACTACTATATCTGGGCACTTCAGGTTTCTGGTTTAGGTACGCTTCTTACTGGTGTTAACTTCTTCGTTACCATCATCAAAATGCGTGCGCCTGGCATGAAACTTATGGACATGCCTATTTTCACTTGGACTGCATTAGTTACTGTAGTGCTTATCGTTGCAACATTCCCAGTTTTAACTGCGACTATTGCAATGCTTTCACTTGACCGTTACTTCGGCTTCCATTTCTTTACAAATGACATGGGTGGTAGCCCAATGTTGTATGTAAACTTGATTTGGACTTGGGGTCACCCGGAAGTTTACATCTTGGTATTACCAGCTTTTGGTATTTACTCAGAAGTTACTGCTGTGTTCTCACGCAAAGCGTTGTTCGGCTACAAATCTATGGTGTACGCAACTGTAGCAATTGGTGTTCTTTCACTGGTTGTTTGGGTTCACCACTTCTTTACAATGGGTGCTGGTGCCAACGTTAACGCGTTCTTCGGTATCATGACCATGATCATTGCGATCCCTACTGGTGTGAAAATCTTCTCTTGGTTATTCACCATGTACAAGGGCCGCATCACCTATACAACTCCAATGCTTTGGACACTTGGCTTCCTTGTGACTTTCGGTATTGGTGGTTTAACAGGCGTATTAATGGCAGTTCCACCAGCGGACTTCTTAGTACACAACTCTTTATTCCTTATCGCTCACTTCCATAACGTAATTATTGGTGGTGTAGTGTTCGCGATGTTCGCGGGTATCATTTTCTACTGGCCAAAAATGTTTGGTTGGAAACTGAATGAAACTTGGGGTAAAGCAGCGTTCTGGTTCTGGTTCTTCGGTTTCTACTTTGCATTCATGCCACTTTATATCCTTGGTTTCATGGGTATGACTCGTCGTTTGAATACATATGACAACCCTGAATGGGATCCGTACTTAGCGATCGCTTTATTTGGTTCTGTATTGGTTGCTATCGGTATCTTCTGTTTTGTTATGCAAATCGTTGTTGGTTTCCTTCAACGCAAAGACAACATGGACGTTACTGGCGATATCTGGGATGGTCGTACTCTTGAGTGGGCTACTTCATCTCCTTCACCATTCTATAACTTTGCTTATCTTCCAAAGATCAATGGTATTGATACTTTCTGGACTGACAAAGAAAATGGTGTTGCTTACGCTAAGCCAACTACATACGAAGACATCCATATGCCTACAAACCGTGCGGCAGGTTTCGTAATTGCAATGTTTATTACAGTTATGGGCTTCGCATTAATCTGGCATATCTGGTGGTTAGTCGTTGTAACTTTCATTGCTTCAATTATCAGCTTCATCGTTTCTTCTTTCACTAAGAAAGTTGACTACTATGTTCCAGCTGCAGAAGTTGAACGTATTGAAAATGAACGCTACGCGCTTCTTGAAAAACATTTGAAGAAGGACTAAGACAATGGCTGAAGTACTTCATCACGACAACCACGGACATGACGAACATCATCATCACGATGATACTGACATCACTGTCTTTGGTTTCTGGACTTACTTGATGAGTGACTTGGTTCTTTTCGGGACACTCTTCATCGCGTTCGCTGTATTAAGTAGCCACGTTCCAGTGGGTACGCCAAGTGCACAAGAGCTGTTTGGTGAATCTTTAGGTTTCGTTTTAACTGAAACTTTCGCCCTTCTTATCTCTTCTGTAACTTTTGGTTTTGCTGTTCTTGCAGCATACAAGAAAAATGTTGGTCAAGTTTTAACTTGGTTAGCAGTTACTTGGGTATTTGGTGCAGCCTTCATTGGCATGGAACTTTATGAGTTCAATCATTTAGTTCATGCTGGTCATGGCCCAAGCACAAGTGCGTTTTTATCTGCGTTCTTTACTTTAGTTGGTACGCACGGTATTCACGTAACTTCTGGTTTGGTATGGATGCTTGTGTTGATGTTCCAAATCAAGAAATATGGTTTGACACTTCCAAACACTCGTCGTCTTGCTTGCCTAAGCTTGTTCTGGCACTTCCTTGACATCGTTTGGATCTGTGTATTCAGCGTTGTTTACTTGATGGGAGTTATCTAATGAGTCACGATCATAACTCTGCTGGTGCAGCTCACGGTAACGTTAAACAATATACAATCGGTTTTATCCTTTCTGTTCTACTTACCGTAATTCCATTCGGTATGGTAATGGCAGGTGGTTTTAGCCGTGGTCTATTGGTTGCCGTAATCGCGATTACTGCGGTTGCTCAGGTTCTTATTCAGTTAGTTTACTTCCTGCATATGAACTCTTCTTCAGAGCAACGCTGGAACGTGATTGCATTTGTTTATACAATCCTCACAATTGCTATCCTTTTAGTAGGTTCTGTGTGGATTATGAACTACCTTCACTTCAACATGATGATCTAAACTGGTCGTCATGCTGAAAAAGTATTTATTCCTGACTAAACCAGGAATTCTCTTTGGTAACTTTGTTACCGCTTTGGGTGGCTACTTTGTAGCTGCCCAAGGTTCTGTAGATTTCCTTCTGTTGCTTCTTACCCTCTTAGGCACCCTCTTTGTGGTCGCTTCTGGATGTGTTGTCAATAACGTTATTGACCAAGACATCGACTCAAAAATGCAACGCACACAAAATCGTGCGATGGTTAAAAAATCAATCTCGATTCCTGTTGCTTTAGTTTTTGCTTTAGTTTTAGGTGTAATTGGTTTTAGCATTTTATGGTTCTGGGTAAATGCTTACGCTTTTCTTTTTGCTGTTATTGGTTTTGTCGTATACGTTGTTTTTTATAGCTTATGGACAAAACGAACAACAATCCATCAAACCATTATCGGCAGTCTTTCTGGCGCAGCGCCACCTGTAATCGGGTATACGGCTGTTGCAAACCAGTTTGATTTAGGTGCATTACTGATTTTTATTGGTTATGCATTTTGGCAAATGCCTCATTCTTGGGGAATTGCAGTTTACCGATTTGATGACTACAAAAATGCAGGAATTCCAATTTTACCTGTAGCTCGTTCAATTCACCGTACCAAAGTTGAGTCTTTGGTTTATGTGTTTTTGTTCTGCATGACCATGAATGGTTTATTCTTTTTTGGTTATGCAAATTGGATTTATATGATTGTCCTGAATGCCTTAAGTCTCTATTGGATTTATTTAACCATTCAAGGATTCAAAGCTGAAGATGATCAAATTTGGGCAAAACAATATTTCATGTTTTCAGTCAAATTGATCACAGTGATTAGTTTAATTTTTAGTTTTACTTCCACTGCTCCTCTAAAGCCAATTGTATTTTTTTAAAAGAGATAGAGTTTTACTCTATCTTTTTTATTTATGAATAGCTTCAAACCCTAAGCCCAACTTGATACCATTGCACACACAACTATAATTAACTGTGCCTTATGTCATATCAAAAAAAATTTATTCACTCTGCCCTTTTCACATCAAGTATTCCATTCGGTATTTTCTTTAGTATGCAAAGTCATGCAGGCATGGATATTTATTGTGAACCGTCGACACTTATTCAAACCAATGCTTATACCGCATGCGATGAACTCCCTGCGCTCACACCAGCAAATGACAATCAAACCAACATGCTGCTGTTGCTTAGCGATTTAGGTATTGCCAAATTTAATATTCATGAAGATAAATCCACACTTTGGCGAACTAGCTACAGCAAAGTTCCATTTGAAGTTTCCAGTATCATGAGCACTAGCAGCAATAAACTGCCGAATGCGCGTAAACCTTTAAAAACACCTGATCTAAGTTTTAACGAACATTGCAACAGCATTCAAAATGGCGCACAAGCCTTTATTGAACAAGTCAAAAAAGACAGTAAGCTTTCAAGTAGTGAAAAAAACACCCTGATTAGCGAACGTCAAAAAATTAATGATTGCGACAATGAACTAACTTTGCTAAGCGTAAATCCCAATTGGTCAGTATCTGCACGCCAATATGCATCGTATTTAAACGCCACAATTTCGTTTTACAATGCTAACTTTTCCACAGCGACTAAGATTTATTCAGTATTAACTAAAGTGGATCAACCTTGGCTGAAAGAAACATCACAATACATGTTGATTCGAAGTGCTTTAAATGAGACTTATCAAAGTGGTTTAGGTGAATATGGCGATTTAGATCATGACAAACTTAACCAAAGTTTATTAACCAATTTTTTCAATAATATCACCCAGTACTTTAAGCTCTATCCCCAAGGTCAATATGCCGCAAGTGCACGCGGTTTATTAAGACGTGGATTTTGGCTCAGTGGAAAACATGATTTGCTGATTTATGAATACGTATGGCAAATCAATAATCCTAAATCCAGCGTTTATAACTTAGAGCTGCCCAATCTACCCTATGAATTAGATCGTCATGTATTTCAAAGTAAGCGTCTGAATGTCAAAAATTTGAAAGATCCGTTTTTCCTTACTATCTATGATCTGATGCACATGCGGAAAATACAAAGCTCCGATGATATTGTCATTTCCTGGGCTGAATTAAACGCACAAAAAAATTATTTTAAAGACGCGCCAGAACTGTTCCAGTATTTGCAGGCGAACCACTTATTTTATGTGCAAAACAAAGCACAAGAAGCCTTGAAATACCTTCCCCAACAAATGCCGAATAACATAGGCAGCTACCTTCAATTGAGCCAAGTCATGTTGAAAGGTCGCATTTTGGAAGCAAGTGGACAAAATCAAACAACGCAGCAATATTGGGAAAATCTACTTTCCATTAGCAAAACAGCTGAACAACGTGGTTTGGCTGAACTTATGCTGTATCGTTACTATGCTCAGCAGCAAAATACAGCACAATTTATCGGTCCCTCAGCAAAAATTAAACAAGCTTTTTTGCAGCAACTATATTTAGTTGAAGTTGCAAATGAACAAAGCTTAGTGAGTGTTGTGAAAAATAATGCAGCGACTCAGGATCAAAAAAATGTAGCACTTTATACCTTACTGAACAAATCACTGGCTTATCAAAATTTTGATTTATTCAATCAAGCCTATACTGAATTACCAACTAATGCAGCCCAGTTTAATAGTGAGCAAAATACTGCGGAGAAATATCGCTATCAACCACCATTTGCCAATTTCTTATGGAAAGGCATTACTGTCAGCAATTCAATCAAATGCCCTGACTTAGCGACATTGACCAAGCAATTACAAGCAAATCCGAAAGACCTGAGCCTGCAATTGTGTTTAGGTGAGTATGCGCGTAGTTCACAAGCCTACAGCATGGTCGATCTCAGCTATCAGTCAGATGATTCGCCACAAAGTTTTAAAGGTCGATATTTTGCACGCGGTGATGTATATAAAAATATTATTAAAACTGGAACCAAATCTGAATTAACCGCCTATGCGCTCTATCGCGCTATTCAATGTTATGCACCAAGTGGTAATAATGAATGCCAAGACAAAGATGTGAGTAATTCTGTACGCAAACAATGGTTTGATCAAATCAAACGGGATTATCCTGAAACAAGTTGGGCTAAATCCTTAAAATATTATTGGTAATTTTCAATGCTTTTACAGGTGATGAGGCGGGTAAATACATTAGAACTTTTGTTCATATTGAGCATTGTTTTGTGTTCCGCTTGTTCACCTGCCCAATCTGGAAATACACAACAAGCTCACACCGAAATACAGCAACGTGTTAATGCAGCACATTATTCAAGTTTTTGGATTTGGGGCAATATTTCTAGTAGCCCCTACTTACGGCAAGCCACGGAGCTCTATATTTTACAAGGTGAAATGAATTGGAATAAACCGTTAAAGCAATCCGAGTTTATCCCACAAGGTATTCAAGTCCTCCATAAACCACAGCAGAAAATTTGGATTGTAATCCGTAGCCATCATTTACAATGGTCAAATAACAATATTCAGCAAATTTTGCAGCGGCTTAAACATTGGGAAAAAAATGGCAATCAGATTCAAGGCTTACAAATTGATTTTGATGCAAAGATACAAAATATCCATCGATATGCGGTATTCCTTGAAAAGATACGAAAGAAAATGCCTCAAAAATATCGTTTAAGCATTACGGGTTTAATGGATTGGACCAATGTTCAGGATCAGCAAACCTTAAAATTACTTGCTCAAAATATTGATGAGATTGCTATACAGACCTATCAAGGCAGCCACACCATTAAAAACTATACGCTTTATTTAAATAAAGTCTCAAAATTAAAACTCCCCTATAAAATTGGTCTTGTACAAAACGGGCTTTGGCAAGCACCTGCACATTTAGCGCAAGATCCTTATTTTAAAGGTTATGTGGTATTTTTATTGCGCAGTGAAAAACCGAATTAAACCATAAATAATTCAAGCATTTTAAATCCATGCCTTGTATTTCAAACCTAAACGCTCTAAAATTCACGCTTCGCAAACTTTGCGACACAACTTTGGTTGTGACTCCTTGCTTCAATCAATTAATGATTGGGGCTGCCTAAACCGTAAGGAGCTGACAATGCGTCACTACGAAATCGTACTATTGGTACATCCAGACCAAAGCGATCAAGTTGTGGGTATGGTAGAACGTTACCTAACTCACATCAAAGAAGCTGAAGGTCAAATCCACCGTCTTGAAGACTGGGGCCGTCGTCAATTGGCTTACCCAATCAACAAGATCCACAAAGCTCACTACATTCTTATGAATGTTGAGTGTGGTCAAACTACTCTTGATGAGCTAGAAGAATTGTTCCGTTATAACGATGCAATCATTCGTAGCCTTATCATCCGTCGTGAAAACGCTATCACTGAAGAGTCACTATTGGCTAAGAGTGCTGAAGAAAAACGTGCGCGTAAAGCTCAACGTGAAGAAGCACAACAAGCTCAAGACTCTGCTGAAGCATAAGGAGAACATAACATGGCACGTTTTTACCGTCGTCGCAAGTTCTGCCGCTTTACAGCTGAGAACGTTACGTACATCGACTACAAAGATATCGACACTTTAAAACAGTACATCACTGAAAACGGCAAGATTGTTCCTAGCCGTATTACAGGTACTAAAGCTCGTTACCAACGTCAATTAGCGCTTGCTATCAAACAAGCTCGCTACTTGTCTTTGATCCCTTACACTGACAATCATAAGTGAGGTTGAGCTGTGGATATTATCTTATTACAACGCATTAAAAACCTTGGTAAATTAGGCGATAAAGTTTCAGTTAAAGCTGGTTACGGCCGTAACTTCCTTATCCCTCAAGGTAAAGCAGTTGCTGCTACTGAAGCTAACACTGCTGCATTTGAAGCTCGTCGTGCTGAACTTGAGAAACAAGAAGCTGAAGTATTAGCTGCTGCTCAAGCACGTGCTGACCAATTGAACGAAGTTAACATCGTGATCACTGCTAAAGCTGGTGACGAAGGTAAACTATTCGGTTCTATCGGTACTCGTGACATCGCTGACGCGTTAACTAATGCTGGTCTTGTTGTAGACCGTGCAGAAGTTCGTTTACCAAATGGTGCGCTTCGCAACACTGGTGAATTCAACATCGCAATCCAATTGCATCATGATGTTGTTGCAGAAGTTCTAGTTACTATCGTAGCTGAGTAATTTCTTGCAAAGAAAAGAGCATGCTTACGCATGCTCTTTTTTTATCTGTAAAAAATAGTGCTCCAACTTTTTTTATATTTTTAACTCTTCATTCAATTCAATGAATGACGAATTAATCGGAAATACTTGTTCGCATTTCTGTAGAAAACGCCTATCATTTCAGTTAAATGAAGAGTTGAAAAACTGTCATTAGCACCCATTTCCATCACATTAAATGGTTTCAGCATCAGGGATTTTTATGTCACAGGCGAATGCCATCAAGCCAAACTCTACGCCAACAGCAAAAACCACAGAACAAAGTTCGTTGAAAGAGTTTCGTACCCCACCCCATAACCTTGCGATTGAACAAGCCGTGCTTGCTGCACTGATGACCGTTGCAGAATCTTTTGAGCAAGTGGGTGATGTACTGACTGAAGCTGATTTTTATGCGACCCGCCATAAATATATTTTCCGTGCCATCGACCAGCTATCAAAAGATAGCTCACCTTATGATGCTGTCTTGGTCAATGACTGGCTGATTAAACAAAACTTGCTCGATGCTGCAGGTGGCGAAGAATATCTGATGCAACTGATGTCAGATTCACCTTCAAGTTTCTATAATCTTGAAACTTATGCTGCAAAAATTAAAGAATTTTCCACTTTACGCAGCATGATTAAAGTCAGCTCAGAAATTTTACAAAATGCCTATGACACCAAAGGTCGTACGGTCAGTGAAATTTTAGATCTCGCAGAAACCAATATTTTCTCGATTGCCGAGCAACACAACAACAACGCCAAAGCACAAGGTCCTAAAGCTATTAACTCTGTCGTTGCTAGTGTTTTTGATAAGTTGAATGAACTTTCACAAACTGAAGGCAGTATCACGGGTTTAACCACTGGATTTGTAGAACTTGATAATAAAACCTCAGGTATGCAAGCAGGCGATTTAATTATTGTAGCGGCCCGTCCATCGATGGGTAAAACCACTTTTGCCATGAACTTGGTTGAAAGTGTACTGTTTAATAATAACCTGCCCGCTCTAGTTTACTCTATGGAGATGCCCGCGGACTCGATTGCGATGCGTTTGATATCCTCGTTCGGTCGTGTACACCAAGGACATTTACGTTCAGGTAAAATGGATGCTGATGAATGGTCAAAAGTGACCAGTACTATTGTGCATCTACAAGAAAAGAATTTGTATATCGATGACTCATCTGCACTACCGCCAACGGAAGTACGTGCCCGTGCTCGACGAATTGCAAAAATGCATGGCGGTAAACTCGGGTGTATCATGGTCGATTACTTGCAGCTTATGAAAGTACCCGGTATGGGTGATAACCGTGTTGGTGAGATCTCGGAAATTTCCCGAAGCTTAAAAGCACTGGCTAAAGAAATGCACTGCCCAGTAATTGCACTGTCACAGTTGAACCGATCACTGGAAAACCGTCCTAATAAACGCCCAGTGATGTCCGACTTACGTGAATCGGGTGCGATCGAGCAGGATGCCGATTTGATCATGTTTATTTACCGCGACGAGGTTTATAACAAAGAGTCTAAAGAAGCAGGTACTGCAGAAATTATTATTGGTAAACAGCGTAACGGTCCAATTGGTACTGTGCGTCTTGCCTTCGAAGGTCAATACACCAAATTTAGTAACCTCTCCCCTGAGTTTTATGCTCAGTATGATGATGAAGAGTAAAGACTCTTTATCATCCATTAATTCATCGACCCTGTAGGAGTATTTAGGGTGCGCCAAGCTACAGTTTATATTGATCGACAAGCACTTCAATATAATTTAAACCGTGTCAAACAACTTGCCCCAACCGCTAAAATTGTAAGCATGGTAAAAGCCAATGCTTATGGACATGGAGTTAAAGACTGCTTAGCAGCCTTAAAAGACAGTGATGCCTTCGGTGTTGCCTGCCTAGAAGAAGCCTTAGAAATTCGCGAACTGGGTTATGAACAACCCATTACCTTGATTGAAGGGATTTTTTCAGATGATGAAATGCAAATTATCATCGATAAAAAAATTGAATGTGTGGTGCATCATCAGCAACAACTAGATTGGTTACGTGAGCATAAAGATGCCTATATCGCTCAAGGTCTGAAAGTTTGGGTTAAACTCAACAGCGGTATGAACCGTTTAGGTTTTAAAGTGCCTGAAATTATTGATGTTATCAATGCATTAAAGGCGGAAGGTTTTACTTGCGTACTGACTATGCATTTTGCCAATGCTGACGCAGAAAATCATCCACTAAATGACCAACAACGTGAACAATTTTTACACGTAAAAGAAGCCTGTGCGCCAATCATGGGTTCGTGCTGTAACTCAGCTGCAATTTTCAAATGGCCAGAACTGAATTTTGATTTTGTTCGCCCAGGCATCATGCTTTATGGCGCGACACCTTTCGCAGATCGTTCTGTAGAAGCCTTAGATCTTAAACCGGTGATGACCTTTACCGCTGAAGTGATTGCTTTAAATACCATTCAAGCTGGTGAATCTGTGGGTTATGGATCGACTTTCGTTGCAGAACAAGAAATGGATCTTGCGATTGTGTCGATTGGTTATGGTGACGGTTATCCACGTGCCTTCCCTAAACAAAACTATGTATCGATCCACGGTCAGAGAGCGCGTGTAATTGGCCGTGTTGCTATGGATATGATTGCGATTGATATCACCGGTATACATGCACCAATAGGTACTGAAGTTGAGCTTTGGGGCAAAGACCGTCTAGTAGACGACGTTGCAGAAGCGAACGGAACTATTGGCTATGAATTATTATGCCGTATGAGCGCGCGCCCTGTACGTAAATTAGCTTAATTAGCCGAATCAAAAAGCCCAGATCAATTCTGGGCTTTTTTTATTGGCTTTTTTTATTGATCTATTCGTAAATCAAATCATTATTGAAAATAGTCAGCTGTTGGTTTTGCCAATTCGATTAAGCCCTGACGCAATGCTTCTGACCAGCCTTTACTGATCATGGTGAAGTATGGGTCTTCTTCATAAATGCGCTTACCATTTGGTATTTCCAAACTGTCCTTTTTATAAACCAAAGCATCTAAAGGCATACCTACAGACACATTCGAACGTATCGTTGAATCAAAAGAAATTAAGCTACAACGCATTGCTTCATCGAGTGGCATATCGTAACGCAAAGTTCGGTCAAGTATCGGCTTACCATATTTACTTTCTCCAATTTGAAAATATGGGGTATCCGGTGTCGCACAAATAAAATTACCTTGCGGATAGATATTATATAGCTGCATATCAGCGCTACCAATTTGACCACCTACTAATAAACTACAGTAATAATTACTTTGTTCTAAAATATCTGAGGTGACATCAGAGATAACTTTTTTTAAGGTATGCCCGACCAATTCAGCCACTTCGAACATCGTATTTACACTATATAAATTCGGCTCTTGTTTGACCTCTAGCTGATTTTGTAAATGCCCGATGACCGCTTGTGTAGTAGCTAAATTCCCAGAGGTTTGGATAGTAATAAATCGCTCACCCGCAATACCAAAGGTATAAAGTTTACGAAAAACTGAAATATGGTCAACTCCTGCATTTGTACGTGTATCACTGACAAATACCATGCCATCTTTTAATCGTAAGGCACAACAATAGGTCATTTTTATCCCTCTAAGATTAACAACTCAACACTTGTACAATTGAGCTCATAGACTCAATACCACCTTTATCACGAACACCTCGAACAGGAGCTACATCCCAGTAATCCCGCCCAATCGCGACATAAATATGTGATTGTGGTGTAAATAGCTGATTACTGACATCAAAACAATACCATTTATTTTCGATATAGACTTCTACCCAAGCGTGACTAGCAAGATGGCTACTATTCGGTACAAATAAATACCCAGAAATATATCGTGCAGGAATACCCAAATAGCGACACATTGCGATCATGACATGAGTATGATCCTGACATACCCCCTGCTTATAATGAAAAGCATCTATTGCAGAAGTATGTACAGATGTCTGATTCGAAACATAGGGAATATGCGCCAAGATCGCTTCAGCCAAACGAATTAGATTGACACGATTGATACGAGGGACATAACAATCGGCAAAACTTTTCATGTAAATGTCACATTGCGTACTCGGCGTTGGCTGTAAAAACAATTTCGGGTTTAAATCATCCGCATTTGAATCATTTAAACTCAAATTCATCTCTACGATGCCCTGCGCCATAATGGTCATTTGAAGATAAGGTTCGCTCTGCGTTGTGGTCAACCACACATTACCAAAAGTATCCAATTGCATATCACGTTGCCTCGGCACACTCACATCCCAATTTTGCACCTGTTGATGCGTATTAGTGGATGGGGTCATTTTGATATATTGAATGCTTCTGCTAACCACATCAGTGTAAACATAATGGGTCTGATGGTTAATCATGAGCCTCATACAGCCACCTCAAACATATTTTGGATATGATCACTGAAATGGTAAAAATTTTGGCTATTCGGTTGTTGCTTTAGTGCCTGCCATGCCTCTTGCACACTTTCCCAGCCAAACTGAACTAAAGCGATTACGATATGTTCAATCTTCGCAATGGTGTGTTGAATGTCCTGCTGCATGCGTAGCTGACGATCAAGCTGCTCTATGGCTTGTCCTAAACTAAAAAATAAAAATACATCTTCAGATTCGGACTCTAAAACATCTTGGCAATCTGTTACCACGTCACAGATATAACCTGGGTTATCACTCGCATTACGAATTAAACGGCTGAGTTCTGCATAACTTTTTGCTGAAAGTACACCCCTTAAGTCCTGTATATTACTTTGCGCATATTTAAATTGGCTGTAAAATGACGCCGGTTGCTCGGAATTTAAAACCAATTCATTCATTGAGTCGGCATCAAATGCTGGTAAACAAAAAGCATGTGCATAGTTCAATGCTGTATCGACATCTTGAAATGGAAAAATACTGCATAAATATTGAGTACGTGCTAAATAACGTCCCAGCCAAAATATATGTTCTGCATTACTGTTTAATAAAATCATGTTTTGCTCCTTCACTGGAGTGCTATGAGCGTAAATCATCTACTACCCACGTATCTTTAATACCGCCGCCCTGCGAAGAATTCACCACCAATGAACCTGCTTGCATCGCGACACGAGTTAAGCCACCCGGTACAATTCCAGTTCGATATGGAGAACTCAGTACAAATGGACGCAAATCGATATGGCGTTCCGAAACACCGGCCTCACTTAGGGTTGGGCTAACAGATAAATTTAAAGTCGGCTGTGCAATATATAAATGTGGTGCTGCGGCCACTTTATCTTTAAAGCTATTTAATTCTTGTAAAGAGGCTTGCGGACCGATCAGCATGCCGTATCCACCTGAACCCTGTGCTTCTTTGACCACGAATTTTTCGATATTCGACAGCACATAGTCCAAGTCGTTCTGCTCACGACATTGATAGGTCGGCACATTTTTCAGGATCGCTTGTTCACTTAAATAGAAATGAATCATTTTATCCACATAAGGATAAATCGATTTATCATCTGCTACGCCTGTTCCCGGTGCATTTGCAATAACCACATTATGTTGCATATACGCTGACATGAGCCCTGCTACGCCCAAAGTACTGTCAGGTTTGAAACATAATGGATCGAGGAAAGCATCATCCACACGACGATAAATTACATCAACCTGTTGTCGACCTTTGATGGTTTTCACATAAACCTTATCGTTTTCTACATAAAGGTCACGTGATGTCACTAAGGGTACATCCATCTCCCTTGCCAAAAAGGCATGTTCATAATACGCACTGTTAAAACGCCCTGGGGTTAAGACCACAATAAATGGGTTATCGACGTAGGCATTTTCTGCAAGAATTTCACGTAAGAGCTGCGGATACTGCTCAATCCCCATGATGTTGCTTTGCTGGCAAAGTTCAGGCATCAGTTTTTGACTGATCTTACGACTTTCCAACATATACGACACACCCGATGGTGTTCTAAGATTATCCTCAAGGACGTAAAAATCGCCTGATTGATCTCGAATGATATCAATACCACTGATTTGGCTATAAATTTTACCTTTTAGCCCATGCATATACATTTGTGGCAAATAGGCTTCATGCGTTAAAACTTGAAGTTCAGGAATAATTCCTTCTTTTAAAATATCTTGTTGATGATAGACATCATGTAAAAACAGATTGAGAGCTTTCACGCGCTGTGCGCAGCCCAGTGATAAATTATTCCATTCCTTTCGTGCAATCACACGAGGAATAAGATCATAAGGAATAGTGCGTTCAATGCCCTCATCTTCGCCATACACTGTAAAAGTAATGCCTTCATAGAGAAAATGTTGTTTTGCAACCTGATTTAGTTGTTTTAATTCATCAAGTGTATGCTGTGATAACCACTGCTCTATCCGTTGGCATGATTCTTTAGCTACCGTTTTGCAGTCGCGCATTTCATTAAAAAAATCCGAATTAAATTGATTAAACAGCGCATGTCCTCGAGCAAGAGGTAAATTTTTTAATGTAGAGACAGAAGTATTGACCAACTTTGCCTCATAACCCTCAATTCCATTTGAAGTTGTATTACGATTTTCTTTCAGCATAGCAACTCCATGTTTTTGTCATGTTTTATGAACTAGATAATGCAATATATATGCCATCAATAAATATGTTGCTTCTCTTTGATTATTTATGCATCATTTTTGCAAAGCGGTACAGCATCTAACTGCTCAAGTTGTGTCAAATTGCGTTATTAAAATCATCTTAGTTTTTTCAGATGAAGACTTGCTTAACGCAGGAAGATTTCTTATTGTGTCCCACAGCATCATTTTATTTAATTCCAAGTTCAAGCACTAGATTATGTCTTCACAAGAAAAAGAAACGTCAAACAGCCTCTATCGTCAGTGGCAAATTCTTTCACGACTGTCCACAGGTAAGTGGATGGGTACGCGTGAATTACAAGAAATACTGAACCGTGAAGGCATTGATATCAGCCTACGCACCATTCAGCGTGACTTAAACCAAATTTCTCTACGTTTCCCAATTGAGAGCAGTAAAACAACGCCGCAAGGCTGGCGTTGGCGTTCTGATGCACCGATTCAAAGCTTGCCACATATGACCAGCTCGCAGGCGGTCACCTTTATGATGGTTGAGGAACACCTAAAACATTTGCTTCCGCCGAGCTTAATTGAAGAAATGAATCCTTGGTTTGACCTCGCACGTCGGAGCCTGTCGACGCAAAATAATGTCCGTCAGTGGATTAACCGCGTGCGAATCGTGCCAGCAACTCAGCCATTGATTCCCCCTGTGGTTGAAAAAGCTGCACAGCAATCAATTTATGAAGGCTTACTACAAGACAAACAACTCGAATGTCTTTATCAAGGTCGTGGACAACAAAGTGAAGAAAAGACCTATATTTTAAATCCACTGGCTTTGGTCCAAAAAGGTGCAATTATCTATTTGGTTTGCACACGTCATGACAAAACAGACATCCAAACCTTTGCTTTACATCGTTTTAAATCAGCTACTGTCTTAAATTCACGTGCATTACACCCTGTCGATTTTGATATTGATGCCTATATTGACTCTGGAGCGCTTGGCTTCCGTGTTGACTTTAATAAACCGACAGAAATGATTCAGCTCAAATTAACCATGTCTGAAGCAGAGGCAATTTATTTTGAAGAAAGTCAGCTAAGTAAAGATCAAGTGATTCAAAAAACCGAAGATGGCTCGGTTGAAGTTAGTGCAACAGTACCTTTTACTTCTCAGTTAACATGGTGGCTGCGTAGTTTTGGTAAAAAGATTCAGAAAATTGAACCTGAAGAAGTCGCTATGGTTGTACAACAATGCAATGACTAAATCGATCTAAGATTTTCTGCTACCTGAAATGTTAAATTTGAAGTGGCAACTTTTATTTCACAACGAATACTTATCACATAATCTAGGCTTAAATTTTCTTAAAATATCAACACATAAAAAAGTCCCAACGCTGGGACTGGATAATTTCTTAGAATATTTTTGTAATTTTAGTCGTTTAAGTCAAAGGAACTACAGCATAAGTATCTGCTGAATACCTTATGCCATAGCGCTAATTTCTCATGGCTATAATCAATTACTGACATAGGCAGGCTAGGTCGGCATTATTATAACGAATAGATTTCATAGTCATATTCAGCACCTCGTGTTTAGAAAGTAAAATCACTTTAACCTCCATTTTGCTCACTGTGAAATAACAAGAACCGCACTACTTTTCACAAATTTTCTTAAAGAACATTCCTGCTTTTCTTATCTGATTTGGCTTTAAATGGAAAATTCATCCAACTTCAATGCTGTTTTTATAAATGCTACACTGAATCAACAAATTAAAGCTTGAGCATTGTGCATAAACTCGGCAAATTATGAGCAAATGAGCTGAATAAGATTTTTCAAAATATGGCCAGTCCAGCGCAAACTATTCGCCACAAGCTACTAAATACTTTTTTTTCTCGGCATTCCATTTGGTTTGCTTGTATTTTTATCTTCCTACTCATTTCGAGTTTTCATTTAGGTTATTCCCCGCATTATATTCAATATTTTATTCCACAAACCTTATTGAATAGTATCTGGGTCATTACTGGGCTTTTGAGTTTATTGGGTTTGTATGACGTCATACAAAACAAACATTCGATCTTAAAAAATTACCCCATCATGGGGCACTTTCGTTTTCTATTTGAAGAATTTCGACCTGAAATTCGCCAATATTTTATTGAATCTGATCAAGATGCACTGCCCTTTTCTCGTATGCAACGTAGCTTGGTCTATCAACGTGCAAAAAACCAAAATGCAGATAAACCATTTGGTTCAATTGTTGATGTTTACCAAAATGATTACCGCTTTATCAATCACTCCTTGTCACCTTGCATTCCTGCCATTCCTGAAACATTCCGTATTAACATCGGCAATGAGCAATGTAAGCAACCGTATAGCGCATCGATATTAAACATCTCTGCGATGAGCTTTGGTAGCTTAAGTGCCAATGCCATTCGTGCCTTAAACTTAGGCGCAAAAATGGGCAATTTCTACCATGACACCGGTGAAGGCAGTATTAGTCCGTATCATTTGGAAAATGGTGGCGACATTGTTTGGGAACTCGGTAGTGGTTACTTTGGCTGCCGTACGATTGATGGTCAATTCGACCCTGTACGTTTTGCTGAACAAGCCAAGCACCCTCAAGTCAAAATGATTGAGATCAAATTATCTCAAGGTGCAAAACCAGGCCATGGTGGCATTTTACCTAAAGACAAAATTTCCGAAGAGATTGCTCAAATCCGTGGTGTCAGCCGTGAACATGACTGTATCTCTCCATCTAGCCATCCTGCCTTTAGCACCCCTATTGAAATGATGCAATTTATTCAGCAATTGCGCGAACTGTCAGAAGGCAAACCTGTGGGTTTTAAACTGTGTATCGGGCAACCATGGCAATTTATGAGTATCGTAAAAGCTATGTTACATACAGGGATTACACCCGATTTTATCGTGGTAGATGGTTCTGAAGGTGGGACTGGCGCAGCACCGATTGAATTGATTGATAATATGGGTACACCCCTGCGTGAAGGCCTACTCTTTGTTAATAACACCCTGATTGGTGCAGGCTTACGTTCAAAAATTAAAGTCGGTGCCAGTGGTAAAATTATTAGTGCTTTTGATATTGCCAGTACCATGGCAATTGGTGCAGATTGGGTGAACTCAGCTCGTGGCTTTATGTTTGCAGTCGGGTGTATTCAAGCTCAAAGCTGTCATACCAACCAATGTCCAGTTGGCGTTGCAACGCAGGACAAAGACCGTCAAAAAGCCATCCATGTTCCGACCAAAGCAGAACGTGTTTTTAATTTCCACAAAAATACCTTGCATGGCTTATCTGAACTTATTGCCTCAGCAGGTTTACAACATCCATCCGATATCCGTGCGCACCATCTAGCGCAGCGGATTAATAACCGTGAAATTAAAAACTATGCACAGCTACATTTTTGGTTAAAAGATGGGGAGTTACTCAGCTGTGAAAATAAAGATGAGGAAAACTTCTATTTCCGTATGTGGAATATGGCTCATCTAGAAAAGTTCTGATTCCTCCACCCAAAAAAAAGAGGCGACTACGCCTCTTTTTTTTCGTCTAGATCCATCACACTGATTAAGGTAAGCTGTGCTCAATCGTCAATTAGTAACTGATGTTACGCAGTAACACCAGAAGCGCAATTTGATTCAAATAAAAGTACGATACGCGGCAACGTCATCCGCAAGTGTTTGAGGCAGGACGACATCTAATCAAAAAAGTTTTTGCGATAGTTTAAATAAGTAGATGCTAGTGAACGAGTTTTGTCGGTGAGGTGCATTGCACCGCAAGATGGTTTCCTTGCGAAGCTTTGCTTCTCATTTTGCCTAATGAAAAACAATGTTTCTTAAGAGTACCTCCAGCCGAAGGCTCATCCTTTTATTTAATCTCTAGATGTAAGACTCCGTCGAATAAAATTAAAAAATCATTTTAAAAATGCGTAATTACTTTTACGTGCGTAACATCAGTTAGTAATAAGACTTACTGTTGGATTGAGCATGCAAGAATGCCGGGATCAAACCTGTTAATGCAGCACGAATATCGGCACGTTCATTAATCAGCTGATGCGAACCTTCTTCAAGCATGAGAAGCGTCTGTAAACGAAATTTACGACGTATAAACTCAATGTTATAACGCCAATCTACAGTTTGATCCTGTGCGCCTTGCGCTAACCACACTGGAATACGGCACGCTGGGCGTTCTTCCATCTCCTGCATCCATTTTGACATGGCCAAAATCCAATCCATCCCCATCATTCGAGGTTGTAGTGGATCTTTTAAGCGGACAAAACGTAAAAACTCAGGGTTATGATTATTCCGTCTAAAATGACGTGGCACTTCACGTTTAATACGACGAATAATGCCTAATCCAACCGAGTTATGCCACCATGCCGTTTTTGCAGGGCGAATCAGCGGAGATAATAATAAAACCCGTTCGACATAAGGGTTTTTGCGATGTTCAGCAAAATCTAACAGATGATGCAGCCAAATCGCACCACCCGTGCTCTGCCCAATCCCTAACCATGGGGTTGGTAGTTGAGCCGCATGTTTCACATAACGATATACTGCTTCCAAAACTTGTTGGTAATGATCAAAGTTTTGAATACTGGCTGGCGATCCATTACTTAGACCATGCCCCGGTAAATCATAGGTTAAAACACTAAAACCTTGATCTAAGAGTTCACGAATAATCGGCTGATATATTCCACTATGCTCTAAATAACCATGCAATAAAAATACTGTGCCTTTAATGACATCCGTTTCAGTCTTCAGTTTCGGTTGAAATACTTGTACATGTAATTTGAACAAAGGCATTTCTACATAGCCTTGCCAATGTTCACAGTTCAAGGCATCTAAACCATAAAGTCGTCGATATGACTGTATTTCAACACTAGGCTCAAAAGGTCGATTTAAATTTAGAGGTTCTAATACTTGTGGGGTTAATTCTCGACTTGGAATAGGAAGATCTAATTGTTTAAGGATTGAAGGATTAAGAAATGGGATATCTGACATTATGGGACCTCCCGACAGTCACTTGAGCCAAACCAAACATCACGTAAGGTGGCTAATAATTCATAATTGGCACGACGACTATGGTCATAATTTTTTTCACTTGGTCGCCATGTAGTTAATGTTGTTGGCATAGGTGCAACAACAGGAATGGTTTCGATACCATTTAATGCAAATAAACGACGTGTTCGAGGCATATGATATTGGTCAGTGATTAAAATAACCGTCGGTGCCCCACCTTTTTTCTGTAAAAGCAACGAACTAAAACGCGAATTTTCGCAAGTATTCATACTGCGGTCTTCAAGCAATTTCGCATCGACATCATATTGCTTTAACCATGCTTGCATATACGGTGCTTCTACACCACTCAGTACAATCGGTAACTTATTGGCTCGTTCAACATCGAGTGTTTTTTCCAGTCGAAGTCGTGTGTAGTCATTCACTACGATATCTTTATCATTTTTATCTAAGGTTAAACCACCACCTAACACCACGATCGCATACGGCTCTGCGGTTGGCTGCTTCAGGGTTTTATCTTTCATTTTGGCAAGATCAAGATATGTTTCATCATCGATCGGTTCCGCTTCTGAAGCCGCTTGCTCAATTTCATGGGTTTTTAAGAACTCGGTATATTGAGTCATCAGTCCTTTATTTTCCGCACTATTGAGCTCAAGCAGCTCTTTCATTTTTTGAGCAGGATTTTCCGCCAATGCTTCAGAAGAAGCCGCCTCGGACGCAGAAGGATTCAGCAGAGGTACTTTCGGTATGTCCTTTTGACTATCATTCTTTTCTTTTTCATGTTCTTCTTCAATGAGCTGCTGTAACGCCTTATAACGTGCTTGTATAAGGGTTAAATCTTGAGGCTCATCAGACTGTATGGCTTGCTCCATGAGTTTTAAATACGCTTGGCGCGCTATCCATAAGTCAGAACCCGGCTCATAGTTATCATCATCACTCAAGGCGCCGAGTTTTTGACTTTGCGCTGCGAGCTGATTGACTTCTACAGGAACGAAATAATTTAAACTTTTAACGATCAATTTAGAATAAAACGGCGTATAGATAAAAATCATTAGACAGCCCAAAAGTACAAATAGCACTGCGGCAATTTGTACTAAGCGAACCATCCAATGTGTTTTATGCATAAATCTAAAACCTATGTGTTTTTATTGATCTGCGTGAGATCGAATCAAGCCATTTGTATCAAATAATACAGGCTCAGGATGTAATTCAATATTAAATTTTTCAAAAACATCATGTTGTACAGCTTTGTAAGTTGTACGTACATCTTGCAGCGTGGCGTCCTGATAATTGACCAACACCAAAGCTTGCTTATGGAACATACCCACTGAACCCACAGATTTCCCTTTCCAACCTGCTTGGTCAATCAACCAGCCCGCTGCCAGTTTTACCGCATTATTCGGTTGTGGGTAATGGGGTAAATTGGGAAATTGCAGCGCAATTTGGTCAAAGGCTTGCTGGCTAATCACAGGATTTTTAAAGAAACTTCCGACATTTGGAAATTCTTTCGGATCTGGGAGTTTGGTTTGACGAATATGAATGACTTGTTGTTGTAGGTTTTCTGCACTTAAGTCTTCACCTACCGCCTGCTTTAAATCACCATAATTTAATTTTAAATCTGCATGTTTTAAAAGTTTAAACGTGACATGCGTAATAATAAAACGCTCTGGCTCATCTTTAAAAATACTATGGCGATATGAAAAATGACAATCGGCAGCGCTAATACTACTTTGCTGTTCTGTTACTCGGTCATAGACCTGTACAGATTCAATAAACTCACCCGCTTCAACACCATAAGCTCCAATATTTTGCACAGGTGAAGCACCGACCAAACCGGGTATCAATGCTAAATTTTGTAAGCCATAAAACTGGTGTGCCGTCGTCCATAGCACAAAGTCATGCCACACTTGCCCTGCACCCACTTTTAAAGTCTGTGTATCGGCATCGTCTTGTACATATTCAATACCTTGAATATCCATGTGCATCACTAAAGCATGTATTTGCTCAGGCAACAGCATATTACTGCCTCCTGAAAGTACCAATACATTTAATTGCTCAGCTTTGGCAAAGTCGAGCGCTGCTTGGATATCCTCTACCGATTGAACACGTACATAATGAGATGCTACAGCATCGAGGCTTAATGTATTAAATGGCTTAAGCTGAACCTGTGTTTGAATTTGCATTCTTAAACCTTAATTTTTTTGCTGTGCTTGTAACTGAGTTTTTAAATAATTGACCCAAGCCTGACTGCTAGATTCGCATTGATCTAATACATGTTCAAACCCTGCATCACCACCATAGTACGGATCTGGTACTTCTTGTTGCGGATATTGGTGATCATGTTGACTCATCAAAGACACTTGTGCACGTAGTTGACCGAATTGTTGCTGCGCCTTTTGCATGAGGTTTTGAATATTGTCTAAATTTTCGTAGTCCATGGCCAAAATCAAATCAAATTCAATAAAATCATGAACCGTTAACTGACGTGCGCGTAATGCAGATAAGTTATAGCCACGTAATTTTGCATGCTGTTGGCTACGAAGATCAGGCGCTTTGCCCGGATGATAATTGCTCGTACCCGCAGAGTCGACGTGAACATTGAGTTGCGCTTCATCACAAAAATGTCTGAGAACCACTTCAGCCGTAGGTGAACGGCAAATATTTCCTAAACAAACACACAACACCTTATATGGCGTGCTGGATGACATAACAACCTCAAGACTACTTTTATTTCAAGCGTCTTATGTTAAGTTATTTACAGGATGAATCCTATATCAACACTCAAGAATAATGTTTATTTGGATATAAAAAATTAGGGATAAGCCAATGAGTCAATTTCAGTTTCAAACCGTCAGCAATATTATTTCAGGCTTAGGCTCTATTTCCCAACTGAGAGAGGTCCTAGGCGACTTTCAAGCCAAACGTGTCATGCTTGTGACCGACCCCGGTATGTTGCAACAACAATTACATTTACCCATTTTGGATATTTTAGAAAGTATCCATCAAGATTATGTAATTTATTCTAGTATCCAAGCCGACCCTGCAGAACATATAGTTTTGGATGCAGTTCAATTTGCCAAAAATGAAAAAGTAGATTTGATTATTGGTTTTGGCGGTGGAAGTTCAATGGATGTGGCTAAAATTATTGCGATTTTGGCTCATCCTAAGCAAACACAGCAGATCAGTGATTTATATGGTGTAGCTAATGCAAAACGACCACGCTTGCCACTCATTTTGATTCCGACAACGGCAGGGACCGGCTCTGAAGTCACACCAATCTCTATCGTCACTACAGGTGAAACCACCAAAACAGGTATCGTCTCCCCTGTACTGTATGCCGATGTCTGTATCCTCGATGCGAACTTTACATTAAATCTTCCCGCACACATTACCGCAGCAACCGGTATCGATGCCATGGTGCATGCCATTGAAGCCTATACATCAAAAATTAAAAAAAATCCGTATGCGGATATGCTTGCTAAACAAGCTTTGCGTTTATTAAATAAAAATTTAGCGCTGGTTTTACAAGATGGACATAACCTCGAAGCGCGTCAGCACATGCTAGTCGGTTCAATGCTTGCAGGTCAGGCCTTTGCTAATGCACCAGTTGCAGCGGTGCATGCACTCGCCTATCCACTCGGTGGACACTTTCATCTCTCGCATGGTCATACCAATGCACTGGTTCTCGCTGAAGTGTTAAAGTTTAATGCACCTCAGGCCAAGCAGCATTATGCAGAACTCATGAGTTGGCTAGATCCATACAGTACGGGCTGTACCGATGGTTTATGTGATTTATTTATTGATCATATGCAAAATCATTTAGATCAGAGCGGTTTGGTGCTTAAACTCAGTCAACTGAATGTGCCTGAAAATATGCTCGATCGTTTAGCAGAAGATGCGCTATTACAAACGCGACTATTACAAAATAATCCGCGAGAACTGCAGTTTGAAGACGCTCGCCAGATTTACCAAGCGATCTATGCCTAAAGTTCACTCATTTTGAAATAAAGAAAATACCAACGATGAAACCTGAAACTAAACGCCGCCAAAACTATCGATTTTTATTTCCAATCCAAACACGTTGGGCAGACAACGATATGTATGGTCATGTCAATAATGTCACCTATTACAGCTATTTTGATACTGCTGCAAATGCACTCTTGATTCAACATGCCGGTTTTGATTTGCGAAATACCCCGATCATTGGTTTAGTGGTCGATTCAGCCTGCAGCTTTTTACAAGAGCTGTCCTATCCAGAAATCATTGAAGTTGGAGTTGCGATTGAAAAAATTGGTAATTCTTCACTGCGCTATGACTTAGCCATTTTTAAACAAGGACAAAATGAGGCTGCAGCTCAAGGACATTTCGTGCATGTATTTGTTGACCGCCAAACACGAAAAAGCACCTCGATACCCGAAGATATGCGAGATGCTTTAACTCAATTTTTACTTTAATTTTTATATCCAGCTTGAAACTTATTTGAGCTGGATATTTTTCAACTCACCATCAAAGCTTTTGAGTAAGTCTTTCACAACAGGCTCAGCATGTAATAACTCATTTGCACGTGCAAAGGCTTTTTCCTTGCGGACATGTTGTAAAGCAAACGGTGTGGTTTCTTCGACATCTTCAAAGCTGATATGGAAACGACATTTTGACCATTGTGCATGAATGGCTTGTTCCAATACATGCTGTAATTGAGTCACTAAAGCTTCGTATCGCTTTGGAATATGGAAAGTCGATTCACCGTCAATCGTACCTCGCATAATGCCATGCTGAGCCAACTCTTGTACCGCAGGTGAAAGTTGACTATTTCGGAACCAATACTCCCACTTTTCGACCGTCCACTCACCTTCAAGGGTTTGAGGCTGTAAAGTCAAAATATCTTGTGGCATCAAGGTAGAAGATGAACCCGTTTGAACAGCATCCGAAGAAACGGAACTTTGCGTAACTTGTGGTGATGCTAGATCAAAACCATTGTCGCCTTGAGCACCCGAAACTGATTCATTCACCACATGTTGTGGTTCAATGGCATTGATCAAATGTGGCTGAGCTGTTTCAGGCTCTACACGTTTTGACTCTAAAGCTGTTGGTTCTAAAGGTGCAATATCTTCAAAATTTATAGCGCTCACATCAACTTCTTCAGTTTCAGTACTCGGCGTCGGATCTAAATCAAATAATGTATCTTCTGCCACGGCATCCATAACAAGCGTGTCATTTTGCTGTGTCGATACAGATTCAACCGGTGCAACCTCTTGCGTATCTAGAGTGCCATTTGCTGTAGATGCTGTAGAAGTTTGGCTTATTGCGTCTTCTTCAGGATCATCTAAAAAATCATCAGATGAAGGTTCATCGACTGCAGGTGCAGAAACATAGCCATCATCGTCATCATAATGTGAATCATCAAAATCATCGAAAGCTGGCGATGTGTCTACAGCGGGTACAGCTTCAGTCTGCTCAACAGTGGCAACCTGTGCAGCAGACTCAACAACGGTATTGGGTTGCTGCAAAGACTGTGTTTGAGTCGGCTGAACTGTTTCGGCCTGATTTTGAACAAGCTGTGGCTGTGCGGCTGACTCTTGCTGTACGGCAGAGACCAACATTTCGTTTGGCTGTAATGGACGGAATGCTAATAACCGCAGCACACACATCTCAAAACCTTGCTCTTGTGTCACTGCCAACTGCAAGTCTGCCCGACCTTTGCATGCGACTTGATAATACAACTGCAAATCTTGAGCTGAAATCAACTGCGACAATTGCATAATTTTTTGATTGATCTCAGCGCTATATTTCAACGCTAAGTCTGGCAAGTATTGTAATAATGCCAGTTCATGTAACGTTGAAATCAACTGATCTAATACCAGTGAAACATCCAGTGCTTGTTGACGGAATTGCATAAGTAAAGCACTCACGCGTTCACGCTGATTTTGATGAATGGCTAAAATCAAATCATAAATAATCGTGCGGTCAATTAGGCCCAACATGTCTTTAACATCTTGGTGCTGAATTGAACCTTGACCATAGGCAATCGCCTGATCAGTTAGTGACAATGCATCACGCAGTGAACCTTGAGCCGATTCAGCAATTTGCCAAATCGCATCTTGCTCCGCTTGAATTTGTTCTTTTTGTAAGATATCTGTCAAATGCGATGTGATTTCATCCACCGCTAAAGGACGCAAAGTAAATTGCAGACAACGTGAAATTACAGTAATCGGTAATTTTTGTGGATCTGTAGTAGCAAATAAGAACTTCACATGCTCTGGCGGCTCTTCCAACGTCTTTAATAACGCATTAAATGAATGCGTAGAGAGCATATGCACTTCATCGATTAGATAAACCTTGAAGCGACCTTGGGTTGGAGCATAAGGAACGTTGTCGAGAAGCTCTCGGGTATCTTCAACTTTGGTCCGTGATGCCGCATCGATTTCAATTAAATCAATAAAACGGCCTTCATTTACTGCTTTACACGTTGGGCAGACTTCACACGGCGTTGATGTTACACCCGTTTCACAGTTCAGACATTTTGCCAAAATACGGGCAATGGTGGTTTTACCCACGCCACGAGTACCTGTAAATAAATACGCATGATGTAACCGACCACGTTCTAAGGCACTGGTAAGTGCGCGTGACACATGGTTTTGCCCCACGAGTTCAATGAAATTTCGTGGACGGTATTTTCGTGCAAGTACTTGATACATGTATGCTCCTTTTTACAGGTGTAAGCATACTGTTTTTTTGTCTAATAGTGAAATAAATGGCAGAGTTTGGACAATAAAAATCCGATCTTGAGCTATCACAATGATCAGGCAAATTTAATATAAATTACGAATGCTTAAACTGCTTTATTTAAAAGGAAATCACTCTGCATTTGATAGCGTTTCGCCGTCTGGTCTTCACGAATTTCAAGCAATTGCTGATCCAAATCTACATACAAAAGATTACGCGTTTGCACATTCATAAGTTCTAGCTGCTGCTTTGATTCATCTTTAAAACGAATTACACCTTTTAGCACTTCTACTTCGTTATGACCACTTAGACTTTCACGAGTGAGTGTATAGGTTTGGTCTTCACGTAGCTCAAGAGCCACAGCCATGCCGGGACAATCTTCACAACGAGAAAGACAGCCCATACAAGGTGTTATGCCTTTAAAATTACCGACCCATGCTGCATGCTGTTTTTCAGCAGTAATTGCTTCTATCTCCTTTGATTTCGTTTGAGTTGAATCCTGACAACCCAACATTGCCGATGTTGCGACTAAGGGAATCAAAACAACTTTTTTCATAGGGATATCACAGCAGTCTAAAACTGCGAGGGGAAATAGCATATTTTTCACATTTCCCCAATTTCTGTTCTATTCCGAAGTATCTTAAATCCAGCCTTTACGACCTTTTAATACTTTATCTGCACAGCGTAAGGTTTCTTGAGTTAGGCCCCATAAACGATAATCGCCGGTAATTGAACCCGTCGCAAAGTTATGTGTATAAGCAAAACTTAAATCACGCTGCGGATCACACCAAGCCCCAGAACCATTAAAACCAATATGTCCAAAACCTTCACTAGATTTGCCTAAAGTTAAAATTCGATGATATCCCAAACGCCAATTCATCGGTAAAGGCATAATACGATCACGCTTTTTATATTGAATTTTACTTAAAGATTCAAAAACTTGTGGTGTGATTAAGGTCTGTCCTTGCCACTGACCATGATTGGCTAGCATTGCATAGATTTTCGCTAAACTATTGGCACTAAATACGCCTGTTGCCGCAGGAATAATGGCTTGCAAACCCTCATCACTAAAAAATGAAAACTTGCGCATTCCTTTTGGAATCATACCATCTTGAAAGTCTTGCAAATTTTGTCCTGAAATTTGCAGGAGCTGATCAAAGATTGACGGTTTTCGTGTCTCGGTCTTTTTTTTCGTTGTCTGCGCTTGGGTATTTTCTTGAACAGAAGCATCTATAGTGCGTTCTTCTTTTTTCTTTTTCGGAATCAAGCGTGCAACCTTACCAAGTTGATGCTCTGGTACACCCAAAAAAGCATGATCCAACTCTAAAGGTTCAACCAAATACTGTTGCATCAATTCTGTAAGCGGTCGACCTGTAGCCTTTTCAAGTATACCACCCACTTGCCAACCGAAGGTTAAAGGTTGATATGCTGCATCAGTTGATGGCTCAAAACGTGGCTTAGCTTGTTCGATGACTTTAAGCATATGTGACCAATCAGCCATTTCAGATGCTGTTTGAATGATATTACGAATATCGTATAAACCACTCTGATGACTCAGCATGTGCCTTAATGTGATATCCGACTTACCATTTTGAGCAAACTCCGGCCAATATACGGCAACTGGAGTATCGTAATCTAGAAAGCCTTCGCTCACTAAGATATGTGCAAGCGTTGCAAGTACACCTTTACCCGTGGAATAACAGACCGAGGGCGTATTGGACTGCCAAGCTTCTTCGGCTGACTTTTTACCGGTCCAAATATCCACGACTTTTTGACCTTTAAAATACACCACTAAGGCGGCTCCGCCTAAGTGGGTTCGAGCATCCTGCATACGGCTAAATTGCGCCGCCAAATCTTGAAACGCCTCGTCAACCGTACCTTGATAATTATTCTTCTGTGCAAATAGATATTCTTTGAGCGCCTGCATCATCATTCCTTTGAATATGAATCGCTTGAGATTAAAACAAAAAAGCCTAAACCGATATCGATTTAGGCTTAAATCTTACAGTGCTTTCACACTTCCCGCGACATGCGGTTTTTTGTTTTTGCTATTTCGAATTGCAAACTCGGTATCTTGTCCAGTTTGAGCCGTTAAAAACTCAACTTGTGATGGGAGATACATCGGCAGTTTAAACCAGACATCTGCTTCATAGGCATCTGGCAAAGTTAAGCTCGACAAGGCTTTGGCTTTACTCCACATACCATGTGCAATGGCTTGTTTAAAACCAAACGCTTTAGCTGTCACAGCATGAATATGAATCAAGTTAAAGTCACCAGAAGTCAACGCATAACGGCGACCAGTATTTTCAGAAACATTCCATTCAGCTTGAATTTGCAACTCAGCTGACTTTGTTTCAGTAGATTTTGCCGCAGCTTTGTTGTCGGTTTTTTGACGTGCTAAATACGTGGTTAATGATTCTACAACCACTTCATCGCCCACTTTTGCAGTGGTAATAAAGTCAAATTGCACGCCTTTATCATGTGGCTGTAATTCACCAAATTTGCATGACAATGACAGTGTTTCATTCACACCAACTTTGCGATATTGCTTCACTTGGTTACGAATATGTACCAAACCTAAGATCGCAAATGGAAAAGCTTCCGTAGTCATCATATGCATTTGCAAACTTTGAGAAAGCACAGCCAAATAAATCGCTGGGATATAACCATTGTTTTTAAAGCCACAGACTTCGTTATAAGCTTTTAAATGTTTTTGATCGACCTTAAATGAATCCACCACATATTCAACTTGCGGCAGCACTTTTTCAGCTTTAGGCTTTTTAAAAATCAAGCCTTGAATCACTTTTGGATAGGCTAAATAAGGTTTTGGAAGTTGACTAAAATGGCGAGTATTCATACTAAACCTTTGGAAGTTTTTATTTCAATGTTTTAAAAGCATCTTCTCTTGCGCCATATATAGCTCAAGGAGAAGGCTAGAATGAGGGTTAGACCCATTCATTTATAGCAAATTTTTACCTCTCCCTAGCCCTCTCCTAAAAGGAGAGGGAATTTTAAGAGGAATGTATTAAGCCCCTAACAAGCTTTGACCACACACACGTACCACATTACCGTTCAAGCCAGTCGATGCAGTTGAAGCAAACATCGCAATCGTTTCAGCAACGTCTACAGGTAAACCACCTTGACTCATCGAGTTCATACGACGACCTGCTTCACGGATTGCAAATGGAATCGCAGCAGTCATTTGCGTTTCAATAAAGCCTGGAGCAACAGCATTAATGGTTACGCCATTTTTCAATAATGGAGCAGTAAATTTAACCACACCAATTACACCAGCTTTAGAAGCAGCATAGTTGGTTTGACCTAAGTTACCTGCAATACCTGAAATAGAAGATACGCAAACAATACGACCATTTGCATTGAAGCCATCATTTTCAAGAAGGTAATCATTTACACGCTCAATCGCAGACAAGTTAATGTTAATCACCAAGTCCCAAAGCTCAGGCTTCATATTGGCCAAAGTTTTGTCACGGGTAATTCCGGCATTGTGCACGATGATATCCAAACCACCTTGAGCAGCTGCCGCCGCTTTGATTTTTTCACCGGCATCGCTTGCAGTAATATCAATCGCGAGCGTAGAACCGCCAATTTCACCTGCAACACGGTCAAGGTCTGCTTGCTGCTGTGGAACGTCTAAACAAATCACATGCGCGCCATCACGTGACAATACATGTGCAATTGCTTCACCAATACCACGGCTTGCACCTGTTACTACAGCTGTTTTGCCTGCAAGCGGTTTATTCCAGTCAACATCCACAACATCTGCTTTAGATACACGAATCACCTGACCCGATACATAAGCTGAACGTGGTGAAATCACAAAACGTAATGCAGATTCTAAGTTTGCTTCAGCACCTTCGTCCACATAAACTAATTGTGCTGCAATCCCTTTCTTAAACTCTTTACCCACTGATTTTACAAAACCTTCTAATGCACGTTGTGCAATGGCTTGTTTCACAGTTTTCGCAGTCTCTGGTGTTGTACCAACAACGACAACGCGACCAGACGCCTGAATTTGACGTGCGATTGGGTTAAAAAAGGCATATAAGGCATGCAATTGTTCTGAGTTTTGAATACCTGAAGCATCAAACACCACAACTTTAAACTTAGACTCTTTATCGCCTTCGTTGAATGCGCTTAAGTTTAGACCTGATTTTGCCGCAGTTTGTTGTAATTCAGCATTATTGCCTGCATAGCTATTGGCATGAATATTTGCCAAGACTTGTGCAATAGCACCAGATAATGTTGAAGCAGGCGCTGCACCGAATAAAACCGCACCTTTAACTACAGGTGTTGCAGACTCAAAACGCTCTAAAAAAGTCGGTGATGGTAAACCTAAATTTTTGATGACAAATTTACCAATAGGAGATTTTGCAAATGTTTGGTATTGATCAGTCATGTTTATTATCTCTCATACAGATTAATTTTTGATGGATCTGAAGATATCCCTTTAACTTCAAGATGATGTCAGATACTTATATTTCAATAGTTCCATCAGTTTCCATGGAATCATACTTGAGTTAAACCGCAGATGGCTTGACCTGAATGCTTTAGCGAATGTCATTTTAGTCAATTTACCCCTTTGGTGAATATGCTAATGTAGCCGTCAAGAAGATCATCAACATGCTTGGAAAAGCCTTATGAGCAAAACAACTCAAGAAAATCCAGCAGTCGAAATTCCGACTACGGAAACTGTGTCAAATACATCAAAGAGTACGCCACGTACCGCTAAAAGTACGGGCACAGCAACCAAGTCTACAAGTGATGCCGCTAAAATAAGCCGTCCTCGTCGTGCATCTACACGTACTAAGACACCCGCTTCAAACCCTAAAACAGCTTCAAAATCAACAACTCAAACGTCTGTTCAACAGGATAATACCATGAGTCAAAACACAGTTCGCCGCGTTGCTATTATCGGTGGTAATCGTATTCCTTTCGCTCGTTCTAACGGCGCTTACTTCACTGCATCAAACAGCGATATGTTCACCGCTGCATTAAATGGTCTTGTTGAACGTTTCAACCTTCAAGGTCAACGCCTTGGTGAAGTTGTTGCTGGTGCCGTGTTAAAACATAGTCGTGACTTTAACATGACCCGTGAGTGTGTACTCAATACCGAACTTGCTCCTGAAACACCTGCTTACGATATTCAACAAGCATGTGGTACAGGTTTACAAGCAGCTTTCTTGGTTGCTAATAAAATCGCATTGGGTCAAATCGAAGTGGGTGTTGCTGGTGGTGTAGACACAACCTCTGATGCACCGATCGCTTTTGGTGATGGTTTACGTAAAGCACTACTTGAACTGAACATCGCAAAAACAGGTAAAGATCGCCTTAAAGCATTAACTAAAATTAATGTTAAAGATTTGATGGATGCACCGAAGAACGGTGAACCACGTACAGGTCTTTCTATGGGTGACCATCAAGCCATTACGACACTTGAATGGGGTATCTCTCGTGAAGCGCAAGATGAACTTGCTGCATCTTCACATCAAAAAATGGCAGCAGCATATGATGAAGGTTTCTTCGATGACCTGATTACGCCATTCCTTGGTTTAGAACGTGACAACAACTTACGTGCAGACTCATCAGTAGAAAAACTTGCGAAGTTAAAACCAGCGTTTGGTAAAGGCGATGCGCGTACCATGACTGCGGGTAACTCGACTCCACTAACTGATGGTGCATCATGTGTCCTTCTTGCCTCTGAAGAATGGGCGAAAGCAAACGGTCACGAAGTGCTTGCTTATTTAACCTTCCAAGAAACAGCGGCGGTTGACTTTGTAGAGAAAAAAGAAGGCTTATTGATGGCGCCTGCGTATGCAGTGCCTCGTATGCTTGAACGTGCAGGTATTACGCTACAAGATTTCGATTACTATGAAATTCATGAAGCATTTGCATCTCAAGTATTATCTACACTAAAAGCATGGGAAGATCCTAAATTCTGTAAAGAACGTTTAGGCTTAGATGCCCCATTGGGTTCAATTGATCGTTCTAAATTGAACGTGAAAGGTTCATCTCTTGCTGCAGGTCACCCATTTGCTGCAACTGGCGGTCGTATTATCGCGACTGCTGCAAAACTATTGAACCAAAAAGGTTCCGGCCGTGTACTTGTATCGATCTGTGCTGCGGGTGGTCAAGGCGTAACAGCGATTATTGAAAAATAATTAATCTGCACTATAAAAAACCGCTCATATGAGCGGTTTTTTTATACCTATACATGGCTTTGTTGCACAAAGATTTGAAATGCAAAGCGCCCCTAATTGAGCCAAATTTAAGGCGTAACTTGGGTAAGTGGTCGACCTAATTCCGTAAATCTGTTGAGGACTGCTACACGTGCATGAATTTCATTGACTTGGCTATCAAATTTTCTTGCACTGAGTTTATTCCCCAATAATTTGATGCAATGCATCTTAGTTTCGACAAAACTTCGGCAATGATAGCCGGACCATTTTTTCCATAATGTCCTGCCTGAGAAGCACTGCTTCGCAAGATTAACCGTTCGAAGTAATTCATTTCGCGCTAGCGAGCTGATCTTTGTATCTTTCCATGGTTTCGCATTTTTTCTAGGTGGAATCACCGCATGCGCTTGCCGATCTGCAATGACCTGACGGCATTGCTTGGTGTCATAAGCGCCATCAGTATAAACAGAGTCAATCTGCTCATCTTGTGGAATCTGATCGAGTAAATCACCAAGCACTTGTGAATCACTCACATTATTTGTAGTGAGTTGAATGGCGCGTATTTGAAGGGTTTCAGCATCTATACCAATATGAAGTTTACGCCATTGGCGACGATATTCAGGTCCATGTTTCTTGCGTTTCCATTCGCCCTCACCTAGAAACCTCATGCCTGTAGAGTCTATGAGTAGATGCAGCCCATCGCTACTTTTTTGGTAGCTGATTGCAATATCAATATGCTTTTGTCTTCTACAAAGAGTACTGTAATCTGGTGCGGTCCAATTTAATCCACAAAGTTTAATCAGACTTTGCACAAAGCCAGTGACCATACGTAAAGATAGACGGAATAAGGATTTAATCATTAAGCAGCATTGGATAGCTGCGTCGGAGTAGGTTTGATTTCGCCCTTGTTTGCCTTTTGATGGAGCATACCATTGCGTAGCAGGATCAAACCAAATGGCAATATTTCCGCGACTCATGAGTGCTCGGTTATATGCGGGCCAATTGGTTGTGCGATAGATTTTGTGTGTAGGCTTCTTCATTTGAAAATTATATCGCTGAAAAAGCCTTTACAGATAGGTTTGTGCAACAAAGCCTATATATTGTTATTTTTAAATTTTTGCACTATTTTAATGCAAAAAAGGCCTGTACTTATCAATACAGGCCAATGTGATTTTCTTATTGAAATTTAACGATATTGTGGTTGGTAACCTAGGTACGCTTCGATCTGGTCATAGCACCATTGGAAAATAAATGTGTAGACTAAAATACACATGGTCATACTAAAATCGAGCAAAATCGCCTGCCATAAGGTCATATGCATGGCATAAGCCACCATTGGGATGGTTGCAAGCATTAAACCGCCCTCAAATCCAATTGCATGTAAAACACGTACACCAAAGGTTCTTTTTAACTTTCTTTTTGCTTCAAATTTTTCAAAATAATGATTAAAAATCATGTTCCAAATCACAGAAGTGACCGCCATTGCAATACCGAGCGTACCTGTCACCTCCATCGGAACTTTAAAAATAAAACTTAAAGCAATAGCAATGATCACCAATAGGATGATCTCATAGCTTAGCGCATGAATAATCCTTCTCTTGGAAATCGTCATTTTGAAACACTCTATTATTTGTAAAAAACTTATTTTATTTTTATATTATTGATTAATCGAGTTAGGTTCTTTCAATATTATTGAAAGGTTGTATTCCTTTTTTTTTCTGTATGCACATGAATATTAATCAAGAACAACTGATGATTTTTAAAACAGTCATGGAAACAGGATCATTTTCCGCAGCTGCCAGACAACTCGGCAAAGTACCTTCGGCTGTCAGCATGTCCATTGCCAACTTCGAAATTGATCTCAACCTTAAACTGTTTGAGCGGGTTGGTCGTGAACCTGTGCCCACAGCTCAAGCGCTAAACCTGTATGAAAAAACTGAACAATTATTGATAGAAATCAATCAATGGAAACAGCATGCAATTGCACTGAGTCATGGTTTAGAGTCTTCACTGAATATCGTGGTGGTATCAGAACTGCTACATACACAGTGGACCGACTATATCTCTTTGCTAGAAACTCATTTTCCATCTTTGCAAATCAATATTTTTTCTGCGCCTCAAGAAGATGCCCAAAAGATGTTATTACAGGGTCAAGCGCAGCTTGCTCTAATGTTTGAACGTGAACAGCTTGAGAGTTATGAACAATTTGTCGAATTGAAGCGTGAAGCATTGGTTCCTGTTGCTGCGACAAAACATGCCCTGTCGAAATTTAAGCAAGTCAGTTTTGAGCAAATTTTGCAAAGTCGACAAATCGTGGTCGCGAGTCGTGATAAAAGCATTAAACCAGAGTTGTTATTTTCCAAACACAGTTGGCGTACAGATAACCACCACTCTGCTTGTTCGATGATTATTCAAGGTTTGGGCTGGGGTGTGCTTCCATTAGAGATGTTTAATGAAAATCCGACGCTCAAAGATCAACTCAAAATCTTAAGCTTTCAAGATTTCACACCCAAATTTGAATATTTCGTCGACTTGGTCTGGAACCGTGAAAAACCACTCGGCTCGGCTGCTCATTTTTTGATTAATCACATCCGAAATTCACGAAAAACTACGATTTAGACCACCTTATTAGGCGGTTTTTGGTTGGGTTCTAAACAGATTGTGTTATAAAAGTATGTACACCAAGAACATTAAGAACTAGATTTCAAATGACTCAAAATGCGTTAAACCAATTAAAAAGCCTAACAACGATTGTTGCTGACAGCAGTGATTTAGCTGCGATTAATACATTCCGTCCATTGGATGCGACCACAAATCCATCTTTAATTACAGCAGCGGCAAATCAACCTGAAAATAAAGAACTGATTGAAAGTGCTTTTGAACAAGCGCGTAAAGAAGGTTATCAAAACGATGAGCTGGTTGAGCGCACCATCGATATTCTTACGGTCAAATTTGGTGTAGAAATCTTAAAATTGATCGAAGGACGTGTATCTACAGAAGTCGATGCAGCCTTGTCTTATGATACTGATGCCACCATTGCAAAAGCTAAAGAGTTACTGGCTTTATATGCACAGTATGGTATCGATCAAAATCGTATCTTAATTAAAATTGCCTCAACGTGGGAAGGCATTCAAGCCGCTAAAGCCCTTGAAGCTGAAGGCATTCACTGTAATCTGACTCTGTTGTTTGGTTTGCATCAAGCTCAAGCCTGTGCAGATGCTCAAGTCACGCTGATTTCGCCATTTGTTGGTCGTATTTTAGATTGGTACAAAAAAGCTGAAAATGTGGATAGCTACCCGATTGAGAAAGATCCAGGCGTGTTATCAGTTAAACAGATTTACCACTACTATAAACAACATGACATCAAAACTGAAATTATGGGGGCTAGCTTCCGTAGTATTGATCAAGTGCTCGGCTTAGCAGGATGTGATTTATTGACAGTTTCACCAAATTTATTGGCAGAACTGGAAAAAGATCAGCGTACCGTTGAAGTGCAACTGTCTAATCATCATGCGCATGCACACTGTCAACACGATGTACAAGTGCTCGACAAGCAAACTTTCAAAGCTGAAGTTGAAAAAGACTTAATGTCTTTCCAACTATTACAAGGCGGTATTGATGGTTTTATTAAAGCCCGTGAGCAATTAAGTAGCTTACTGCGTCAAACTTTTGGCTTAGATGCTGAAATAAAAGCATAAATTAGAAATTTTCAGTTTCATCTAGAACCGAAGTTGTATACTACAGCTTCGGTTTTTATTAGAGTGTCTTCAGTGTTTGGAATCACAGACTTAACGACCTTTATTATTGGTACGATATTAATTGTGATTTTACCCGGGCCAAATTCACTTTATGTCATGTCTGTTGCTTCTCGCTATGGCATTAAGGTCGGCTATTTAGGCGCTTTTGGCGTTTATACTGGCGATTTGATCTTAATCTTACTCACTGCTCTCGGTGCTGCATCCTTACTTCACGCCTTCCCTTGGTTATTCTTATTATTAAAAATTGTCGGTGCGCTGTATTTAAGTTATTTAGGTATCAAACTTTTCAAGGCTGCCTACCAAACATGGAATGCCGTTCAAACGCCAGAACAACTCGACACTAAACAACTGAGTTTGAATGAATTGAAACCGTTTAAGACTGCATTAACCATCAGTATTTTAAACCCTAAAGCCATTCTTTTTTACTTATCGTTCTTTGTACAATTCGTCGATCCTGCCTATCCATATCCAGCGATTACATTCACCGCACTCGCGATCGTGCTGCAAATTATCAGTATGAGCTATTTAACGATTTTGATCTTTTCGGGTGCAAAACTGGCCACCTATTTTAGCCATCGTTATAAATTTACGGCATGCTGCGTGGCAGCGGTTGGTCTTCTATTTTGTGGATTTGGTCTAAAGCTTGCGACATCTACCATGTAACTGACATGGGCAAAGTAGTACTGTTTTTTCTTAGGAAATTCCATATCCCTTTAAAGTTTTGAATGGATAAAACATCCTCAATGTGGGTTGTCGATTCGTTCTATTAAAGTGCCTTTTGTTAAAGTGTCGTTTGTGAATAAATAAAGTATTTCCATAATATCTCGATGAGCACTTTTACTGTACAGAACTTGAGCGTATCATCCTGAAAAATGTCATCCTAAATCTGCGCCAACAATACTCATAGCTCGATCATTATGCAAAAACTGCTCCAAGACTTTTCCATTCCAGCTGCTTTTGCAGGTTTTATTACGTTCTTAGTCGGGATCAGTGTCTCGGCTGTTTTGGTGATCCAATCTGCACAACTGCTCGGTGCCAACACAGCAGAAATAACCTCTTGGTTTTGGGCTCTAGGTTTGGGTATCGGCTTAAGCGGGCTGATTCTGTCTTGGAAATTTAAATATCCCGTTGCGACTTCATGGTCCACTGCAGGACTGGCACTGATTTTAGCGACTGCAAATGGTTACAGCATGAATGCCGCCCTAGGTGCTTTCTTGGTCTGTGGCTTATTGACAGCAATACTTGGATTTTTAGGCATTTTTGAAAAAATACTGCGCTATATCCCGCAAAGTCTAACTAGTGCAATGTTGGCGGGTGTACTCCTTAAATTTGGTATTGAGCTATTTGTCAGTTTACAAAATGAATGGGCATTCGTTCTTGGTTTACTCGCGGCCTATGTCCTCAGTAAACGACTGTTACCACGTTATAGCATTGTCATTACAGTAATCATTGGCATCATGCTTTGTCCATTGTTACTTGGCTTTCAATTACCTGCGCTTAATTTAGAACTCGCACAGCCGGTTTGGGTCACGCCTGAATTTTCGATCTCAGCAATACTGGGTTTGGCGCTACCACTCTTTGTAATCAATATGGCCTCTCAGTATTTACCAGGTTTAGCCATGATTAAAAGTTATGGTTATCAACCCCACGTCAATCAACTGATCGGTTGGACTGGGACAGCCCAAACGCTACTCGCGCCATTTGGATGTTTTAGTGTCAATATTGCTGCGATTAGTGCGGCAATCAGTCTAGATGACCAAGCCCACCCCGATGAGAAAAAGCGCTATATCGCAGGTATGACCTGTGGCGTCTTTTATATTTTGATGGGCCTGTTTGCAGCCACTTTGGTGAGTTTCTTAACCGCTTTCCCATTGGTGTTTATTACCGCTTTAGCAGGCATTGCCCTACTAGGCACCATTGGACACAACATCGTCATTGCTTTCCAAGAAGCGAGTGAACGTGACGCTGCTCTACTCACCTTCTTGTTTAGTGCATCGGGCGTACAATTTTTTGGTATTGGTTCCGCGTTTTGGGGGTTGGTCTTTGGTTTAGTCGTACATGCTATTTTCAAATATAAGAGAAATTAAGCCCTCAGTTAAATAATTTGCTTCAAATAAAAGAATGATACGCGGTAACGTCATCCGCAAGTGTTTGATATAGGACTATTTCTAATCAAAAATATTTTTGCGGTACTTTGAATAATTAAACACTAGTGAACAAGTTTTGCGGTGAGGAGCAATGCTCCGCAAGATGGTTTCCATACGAAGCACGCTTCTCATTTTACCTAAACAAAAGCACCTCCAGCCGAAGGCTAATCCCTTTATTCAATCCCTAGATGTAAGACTCTGTCGAATAGACTTAAAAATCATTTTAAAAATGCGTAATTACTTTTACATATTTAAAATCAGTTATTTAATCTATTTCGCTCGATACGTTCGGGCGATCAGTTCTTGTTTTAATAATTGGGTTTCGATTTCGTCTTCCACTTCTGTAAAAGCGGTGAGCCAAATACCATCGGCTGCATAACGAACAATTTTCAGCTCTATATCCGAATCTGTCTGATGATGACGCTCTAAACGTGAGTTCATCCATTCGATCCAATATTCATTAAAAGTTTTATCTGTCAGCATGGTCATCGAAATCGCGGACCAAGACTGTTGCAAACCCATGATTTGTTTTTCTAAAGTAATTTCAATATAGGCTCGGGTAAAGCGACCGTACGGCTCAGGGTCTTCGTCAATTAAACGGTCAACGACTTCGTCTAATTGAGCCAAAAGCATGACGATCATGGACTCTAAGAGCTTTTGTTTGTTTGAAAAATGATGAAATACACCGCCTTTTGTGACCCCAACTAAATCCGCAACGGCTTGAATCGACACCCCGTTGACACCTTTATCTGCAGCAAGACGGATTGCATGCTGCAAAATACTCTGGCGTATCAGTTGAGGTTCTTTCTTGCGCTGATGCGGATTATCCATACTAGTGTCCAGCAGAAGTTGAAAACAGGTTAATTACGACCACACCTGAAACAATCAGGCCTATCCCTAACATGGCTGGGAGGTCTAAACTTTGACGAAAGATAAAGTAGCCAATTAGTGCAGTTAAAACAATACCAACACCCGCCCAAATGGCATAAGCAATACCAAGTGGTATGACTTTAATCACCTGAGACAATAAATAAAATGCCAAACAGAATAAAACTGCGACAGCCAATGAAGGCGCAAGTTTGGTAAAGCCTTCTGACTTCACCAAAAATGTCGAACCAATTACTTCTGACATAATCGCCAATGACAGTAAGCCATAAGCTAAAGTGACCGAATTCATTAATCATTCCAAAATAAACATACCAACTGGTAGGTATGTTATTAAGTTAGAGATTATTCTGCAAGCATTTTAAGCCTATTTTTAATTTTTAACGGACTGTACGTGTTGTTGCAAAAATTCTAAAGTGCGATCAAAGGTCTGCTGGCTGGCCTTTTTACTCATCATAAATTGATATTCATGTACCAAATATTCTTTCGAATCTGGATAAAATACCGCCGTCACAGGTACATTTTTTGCCGTCAATTTTTCTACAAAAGGCTCAGATTGCGTTTTGGTTAAAAAATCTTTATTGCCACCGCTGATAAATACTGGCGGATAATTTGCATTAATATTTGAGGCCGTTGAAATACGCGTTAAAAACTCAGCATCATCTTTTTTGTCTCCGGTATACGCCTGAACCAAGTTATAGACGCCCCACTCGATCAGTCCAATCTCGTCGGGTGCAGTATTTACAAAGCTGTTTAAATCATAAATACCACAATGTAAAATCAGCCCTTTAAGCTGTGAAGGCTTTAATACAGGTTGAATCTTTGACGCTTGCGCAAAATCTGGATTCGTAACCAAGGCGGCATAATGACTGGCCATATTTGCACCGGCAGAATCCCCTGCCAAATACATATTTTGAGAATCAATACCATATTGTGCCGCATGTAGATTCAAAAACGTCAGTGCTGCATCTATTTGGTTGAGCTGTGCAGGATAAATGGCTTCAGGTGCAAACTGATATTGAACAGAAACCACATTATAGCCTTGGGCTGCGAGCCGTTTAAAATATCCACCTGCATGCTCTTTTGAGCCTGAGACCCAACCGCCACCGTGGATCCAAACAATCGTTGGTCTTGGTGCAATCGCCATACTTGTTTCAGGTTGATAGATATCCAAGTTTAAATTTGGATTTTGTAGATATTGAATATTTGACTGCACAATAACATTGTCAGGAGCATGTAGGTTGATGAAGGTCTTTTGAACTTGTGTCGATAAATTAAAAGCACCTGCAATCACTTTGGTACTACTTTGCGTGTTTTGACAACCAGACAAATGCAACACTGAACACATGCTAAGTACAACCAACCCTGCTTTATATGACATATCAAACTATCCAATCGCATCAATTCTGTTATAAATCTTAGATTTAAAACTGTATATAGTTTAGGCTTATTTTTATAAAGTTCAAATTGATCTTTTAGGCTCAAAATCCGAGAAAATTAGTCGATTTTATTTTAGTATTTTTTGAACAAAGTCCGAGTTTTTCGCTCAGATTTATTTGACGGCTTATCGACATTAATTTATGTAATTTTATGAATTTACAATATTTTTTTGATTAATAAATTGAACCATGCACGACAATGTGTTATCAATAATCTATAGGGTTTAAAAGCAAAATTACAGGAGATTGTTCCATGTCATATCAAAACATTTTAGTACCTGTCGATGGTTCAGAAATCTCGTTTTCTGCAGTTAAAAAAGCTGCAATTATTGCCAAGGCGTTTAACAGCCAACTCACTTTAATCAGCCTTGTTGCTGAAGACCCATTTACCGATGCAGACTTCTATTATTCTTCATCAATCATGAAAGAATATTTCGTACAAGCTTATGCAAATGCTGAATCTGCTTTGAAAGAAGCTGTGCAAATTACAACTGAAGTGGGTGTAGAAGCACAAAGTAAAATCATTAAAGGCCAAGTTTCTGCTGAAGGTGTGGTAGAAGCTGCCAATGAAGTCAAAGCCGATTTGATTGTGATGGGTTCACATGGTCGTAAAGGCTTTAAGAAAATGCTGCTCGGCAGCTTCGCACAAGATGTACTCAGTAATACTGAATTACCTGTGTTGGTTGTAAAAGCTTAAGATGACCAAGCCTACATCATGTGGGCTTTTTTGTATTCAGCACACCCTTCACCAATAAGCTTACCCTTTTGTCTAATTCATACAATATCGTGAATAGAGCAAGATTAGATTGATAACATTTAAAATATTAAGGAAGCAGATATGAGTCAATATCAACAAATTTTAGTCCCTGTGGATGAATCTCCAATTTCATATTCTGCTGTTGAACATGCCCTCAGCTTGGCTAAAAGTCAAAATGCACAAGTGACCATTGTTAGTGTTGTTGCTGTTGATCCATTCGTTGGTGTCGATTTCTATGCTGTTGCACCTGCAATCACTGAATATTTTATGCAGGCTGAAAAAAGTGCTCAGCTGCGTTTAGAAGATATCAAACAAACCTTTGTACGTGATGGTATCGAAGTTAAAACTCGTTTGATTCATGGTGTATCGCCAACTGAAGGGATTTTACAAGTGGCTGATGAAATCTCTGCGGATTTAATCATCATGGGTTCACATGGACGCACAGGTTTGAAAAAAGCCATGCTAGGCAGCGTGGCACAAAATATTTTAACGCAGTGCCCAATTCCTGTTTTGATCATCAAGCAATAAACTAAGATTCAAAGAAAAGCCCTCAATTGAGGGCTTTTCTTCTTTTAGATCAATTAAACACGTTATTTAAATACACAATTCGTTCTGTAGTTTTCTGATTAAAACATTTGGTATATTGCAACTCTTGATTTTGCGTATTCATCGCATCATCCCAGTATTGTGAATGCTTTTGATAAGTCTCTTTTTCACTTTCATTTAATGAATAAACACTTTTTTGTGCAAGCACTTTACAGTCGATATCACGCTTTTCAAACCAGTCTGCTTGATCTTGCTGTAACTGCGCCTTTTGTTCATCACTAAAACGATCCCAAGTCTGATTGAGACGATCCACCACTTTGGCATTATCCTGATCTAGCTCTTTTTTTCGAATATCCATTGCCTTTTGTGCAAGGCTCATTTGTTGAGATTGACTCTCCATCCCTTGCTGATAGGATTCTTCGTTTCGCTTATTTTGAGCACTATATGCCGTATATAGCACCGCATGACGTGTCACTGTGACAACGCTATCAATTACGTCATTTTGACTTGGGACACTTAAACTTAAACCATCTTTGTCCGTTTTAGTGATGCTATAGCTAAAGTTCCCTTTAAGCTGATCATTGTCCATGCTTAAGCCTGACTCACCATCTTCGAGTGAATCATTCAAAGTATAATGACCACGTTCTTCACAGCCTTCATCACATGGTCGTTCAGCAAAGGCGTTTTCAGCCCGCTTTTGTAATCCTTTCGAGAAAACCACCAACAATTGACTGCTACATTCCAATGTTTTGGCTTTATTAGGGTCTTCAGTTAAAGTCGTGACATTTTGAATGTTAAATTTTAGATTTTTTACAATCAGATCCATGAGTTGCTGATCGGCTTCATAATCTGACTGACGTATTTCTTTGTTTAATTCTTTGAGATATTCTTTTTTTAAATGATCTTGCAATTGGTCAATATTGGCTTGTGCAGTACAACTCCAATCTTCCAAAGCAGGCGCTTCCGTTTTGGCTTCAGTATCTTTTTTATTTTTAAAATTATCACAGCCGGATATCAATGCCGCAGACAACATGAGGCTCGTGATGACTATTTTTTTCATTGTATAAGTACCATTATGATTTTATTCTTCGGGCGTATTTTACTCAAAATTACAGCGCTTTAACGAGAAAAATCCCCGCATGTGCAGGGATTTTTTATATATCATCTCATTTAGTACGGTTTTAATTGGTCTTTTCAGTTACGCCTTCGCTGGTGACATCTCGTACTTTACCATTCTCGGTATTTAAAACTTCAAACTCAATACGACGGTTTTTGAATTGACCTTCTTTGGTGCTGTTTTCTGCTACCGGTTTTTCTTGACCATAACCCACCGCTTGAAGCTGTGCAGGATCAACGCCTTTCGACACCAAGTAATCCACCACAGCTTGTGCACGCTCTTGCGATAAAGCTTTATTCGCTTCCGCATTACCCACAGCATCGGTATGACCTTGTACAGTCAGATGTACTTCTGTAGCGCGCTGCATTAACGCTGCCGCTTGATCCAAAATCGATTTATTCACGTCAGGAATATCAGATGAACCTGTCGCAAAATTAATAATTTGTAAGTTCAGCGCAGTCGCAACATCTAGCGCACGAACTTGTTCAGGGTTAATGCTTGCTAATGCTTTTTGTGCATCAGTAATACTGTTATCTACTGCAGTTTGTTCACTCACACCTTCTTGAACCAATACCGTCATATTTTTTGCTAAAGGCTTAATTTGATTGGCAAGGTTTTGAGCATCCGCAGGATTTTGCGACAAAATCGATAACTGATTTTCTGTCCAGGTTAAAGTAGTATTTGGCACACCTTTAAGTTTTTGCAGAACCGTTGGAATGGTATCTTGATCAATAAATTGCGTATGGTAACTGGCATCAGATGAAGCACCACAACCCGTATTAAAGTTAAAGATCTGTTTGACTTGTTGCTGCAAAATTTCAAGATAATTTGAATCACCAGTTTGAATTTGACAGTTGGTTAACTGCCCATCTGTACCGGTGCTAAATTGCAAATGTGCTGGCTGAGATGCAGCAGGCTGTGCAACCGTTGTTGCAGAGGTGGTTGGTTCTTCTTTATTAGTACAAGACTTTAACCAAAATGCGATCAGACCCAATAATATAAGCAGCGCAATAATTGGCAATAACCAATTCGAGCGTTTTTCTTCAACGATAACAGGTGTTGGTTCAACAACAGGCGCTTGGTGTAACGTACGGCCAGCTGCAGTGTTTACCCCTAAACCTGCGAGTAAAGGCACTGCCCATTGTGGTAGTGCCGCCAAAATGCTATCTGCATGATTATCAAGTAAATGCGTGATTGCGACGGGATCAGATGAACCCGCTTCATTTTCAAGTGCCCCTAAAGTTGGAGCTATAGAGTGGTTTAAGGTTTGCTCTATTTCTGACGTTGTGGCCGTACCGCCACCGAGATGTTGCAAAAATTGATCTTTTAATGTGGGATTTGCTGAAAATATATCACTAATACGAGGGTTTAACTGTTTTTGAAAGGCATCAATAAATTCAGGTTTGGATCGAAAAATATTTAACAGGAATGGAATAAACTGGCTAATGGCTGAATTTTTTTCATTTAAGTGTTGTGTATCACCGTCCAGCACAATCGAGGAGACGTGCTGCTTAATCAGCGCTAATAAGTCTATATTCATATTTGTACTCCATGCAGTTGTCATTATTTTCATGTGTACTTTAGTTTATATGCTTATTTTTTGATCAAATGTAATAATTTGTTCGGACTTGTCAAGATTTTCAACTCTTCTTCTATTTGCGATCTATTCGCTTTAATTATTATAAAAAAAAGCCAGCCGAAGCTGACTTTTTAGTATGAAATTAAGGTTCTAGATAATATATTTTTTGGCGCAACTCAGTAGTTCGTGTCACAGTCATATTTGTTTCACAGTTTAAACGATAAACCTCTGGATTTTCTGTATTTGAACTTTCTAACTTACACTCTAAATCACGTTTTTTTAGCCAAATTTTTTGTTCCGCAAGTAATTGGTCACGAACCTCTTTTGTGGTCGCATTCCAAACTAAATTCAAGTTCTCATTTGCTGTATCTAAATTCGACTTAGCTTCTGCTAACACTACTTCTTGATATTCTTGTACTGCTGCATTTTGTTCAGCAATACGTTTCACTTCTTCTTGTTTAGCTACTTCAGCTGCATTTTGCCTTGCAGACTTTAGTAAAGAGTCTACAGCAACTTCACTAACAAAATGGACTAAAGCATCGGAATTTTCCAAAGTAACAAATACTTTTTTTCCATCATCAGTTGGTTGAACTAAGTACTCAATTTCCTTTTTTAATTGATTTTGTTCTAAACTAAGATCCGAAAGTACAGCAGATTGTGCAACATTATTCTGTTCGTATACAGCCCTTGCTGCATCTGCGTCTAAAATCATTTGCTCTGGTAATTTAACAATAAAATCCGTTGCACAGTAACTTTTCTTACTATTTGGATCCGAATTATTAGTACGAACATCAGTAACTTGAAAAGTAATTTGCTTCAAAGAACTGCGTAATTTACCCATATCAATAGTGATATTTTCCGTCTCAATTAATTCTTTTATACGATTACTTGATAGATCGCTTAAACCTTTACTAAATGATTCAACCACAAGCTCTTTAGCAGTTTCATTATCACATTTGGCAGTTGTTCCAGTAATTGATGAAACTTTATCACAAGCTGTTAAAAACACAGATGCTACCGCAAGACACATAATTTTAAATTTCATATTCATCTTACCATCTTAATATTCTGAATAATATTCAGTTTCTGCTGCAGTTGCTTGTGCTGCTGCCGCGGCTGCATCTTGCGCAGCCAAGTTAGCCTCATAAGCTGCATTAACTGCTTGCTTCGTTTCAGCCTCTTTTAATTTAATTTGATTTTTCTCAATTTGAGGCTTTAAAAATGCATAAGTTAAAGTATCAGAAATCAAAGTATTAAAATTATTTGTGTTCTTAACTAGAGTAAAAATTTTATCGCCCTTGTCTGAGGGTTGGAGCGTATATTCTAAAGTTAAGTTGATTTTATTATTATCAAAATCAACACCTAAGTCATTAGCTTGACTCTCAGTTGAATAGCGATCTACTTTAACACGGGCTTCATCTGATTTTTTCACAACATCGGAAGGTAAAATTGTTGCTAAATCAATTGAACAATTCGTCTTTGAACTATTCGGATCAATAAATTCTGTACGACTATCCATCAAAGTAAAATTTATTGATTGTGCTGAAAGTTTTAATTTAGCAGGATCCAAATCTTTGATTGCGCCATCCGAAATTAGCGATTTAAGCTCACTTTCTAATTGGTTTGTTAGGTTATCTTTTAAAACTTGATTAACAAGCAGCAAAGCTTCTGTGTCATCACATGCTATATGCTTAGAAAATAAATTACCCTTACAACCTGTTACACATACTGCAACCACACCAATTGCTAAAATATTTTTATAAAACGACATATTACCCCCTATTTACTTGAATCAAATATACACAAATTTACATAAACCAACCATATTTAATTAAAAAAAGCTGACTATTGCCAGCTTTTTTTAATTAAGTTCTACTCATTTTTTGTTTATCTAAAGAAAGTGTGAACCACTTTACCTTTTACCGTTTGCTGAATTAATGGTGTGTTCTTACCATTTGACACAATCGTGTCTTTATTAATGGTCCACTCAAGCTCAGGATCAACAAGCACCCAACCCGCTTCATCTGCCCAACGTTGTTGCATATTGGCTACTTTAGCAGGTGCGAGTGTGACTTTCTCAACCCATTCCAGTGGGCTTAATAGGCCTTCTTGAATCAATTGAATACCAAAAGGTACATAGGTATCAAATGCAGTAAAACCGGGCTGTGTTTCAGCAAATGGCGCCATTTTCGCTGAGCTGCTCAGCGGCTCATGATGCGTACAAATTGCATCAATCACACCGTCTTTCACTGCTTGGCGGAGCAAGTCTTTATCTTGCTCAGAACGCAGCGGCGGACGCACATGCGCAAGTGAATTAAAGCCGTCGATCAACTGGTCAGTTAAATGCAATTGGTGCATGGCTACATCGCAAGTCACCGGCAAGCCTTTCGCTTTGGCATGTTTAATCAATTCAACAGATGCACCTGATGACAACAGACCAAAATGCGCACGCACTTTAGTGGCTTCAATCATCAGTAAATATTTTGCAATGGCTACGGTTTCTGCTAATGCAGGGATCATCGGTAAACCTTGACGAGATGCGACAAAGCCTTCATGCACACAGCCATCTTTGGCAATCTGCGGTTCTTCGGCATAGAACACAACGGTCATGTTCAGACCCGCAGCATATTCTAAGGTACGAATCACCACATCATCGTCCATAAATGGCGCATTGGCATTTGATACTGCTGTACAGCCGCCTTTTTTCAAACCTGCCATATTCGCAGGCTGCTTGCCTAACAAGCCTTGAGTCTGCGCGCCAATCACCTGCAGGTAAATGCCGCCATCTAGCATGGCTTTTTCCACCAGACCATGAATCAATGCGCCATTGTCTTGCACAATCGGTTTAGAGTCTGGCGGCGTAAACACATGCAGAATACCATTCGCACGCGCAGCCTTCCCTTCTGACTTTAAAGTGCCGTGCTGCTGCTGACCCGGCTCACGCAAACGCGCGCAAAGGTCAACCATACTTGGCATCAGCCATTTGCCTTGACCATCAATGGTTTCAGCGGCATTGCTTTCGGCAACCAATCGGCCATTTTCAATATAAACTGTCTGTACGCTGTCAGTTTGATTGATTGGATCTAAGACACGTACATTTTCAACTTTAACAATACTCATGACTATCCCTTAAACCGCAATCGCTTCAATTAAACCTTTTTCTTGCAACTGACCTTGCATTGCCAAAGCCAGTACCGCCATACGTACCGCAATACCATTGGTCACCTGATGTAAAATCACCGACTGAGCACCATCGGCAATACTCGAGTCAATTTCAACACCGCGGTTCATCGGTCCCGGATGCATCACAATGCAGTCAGGTTTTGCCAAAGCCAAGCGCTCTTTATTCAAACCGTACATTTTGTAGAATTCAGCTTGAGATGACAGCGCAGGAGAATCAATACGTTCATTTTGAATACGCAAAGTAATAATCACGTCGCAGTCTTGAATACCGGCTTCCATGTTGTTGAACAGACGAATGCCTTCGCCATAATCATCAAAACCGTAAGGCAGCAAAGTATTAGGCGCAATGACACGAATATCTTTACAGCCCAATGTTTGTAATGCAGCGACATCTGAACGGGCAACACGCGAATGCTTAATATCGCCAATGATGGCAATGGAAATGTCTTCAAAATTCTTTTTGGTTTCACGGCGAATCGTCAACATATCCAACATGGCTTGCGTAGGATGCGCATGACGGCCATCGCCTGCATTGATGATTGCCACATGCGGACAAACATCTTTGGCAATAAAGTGCGGCGCGCCTGACGATGAATGACGAACCACAAAAATGTCGGTCGCCATCGCTTCTAAATTCCACAAGGTATCACGCAGTGTCTCGCCTTTTGATGTACTTGAACGTGCAATATCAATGTTCAATACGTTTGCAGACAGACGTTTTGCTGCCGCTTCAAAAGTGGTACGGGTACGTGTTGAATTTTCAAAGAACAGGTTCATCACCGTACGACCTTCTAAAAGGTTGTTGGTAATTAGCTGATTTTGGTCATTAAAAAAGGACTGTGCAGTGTCCAATATTTTTGTGAGAGTTTCTTTAGAAAGGCCTTCGATGGTGAGGAAATGTTTTAAGTTACCATCTTGGTTGAGTTGAATCTGGCTCGGTGTATGCAATGCCGCCAAGTGCATGAGAGATTCCTTATCGTTAAGTTAACGCATTATACAGAGAATCTTGGCAAATGGCAGTTGAAGTTTTCAACGTTCAATGCAAACGCATGATGTTATTCAGAATGAATTTTCAAATTCCTATCTATCATTTCAATTAGATAAATTAAACGTTTTAAATTAAACTTCACCTTTCCCCTTTCAAAAAGCCTTCAAACAGGACTTCTATCTGTCCTTATTTTTGATTGATTTGAATACTTTCAAACAGATAAAGTTCAGCTATAAACAGCCGCCTTCTGCGCAGTTCAACAACTCTTGAAATAAGGAAGTTGGTTTATACATCAGGCTGTGTGCAGCAAGAAAAATATACCTACTGCTCACAGCAGGATTGAATTAACGCAATGCGCCGATATAACGATGTGCAACCTGTGCTTTATAGATATCTTCCGCAGTCGGTTCGCTCATTAAAATTTCTGCTGTTTCAGATTGAACTGAGCTAACTATTGGTTCTTCTGGTGCTGAAACTGCAACTTCATGCAAATTCAACTCACTATATAAACGTGCAACTAAACGAGATAATTCAGGATCAGCCGTTTCCAAAGCCAAGTTAGAAACAAAGCGTGCATATTCGACATTTTCAACTACATATAATGCGTCAATAACCCGACCTGACACACGACGTAAACGCGCATAGATTAAGGTTGCGATTGAAAATGCGTTTGATTGACTATTGATTGCCAGCCCTGTCATAAATACCCCTAATGATATCAATATTATAAAGATCGAATTTTGATCAGGGTTATAGCAATTTTTGTACCATTAAGTGATATTTCTCACAATGTACACAGAATAAATTTGGTAAAGTCATTCAAATCTACCGATATTTCTCCCGTTTCAGCGCAATATCGTCCGCCCAAATCCCCGAAAATACGTTAAAATATGCGATTGCTTTTTTGCCTTTGGAAATTTACATGAATTCGAAACCGCGTCTTTCTACATATTGGGTTACCTGTGCAGATGGACTGGAAACCTTACTCCGCGAGGAAATTGAAGGTTTAGGTGTTCAAAATATTGAACAGTTCCCGGGTCGTCTTGTATTCAAAGGCACACTTGAAGATGCATACCGTATTTGCATGTGGTCACGTTTGGCTTCACGTGTACTCACCCCCATTCATACACATGAATTAGAGTTCACGCATGATGCACGTGATGTAGCGGAAGAGCTCTACGAAGGTGCAATAAACTTTGACTGGTCACTTATTTTTGCACCACAAAGTACATTTGCCGTTCGTTTACACATCGAACGTGACATTAAAGTCAATTCTCAGTTCGCAACTTTACGTGTTAAAGATGGTGTGGTCGATTCCTTTATGGAAGCTGTGGGCAAACGTCCTAGCATTGACATTAAGCAACCTGAAATTACGTTGTATGTATTAGCTGGCAAAACTGAACATACTTATTGCTTAGATTTATCAGGTGATTCTCTACATAAACGCGGCTACCGTCGCTACATGACAGATGCACCGATTAAAGAAAACTTAGCGGCTGCTATCTTACAGAAAGCAAAACTTAAACAACATCAACCCGATATTATCTTGGACCCAATGTGTGGTTCAGGGACCTTTATCATTGAATCTTTAATGATTTTGACTGACCGCGCGCCAGGCCTTGTTCGTCGTTTTGGTTTTAATGGTTGGAATGGTCATGACCATGAACTTTGGATGTCGATCAAAGGCGAAGCTGCTGAACGTCATAAAGCCGCACTTGAAAACCCTCTCCCACAATTCTATGCATTTGATGCAGACTGGGAAGCAGTAAAAGCAACCAAACAAAATATTATCGCTGCAGGTTTCGAATCTGTACTTGATCAAATTAAAATTGAAGAACGTACACTTGCAGACTGGCCAGATTTCCAAGCAACAGGTAAGAAATGCTTTGTTGTCACTAATCCTCCATACGGCGAGCGTTTAGGTGATAAAGCCTCTAACCGCGCACTATATTTAGGTCTATCGGCATTATTACAAAAGAACTTCCCAAATCAGCCTGCTGCAATTATTGCAGCACAAGTTGAACAGGCCGATGTCCTTGCCTTTAATGATCCACAAATTTTGCGTTTGATGAATGGTAAGCTACCAATTTACGTCCGTTTTGGTACAGTCAAACCTGCGGCAGTTCAAAAGCCTTTCCTAGAGCATTGGGAACCGCAACAATTTGAAAAAATTGAAGGTGCAGAAGACTTTACTAACCGTCTGCAAAAAAACATGCAGAATCTTAAAAAATGGGCAGTCAAAGAAAATATTTTCTGCCTACGTTTATATGATGCCGATTTGCCTGACTTTAATGTCGCGGTAGATTTGTATGGTGATCGTTTACACGTACAAGAATATGCACCACCGAAAAAAATTGACCCTGAAAAAGCCAAAAAACGCTTTAACTTAGCACTTCAAGCGATTCGTGCAGTGACAGGCTTAGGTCGTGATGCGATTTTCATTAAAACACGTGCGCGCCAAGAAGGTAAAAATCAGTACACTAAACAAAGTACTGCGTCTAAACGTTTTATCGTTCAAGAAGGCAAAGCTAAGATTTTGGTGAACTTAACAGATTACCTCGATACAGGTTTGTTCCTTGACCATCGTCAAATGCGTCTACGCATTGCCAAAGAAGCCAAAGGCAAACACTTCCTGAACTTATACAGCTATACCTCTACAGCGAGCTTACATGCAGCGCTTGGCGGTGCAGCAAGTACGACCAGTGTCGATTTGTCAAATACCTACCTAAACTGGTCTAAAGAGAACTTTGTACTGAATGGTTTGACTGTAGATCATGCAGATGAACAACATCAGTTCTTCTCTAGCGACTGTTTTGAATGGTTGAAAGAAGGTCACGAGCAATATGACCTGATCTTTATTGACCCACCAACCTTCTCAAACTCTAAAAAGTTCTATGGTACGTTTGATGTCCAACGCGACCATATGTCTTTGCTTAAACGTGCCATGAACCGTTTAACCACTGACGGTACGCTTTACTTCTCAAACAACTACCGTGGTTTTGAGATGGACGATGTGATCATGGCAATGTTTGATGTTGAAGAAATCAGCAATGAAACCATTGGTCTAGACTTTAAACGTAACAGCAAAATTCATCGTGCATGGAAAATCACCCATCCACAAATCTAAGGTTTAACTTTAGCAATTCCTGATCTATGAAATGAAGCACGTCAGTGCTTCATTTCAACCACGACTCCATCTGGATACGTTACTCGAATATTTTCATGTCGCTCTTGCAGCACAATACGGTTAATCGGTGCGACTTCTGGAGATTGTATTAACCCGACCTGATCCGCTGCCCTTTTCTTTTGAAGCAAATAATCACTCATGGTTGAGCCTTCGAGCTGGGTCTCTTGAATGATCTTATTATTACGATTAGATTTATGATTTGAATTTTTCTGCTGCTCTTCTTTGGGTTTAGCTGCTTCACTCTCAATAATATCTAAGGTTTCTTCACTAAACTGTTTTTTACCTTGCGTTTCATTCGACAAGCGTTGATCTGAAATTGAAGTACCCGCAAAAGCTATAGACTGAACAGCGATTAAAAAAATGCTAATAACAAAACTATGTTTTACCCAAGAACATTTAGGCATGGATGAATGAACAAGTTTCCGTCTAAAAAAATAATCGTGTGACATGGTGTCTTTCCTATTGTTGTTTTCATTGGCTAGTTGCCCATTGACGCTAGCAACTTTTCAACTGTTCAACAATGGCTAGGCCGCTGTGTTCCGATAAACTGAAAATCATAATTCTGTAGCCAAAAATACAAAACCGCCAATCTATGACGGTTTTATATTTTCAAACTATACGACTAACGACTTGTTGCTTATTTCTTTTGTATAGCCTGACCAAAAAGCTTTTGACCGAACTTATATTGCATACTCATGACCATGTTATTACCATCGCGCTTGCCTTGCCCTGATGTTTCAAAGCCTGCAAACATGGCTTCGGCTTCCTGTCCTGACAAACTTTTGCCCTGTAATTGCAAAAAGTTATTCATGATTGCAGTCATCATATTTTTATCAAAACTTAAGTCTGCTTGAAAATCCAGTAAGCTCGGCACCATTTTAATAAAAGACTCCATTGAAGCATGGTGACCCGGCATGACTTTCCCCACGACATTTGCAGAAGCTTTACCTCCACCAATGCTGATCGAGTTATCTTTAGACTCAAAATCAAAACCTTGGCTTGCGATAGCTAAGAAAGCTTGAGTCATTTCTTCACTTGATTCACCCACTGCATCACATGAATTTTCCACCTGATGCAAAAGTTCACTAAATGCACGGACTTTATCCAGATTGACTTTATGCAATGCCAAATTTAGTGCGAAATCTTTGGTGACCGGTGAACCAGGGAAATCCATCTCATCAGCTTTTAAATAGCCTTCAAAGTCCACATCATGTTTATTTAGTTCGGTCTCCCAACGCAGTTGCATACCACGCATGCCGCCTGAGAACTTTTGATCTAAACGTTTGATAGAACCCGCTTGGATTTCAACAAAACCATTTTCAAGATTTTCCTGATTTAGACCTTGATTGGTCTTCATCGAAAAATTTTGCACCATGGTTTGCATTGGACCTTCACTCAACCGAACCACAGGTAAATGGATTGAAAGCTCAGATACCTTAGTGGCTTGCCCCGGTAGACTACTGATCCGAATTTGCAATTGGCTGGCATCAGCTTGTACCGTTGCACCTTGTGCAGTCGTTTTAAATGCAGGAATCTGTAGATCTGTTTTACTTTGACCAATCCAATTGACCAATGTTTTTGCCGTTAAGTCCGTACCAAAAAGCTTGGCATATTCAGACGTACTTTGTTGTTGAACAATCTTAAAATTCGAGTTGATGTTATAGCCTTTCAACCCACGTTGAATCTGATCGGTACCCTTCAATACGATCACTTCTTTGGGTTTACACGGGTCTGTTTTCAGAGTTAATACCCAATCGACTGTTCCGCCCATCAAGCCCATTTGATAATTGCTGTACTTCACATCAACATCTTGCACAGCTGCTGACCAATTATTCTGTGTATAAAATTGGGCAAGAGATTTATCTGCATATAAATTCCCTCCCACCACAGCTGCTGAAAGCACCGCTAAACTGCCAATTCCCCACATCAATTTTGACATGCCTTTCTCATTCTGATTATTCTTTGCGCAGTATACTGAAGAACTCAGTTACATAAGTACACAATTAAAATGATATTAAATGATTGATTTGACAGTTTTAATTGATTTTTTGATGGCTATCACTTCAACTATATACGCCCAGCTTCAAAATAACTTATACGTTTACGATCAAATGCGGCATATGGATTGCCTTTAAAACTATGAAAATAGTGCTTGGCTTTTAACACGTGAGAGGTGGTATTTTTCATCCATCCTATACGCGGGTCCTTCTCTGCCAAAGTGATGCAATAGGTTTCTTTGCCACGTCGCTTGGTCTGTTGCTTGGCATGAAAAATCAAACTTGCAAATACTTCTAGATGTTCAGGATGACATAGTGGACTATGCAGCATTAAATAATCGAAAGTTCCCTGAATTTTTGGCAGTGATAATACACCACGCACACTCGCATAGGCATTATAAAAAGGCTTCATCAACTTTAATGGACGTGAATAGTCGATCACACGAGTTTGTTTGAAACTCTTTTGATTCCATAATCCGTAGAGTCCAACCAACAGATTATGCTGATCATAAATCAAATAAAAATCGTCCAGATTTAAGCCTGCCCAAAATGGATTTTGACCATCAACCAACGCATTAAAATCATAGCTAGGTAAAAAATTATAATGGTCTTTCATTTTTAAAATGAAATCATTCGCTTCATCTACACGTTCAGCAGTCAGCATTTTAAATTGATATTGATTGAAAGTTTTTGGTCTCATTGCCTGTGAAACAGTAAAGGTTCGAATTTCATCATAAAAAAATGGCAACGGAAAACCTGATCTTTCATGATGTAAAATACTAGCTGCGACAATATTGGCGTTTAAAACTACACTTTCAAAAATCGTATCTTGGGGGATTTCATCATGGACATAGTCCATTAATAATCGCATGACTTTGGCACCACGATACGCCGGATTCATTCTTAAATCGGCAACATAACGCATTAGGTCAGGCTGACCATTGATATAACAATAACGCCATCCCAAATTCATCATCGCAATCACAATAGATGGATCATCCACAGGGACAACCACTTTTAAATCTGGTCGATTATACTGTGCATGGCTAGCAGCCAAATAACTCGGGTGACGTTCATAAGATAAGGTAATGCCATTACTTGGCACAGTCTCAGCACTAATTTTCATTAGTTGCTCATCATCTTCAACAGTCGCATTTCGAACCGCAAACTTAGTCTCATTCTTTGAATGATATAGCGCCGTTTCATCGAACGATGCATCTAACACATCGATATCCATCTCAATACTCAATTATTTTTGTTTTCATTTTCTTAAGCGGCTCAGGCTTAATATTCCCTTCAATCATGCCATTATTCATGGCTAGTGTTTTGTAGTAGTCCCAAGCATCTTGTACATGTACCACTTCAGGTTCATCCAACTGCCCTAGATCTCGTGCCAATTCATAATGAAAATTATGTTTAAGCAAACGGTCTAGTGCTTGAGCGGATGGTTGTTTATCTACATTGCCTTCACTGAGTAAAATATAGTGCGGTTTTTTAACCGAACATTGTTCGATACCCAAGATACTAATCGGCAAATAATCCGCTTGTTTAAACTCTGCAAGCACTTTAACTGCAGCATTGTGGTCGAGCTTTTCTCCGACCAGATCAACCGTCATTTTGCGACCTAAAAATTTGAAACATGGCACTTGCTGATAAAAGTTGGTGACTTCTAATTCATCATCAATCACATAACGAATTAATCCTGAACCTGTCGTGATCACAGGACTAACGATATCGCCTATTTTCAGTTGCCAAGATGGCACCACTTTTTGGCTGTCTTGCAAAATAAATTCATAAAAATGTGACTGATAACTTAAGGCAAAACGCTCTGCAAATGGAATCGTCACTACGCCTTCAGTTGCCCATAAACCTTTACCTTCAAATGCCACACCTGCAATTCGTTGCTGGAGTTGTACTGCCCACTGCTCTGCGCTCGCTGTATCCCAACTCGAAACCAGACTGAGTTTAGGCCACAGTTTTTTCCACGCCGTTGCTTGGGTCAAATCCAAGTCTTGTAAGCGATAGCATTGTTGGCAAGATTTAGGAACTTGCAGAAAACTCAAACCCTCACGTTGCCATTGTCCAGTTTTCAAGACCTGCACAATTTCAGCTTGATGTTCTTGAATGATATCCAACAATTGCAAAGCAAATGTAGGACTCCATACCGAAATCATGCCTAAATGCTTATCTGCAACGAGATACACCGCAGTTGCAAACATGGCATCTTCGGCTGAATTCGCCATCGCAATTTCAGTCGGTACCGATTGGGTAATTTTACTCAACACTCGCTTCGACAGATTAAGCAGCGCACTGTCATCATTCAAATTACTATTTTCTAAAAGCTTTCGCTGGCTTTCAGGCAACCATGAAACCGACCAATAATGCGTTGAATTTTTCAGTTGTGGATGAGTGCGATATAAATTAGTGAGCCATAACCCAATAGCTTCATCTAGCTCATCTAAAAAAGCCTGAGTATAGGGAATGAATTTAATTGCTTCACTCGACCCACTGGTGGGTTGAAAACGGACAATTTTTTCAGGCCCCAAACAATTTTTGCCACTTTGTCTGGATTGTTCAATTTGGCTTTTCCAATTGCTATAACGCGATAGCGGATATTTTTTGGCAAATTGCTCATAGCTTAAATTTTGTGAAATGTGCTGCTTTAAAAAATAGCTTAATTTTTTACGTTGCACATTTTCCAGCTGATTTGCCTGCTCTGTATAGCGTTGAAATGCTTTACGGCAGGCAATATTCAAAACTTGATGTGCAGTGGTGAGAAGCAATCCCATTAGGCCACCTTCGAGTCTGAACCTGTCGCAATATGCAATGTACGTGACTTATAACGTAACTTGCTGTCATGTTTACTCACACTGGTGGTCTTGGTTAAGAATCGATTTACATAACGGTATAAATCGCTCCAACGTAATTCACCAATGCACGGTAGTTCAGTTCCATCGACCCACGTTGGGTTCTTGTCTTCAAAGAAAGCAATCTTGGTATTGTTTTCGCGCATCTCATGGGTGATTGGCGCAACATCTGCTTTGAGTGGCTGGTAGTCTTCGCCAAAATTCAGCAGACCTGTTTCATGGTTATAGTATTCTGAGAAATATTCTTTACAGTACGATTCGACAAAGTCTTTGAGATGGGCATTTTTCTCACCATAATGTGGATAGTAGCTGTAGTAGTTATTGGCTAAGAGCAGATAAGTTTTAAAGCCTTTAGAGATTAAAATCCAATATACAGGGGTTCTTGGATGACGAAATTTAAAACTAATAATATAACGGAACATTGCTCGAGTTAATGCACGATTCCCCCAATACTCTTTCTCAATAATGGTATCACCACTGAAAAAAGCATGTCGGGCTTTACCATCAACAATAAAGTCACGCTCCATAACCGTCGAGAATCCGACAATTTGATTATTTTTCGGTTCAATAATGAAAAAAACACCGGTTTTTTCTAAGAAGTCGCGTTCAAAAATTTCATAACGGGTATTGGCATAATATTTTTGGTAAATACCATACATGCGTTTGAGTTCTTGAACAGTGATATCATCTGTACGTTTATATAAACTATAAGGTTCTTTTTTGATCTGCCTAAGCAGTTTAAATTCCATCATAATCATAATTTCCTGTTGCCATTCATTCATAATGAACGAGCGATATTGTTTTTGTTTTACAGAACACAGTCATCTCGTTGGATGTGTGCGGACGTCATCTTAGTGGGTGAAAATGATGAAATGCAATGAACTTTACGTATTTAAACGAAAATTACGACAAGCGTAAAATTAAAAAACCCGGCCTAAACCGGGTTTCTGTTTTTACAACTGGATGTAGCAGATTTGTGCTTTTTAGTTGAGTTTTAACTTTTCAAAAGTTAGGTGATCTCCTTCCGCTTGAACGACAATCGTATCGCCCGGTTGGAAAGCACCTGATAAGATTTTCTGTGCCAATGTATTTTCAACTTGTTGTTGGATAGCACGTTTCAGAGGACGTGCGCCATACACAGGGTCAAAACCAGCATCGATAAGCAATTCAAAGGCACTATCTTCAACCGCCAAACTCATGTCTTTGTCAGCCAAACGTGAACGTAAGCGATCCAACTGAATATCCGCAATGCCACGAATTTGCGCTTTTTGTAAAGAGTGGAAAACTACCAACTCATCAATACGGTTCACAAATTCAGGTCGGAAATGTTCAGATACCGCAGCCATAACCACAGCGCGAACTTCGTCTTTCGACGGGTTTTCACCTAATTCACGAACATCGGTTGAACCTAAGTTCGAGGTCATCACGATCACGGTGTTTTTGAAATCAATCACACGGCCTTGTGAGTCTGTTAATCGACCATCATCCAACACTTGAAGTAAGATGTTAAAGACATCTGGATGTGCTTTTTCAACCTCATCAAACAACACCACACTATAAGGTTTACGACGTACAGCCTCAGTTAATACACCGCCTTCTTCATAACCTACATAGCCCGGAGGTGCACCCACTAAACGGCTCACCGAATGCTTTTCCATAAACTCTGACATGTCGATACGAATAATCGCATCATCACTGTCAAATAAGAAATTGCCTAAAGCTTTGGTTAACTCAGTTTTACCTACACCTGTAGGCCCAAGGAATAAGAATGAACCACTTGGGCGGTTTGGATCGGATAATCCTGCACGAGAACGACGCACCGCATTCGACACTGCTACGACAGCTTCATCTTGACCAACTACACGGTTATGTAAGAACTCCTCCATGTGTAAGAGTTTTTCACGTTCACCTTGCAGCATTTTCGCAACAGGAATACCTGTAGCCGCACTTACCACTTCAGCGATTTCATTTTCAGTGACTTTGGTACGAATCAGTTTCGGTTCCTCATTCACCTCGGCAACTTCTTCTTCATTCAAGCGTTTTTGCAACTCAGGAATAACACCATATTGCAAACGGCTAGCTTCTGCTAAATCACCTTCACGTTGTGCTTTTTCAAAGGCAGTACGTGCTTTATCTAGCTCGATTTGAGCCTGATTCGTGCCGTCAACCAAACGTTTTTCCGCAATCCACACTTCCTCCAAATCACTATATTCTTTTTGAACTTCAGCAATTTGTTTCTCTAGGTGCTCAACTTCAGCTTTAGAGACTGAATCTGCATCTTTTTTCACTGCTTCTAACTGCATTTTCAATTGAATTAGGCGACGATCTAAACGGTCTAATGGCTCAGGTTTTGAGTCAATTTCCATTTTGATACGTGATGCAGCTTCATCAATCAAATCAATGGCTTTGTCTGGCAACTGACGGTCTGTTATGTAACGATGCGACATTTTTGCCGCAGCAATGATCGCAGAGTCTAAAATTTGCACACCATGATGGGTTGCATATTTGTCTTTTAGACCACGTAAAATCGCAATGGTGTCTTCCACACTCGGTTCATCAACGATCACTTTTTGGAAACGACGTTCTAGAGCCGCATCTTTTTCGATATATTGACGATATTCATCAAGTGTTGTCGCACCTACACAGCGTAGCTCACCACGCGCTAATGCAGGTTTAAGCATGTTACCAGCATCCATTGCACCATCGCCTTTTCCTGCGCCAACAAGCGTATGCAATTCGTCAATAAAAAGAATGATCTCGCCATCATATTTGGCTAAATCTTTTAGAACGGCTTTAAGACGCTCTTCGAATTCACCACGGTATTTTGCACCTGCAAGCAATGAACCAAGGTCAAGCGAAAGTACACGTTTACCTTTCAGACTTTCAGGGACTTCGCCATTGACAATACGCTGTGCCAAACCTTCTACAATCGCAGTTTTACCCACACCCGGCTCACCAATCAGTACAGGGTTGTTTTTGCTACGACGTGATAATACCTGAATGGTACGGCGAATCTCTTCATCACGACCAATAACTGGATCTAACTTGCCTTCTAATGCACGTGCATTGAGGTCTAAGGTATATTTGTTGAGTGAATCACGTTGATCTTCGTGGTTATTACTCATGACTTGTTCACCGCCTCGTATTTGTTCAATTGCATTGCGTAATTTATCTGTCGTTACGCCTACACTATTTAATAAGGTTTTGGTTTTACCCGTTTCAGCTAAACCGAGAATCACCCAATCTGTAGAAAGAAACTCATCTCCAGCTTTTTGCGCAAAACTATCGGCTAAATTTAGCGCTTTGACTGCTTCAGGATTTAGGTTGATGTCCCCTGTCGGCGTAGCAATGGTGGCGGTATCCTGTAGGGCTTGCTGAAGCTTGGTTTTTAACTCAGGAAGATTAGCACCTGCCTGTTGTAACAAGTTTTGGTTCGACGGCTCTTCAAGCAATGTCGAAAGAATATGGATTCCTTCAATGGCTGTATGGTCTTTCCCCATTGCTAAAGATTGGGCATCGGATAATGCTTGCTGCAAACGGTTTGTGAATTTTTCGAATCGCATTCTTGTTATTCCTCACAACAAATTCTGTACTTGAAGCATATATGGGAGTCATATTTAAAATTTCAAATACATTTTTTAAATATTTTTCAATGAGTTAATTTTAAGATATAGATAAATCTCAATTATAATATTGGTATAAATAGAATAGTTTTCAAGTCATTTATTGAAGAATTTAGTACTTTATTATGTTGTTTAAATGCATATGTTTTTTTAAACAATTTTCTTGTCAACTCAACTGACTTTCTGACAATAAAATTCAATGATTTTCCACTAGCTTAAATCACGTAAATGTCAAAAAAGCCCACATTTACATGCAGGCTTTTACATAATCCACTGAAAAGTTCAGCTTAAGGTGCAGGATTTGGCTGTTGGCGATGAATATCTTCAATCCCTTTTAAAATGTCTTCTGATAAATTCACCTCAAAAGCATCAATATTTTCTTTCAACTGATCTAGATTTGTCGCACCAATAATTGTACTGGTGACAAAAAATTGCTGCTTAATAAATGCTAGTGCTAACTGTGTCAACGTTAAACCATGCTGTTCAGCCAATTGTGCATATTGTTCTGTTGCCCATTCACTCTCCGCATTTGAATAGCGGCTGAAGCGTGAAAATAGTGTCACTCGAGCATTGGCAGGACGTGCACCATGACGGAATTTACCTGTTAGATAACCAAATGCTAAAGGTGAATATGCCAATAAGCCCACGCCTTCGTAGTGTGCAATTTCAGATAAACCGATTTCATAAGTACGGTTCAATAAACTATATGGATTTTGCACACTGACAATTTTTTCTAAACCATGCTTTTCTGCAAGTTGTAGGAATTTTAAAGTTCCCCATGGCGTTTCATTAGATAGTCCAATTGAGCGAATTCGGCCTTTTTTCACTTCATGACTTAAAGCAACCAATGTTTCTTCTAAATTGGTAATAGTTTGCGTACTGTTCGCTTCGGCATTGCCATAACCCAATTTACCAAAAAAGTTAGTTGGACGTTGCGGCCAATGCAACTGGTATAAGTCAAGATAATCTGTTTGTAAGCGCAGAAGAGATTGATCTAGTGCAGACTCAATTTCCGAAGCAATAAATTTAGTTTGCCCGTCACGAATATGACTACCGCCTTGTGACGGTCCTGCAATTTTTGAAGCTAAGATTATTTTATCGCGTCCACCGCGAGCTGCAATCCAGTTACCAATAATAGTTTCAGTTGAACCTTGGGTTTCAGGTTTCGGTGGGACAGGATACATTTCTGCAGTATCCCAAAAGTTAAGACCACGCTCTAAAGCATAATCCAGTTGCGCAAAAGCTTCTGCTTGGGTGTTTTGTTCACCAAACGTCATGGTGCCTAAACAAATTTCTGGAACTAAAATGCCAGTATGTGCCAATGGTTTAAATTGCATGCCGCAAATTCCCTCTTTATTTTAAATATCAATATATAAGTCACGAAGTAGCTTACCTAAGATATCGGCTTTGTTTAAATCATAATTTTCTGTTTATTTGTCAAAAAATGTGAGAAAGGTTGCTTCCGCTATAATAGTGAGAAATGAATGGACATAAAAAAAGCAAACCCCTGAGTTTGCTTTTTTTAGATTCGGAAGACTGATTATTCTTCGTCGTCGAAATCGTCAGAAGCCAATTGGCTTTTCTCTTCAAGCGATGCATCAAAAATTAGAATCGCTTTACCATCAGTTTCGATCATGCCTTGCTCTTCAAGTGTTTTTAGAACACGACCAACCATTTCACGGGAACAACCCACGATACGACCAATCTCTTGACGAGTAATACGAATCTGACGACCATTCGGCAAAATCATTGCCTCTGGTTGTGAAGATAAATCAATTAAGCAACGTGCAATTCGACCTGATACGTCAATAAACGCAAGGTCAGTTACTTTACGCGTCGTATTTTTAAGACGGCGTACAAGCTGTGCAAATACCGCATAACTTAAGTCTGGGTATTGTTTACTTAATTCATGAAAGTTTTCATAGGTAATCTCAGCAATTTCACATACATCTCGCGTACGCACTTCTGCAGTACGCTGTGCATTTGCTTCGAATAGACCCATTTCCCCAAAAAAGTCACCCGCATTTAAGTACGCAACCACAATTTCACGCTCATCATCTTCGCGTAAAATGATAGATACTGAACCCTTAAGAATTAAATACAAAGATTTAGATTCTGAGCCCGCATCAATGATTGTTGTACGTTTTGGGTAACGATTAATATATGCACGTTTTAATAATGCCTTCACCGACTCAGGTAACTGCCCCGGAGATAGCGCATCTGTGCTAAGTTGTGAAAAGTTTGAAGTCATGCTAACAGTTTCCGAATATGGATAATTTATAGATCGCACAAGACCTAAAGTGAACTTGTCACACGTAAGAGTTGAAATTCCTTATCAACTCAATTTATGTTAGTGTACAGGTACTGCGTAAATTTATAGCTTTTTTTAGGGACTTGCAATGCAAACTAGTGTTCATTGGCTAGAGAATGTTGCTTTTGAAGCAAAAACTCAAAGTGGTCACACTGTTATGATGGATGGATCACAAGAATATGGCGGTGAAAACCGTGGTCCGCGCCCAATGGAACTGATTTTAACAGGACTTGGTGGTTGTGCATCTTTCGATATTGTGACGATTTTAAAGAAAGCACGCCAAGACATTACTGATGTTCGTTGTGAATTAAATGCAGAACGTGCCGACACTATTCCTGCTGTATTCACTAAAATTCATTTGCACTTTGTAGTCACTGGTCATGGCGTGAAGGAAAAGCAAGTTGCAAAAGCGGTTGAACTTTCTGCTGAAAAATACTGTTCTGCTAGTAAAATGCTGATGGATGGTGGTGTAGAAATTACCCATGACTTCGAAATTTTAGAAACTGAAGATGCATAATTTATTTGTTCAATTAAGAGCCGCATAGAATGCGGCTTTTTTGTTTCAAATAATCCGCTATAGCATACATTGTATGAAGCACTACTATATAGTCATAAATGCAGAAATATGAGCCAAAGAAGTTTGGCTTAATCACTTAATCAACCAATATCCAAATTGATGTATTTGCACATAGATGCATTTACACCCAATTCCATCTCATGATGATTTTACGACTCAGTCCATATGAGTCTATAAAAGAAAATTAAGTTTGGTAACGACTCATGATGAACACCTTTCATATAAGCAGATTTGATTTAACTATATTCTTGATAACACTTTAATTAGGGTGTGTTGACACTTTTAGCTTAAAAAAATAGCGAAGTAGTAAAATCAAATCGCCAAACCCAATTTTACTATTCGCTATGCCTCGTACCATGCTGACAGATCAACACTGGCAAAAGTTGAAAGTTATTCTGCGTAATTTATCCATTCACCACAACTCAAATTTACGCAATTTTATTGAAGCTATTCTCTTTAGAATTAGAACAGGCTGTCCGTGGCGAGATATTCCTTCTTGTTTTGGTCATTCAAACTCTATTTTCAAGCGTTTTAATCGTTGGTCAAGCAGTGGTAAGTTACTTAGATTATTTAAATTACTAGCCTCATGCCCCGATATGGAGTGGATTTCTATTGATGGCTCTCATGTACGTGCTCATCAACATTCTGCCGGCATAGCGAATCAATCTATTTCTAAAAGTGTAGGAGGAAACTCCTCAAAAATACATTTGATTGTTGATGCACATGGCAATCCTATTGATTTCATGATTACTGATGGAACCACACATGATGTTAAAGTTGCACCTGATTTAATATCAACATTAGATTTAAAAGAGACATAAGTCGTATGCGCAGATAAAGGCTATGATTCAGAACCACTGCGTGAACAGATCAGGAAAACAAGCACCAAAGCGAATATACCAAGGAAAACGAATAGCAAATCGAACAATGACCATATGGACTGGTATTTATATAAAATCAGGCATTTAGTTGAAAATATGTTTTGCAGATTAAAGGAATTTAGAGGAATAGCTACTCGATATGACAAGCTCAAAAGGAATTATCAAAGTTCTGTTGCTTTAGCCTGTATATTTTTATGGCTACCTTTATAGGGTTAATTATGAACAGTAAATGTCAACAGACCCTGATAATTTCAGATAAAAAAAGCAGAATCACTCTGATTCTGCTTTTTGAATTTGGTAGGTATAAGCAGACTCGAACTGCTGACCTCTACGATGTCAAAGCAATGTCACACATTTAAAACCAACAACTTATATTTAATTGGCGCCCATCATTCGCCTATCATTTTAGAGCTTATATGCATTATCAGCAACACCCGCTTGATGCTTTTCAAATAAGAGCACCATATACTCACATCATCTTAAGATACGGATGCTAACAATGATTGTCATGAAGAAAAACAAAAAGTATCTCTCTTATGTAAAACAAGAAGATGATTTGGGTTATTGGGAATTATCAGAAGTGAATTTTGTAGATCAATCGGGTTGGCATGGGACCAGTGATTACGAGAAAGCCAAGTATTTTATGAGTAAAAGAGATGCTGATATTTTCTTGGCGAAAAAGAAGGGTGAATTTTGGGAAGGTGTGGAGATAGTTAATGAGTGATCTTCAAACAAAAATTTTTAATGTTATTGCGATTACGGTGGCTGCGGTTTTTTTCTGCTTTGCCTCATCTTGGATATTGTTTGAATTTAAAGGCTCATCAAACTCACTAAAAGATACTTGGTCTATTGTTTCCTCTTTATTTGGTGGTGGAGCCACTCTTGTTGCTGCCTATATTGCATCTTTATTATTTAGCGATTGGAGAGATCCAGCTAACTACACAACGACAAAAGAACAAGCTTTAGAAGTAATGGGAGTTTTGTCTCAAGTAAAATATAAACTCAATACGATGCAAGATAATCTTAGAACATTAAATAAAATTAATGCTTTTTTAATATTTAATGAGGAGCTACTTGTTTATGAAAAAGAAGATATACATAGAAAGATCTATGAAGTAGTTAAAAATATTAGATTTATTGACAATAATTTGTTTAAAGAATTTGCACTAATACATCACCACTACATTCATTCCGAAACATTTTTTATCTTAATAATCAAGGAGTACAAGAAGTACTATAATTATTTTGATGAACCACAAATTTCTTTAAAAAGGGATATTGAGGTTTTTCCTCCTATTTCTTATTGCCGCTATGGGTTAGACCCAAATAATATAAGCATTGCCAACTCATTAAAAAGGGTTCTTGATAGATCTGTAGGTTTTAGCATTGAAAGTAATAACTCTTGTGAAGAAGTTTTCACGTTTAAAGATCTGCCAACAATGATTATCGAAACCATAGAAAAAATTGATAAATTCGAAGAGAAATTGATCGAAAAATTAAAAGCAACCAATTAGATCAAAGCCCTCATTTGAGGGCTTTTACAATTGCACCATGACGTGCCTTGCAGTCATTATATTTAGCAACCGTATCTACAGACCAAAGCATTAAGGATTTACCCTGCCCCGACTCAAGTTGTTGCAGATCTGCACAAGGCTCAAGGAGGTTTGCTGGCACCACTGGCGATAAGTGAGTTGAGTTGCTGCACGCCGTCGTCATCAAAGCAGTCATTACGATACACAGGCCGCTCAATGATTTTTTGAACTTCACGTGTGACTGTTTCTGTTTTAATGCGTTGCTCGGATTTAAGTGTTTCATAGTCTGCACTTACTTGGTTGATTTGATTTTGTTTTTCAGCTAAAGCCTTAAGATGCTTCTGCTCAATTTCTTGGATCTTTGCATTACATTGCTCATCTGCCTTGCGCAGCTTCCCAGACAAGTGATTGGTATAAGCAATTTGCCCCACGTATAAAACAAAAAAGACCGCAATTGCGATCCATATTTTATATTTCCAAAGTAATAATGGCACTATTGTGCTCCTATGCATTTTTGATGACGTTCTAATTGTCGAGTCCAAACGCCATAGCAATTGTTTGACCGCACCGAGCAATCGCGCTTAGCTACATATTTCCATTTCAGCAATGAGTTACATGCTTGCTTATATTGTCCTGCTTTCAAATTGCGTAACATTGAAGATGAGCGCCAGTTAGCTGCACCGAAGTTGTATGAAAAATCGAGGTACACATCGTATTCAACTTGCGAAAGTTTCACGCCTTCAAGGGACTTTCGAAAAACAACCTCATCTTTAGGCACGTGCGCTTTTGCCCATTCTTGAGCGGTCTTGCGCGTGATTGGCGGATCAGTCATTTTGATTGGCTTACCATCTGGTTTGGTTGTAGACCCAATGCCCTGCGTTACAACCCCACCGCTATCTTTATAGGGTTTTGCTGAGTAACCTTCATACTTTTCTAAGCCCACAAAAAAAGCAGCCGAAGCTACTAATCCATACGTCCAATATTTAGTCTTGTTTGACATTGCATTCACCGTTTAATTTTCGCTTTGTAAGCTCGTGAATTTCTTTTTCGCGCTGATTTCGTTGCCATGAGAAATAAACATTAATGAGTAGGCCCAGCACAGCAACGCCTATACCTACCCACCCCATCCAATCAATGCCCATAAAAAAACCGGCAAAGCTTGCTGCTCCACCGGTCACTGTTGCTTTTGATCCCAAAGCTGCAGCTGATGTTTCTGCCACCGCTGCTGTCGTTTCGGACATGTTACCCCCTAATTTTTGGCAATAAAAAAGCACCTGGTTGGGTGCTTTTTGACTGAGAATTCTAACTATTCGAAATTGCTTGTGTAATACGTGCTGAATAATTCCAAAAATTGACTTCCATATACGCGTAGCGACACACATAGAAGTTAGACCGCCAATCGTGCATGCATTTTCTGCACCCGACCAACGTAGTGCCGCTGATTTTTGATTCATTCATTGACACGACCCTGATGATGATAAGGGATAGTGATCCAAGTCGTGGATTCAAAAATAGTTTCGATATTTATTAAGCATTTCAACTCTAATTCCTTTATGATTCGATCAATAATTTTTTCAATTAACTTGCGTATGTCTAAAATTAATTCTGCGGAAAGTATTCGAGGATTAGCCTGTTTGGCTGTAGTTTTCTCACATTTAGTGCTTACCTTCGCCCCACTACTCCACAATAATATCCAAACTGATTTACAAAAAATGAGTAATGTTGAAAGTGCCATATATCATTCCCCATTTAATTTTTGGTATTCCGGTTCTGCTGCTGTTTTTATCTTTTTTGTTTTAAGTGGATATATACTGTCTTATGCAATCTTGTCTAAAAGTGACATTAAAAAAAAATTAATTTCCATGTCATTAAAAAGATTTCCTAGACTTGCAATTCCCGCTCTTGTTTCATGTGTTTTGGCATGGATAGTGACATCATTCATTGATGTTAATATGTCTAATATCTCAAGATGGATGGCGACTTACGGTCAAGATCCATTTACATTTTTTGATGCCTTATATCAAGGTACGATTGGTGCCTTTATATTTGGATCTGTACCATTAAATGGTGTGTTGTGGACAATGCAAATCGAGCTATTCGGTTCATTTATTCTTTTTTTTCTACTCTACCTTTACAATAGATTTCTTTCATAAGTCATTTTTCACTCAGCTCCAAGTTATAAATTCCAGCAATTAGATTGAATCTTAATGCTAGTCTTTTGCCTCGATTGCGATATCGCTCAGCAAGAATTTTGAAGGTTTT